>NZ_JBIRVR010000002.1:0-303195 GCF_044387105.1 Streptomyces sp. NPDC020379
CAAGCGACCCGAGACGCTGATCGAACGCGACCGGAACAGACCACAGCGACCACAGCCTCAATACAGAGAGTGACCACCCGATGTAAAGGAACAAGCACAAGGTGGCCGGAAACCCGATTCGTGACAGGCGCATGACGATCCCATGTCGGACGCCCCATGGACATACCCTCCCTCACAGTGAGTTCATAGGCTCCGAGTGATCGTTATCGTCTACGAGTTGGAGTGACTCGTGCGTCACAGACTCATCGTTCCGGGCGCGGCCGCCGCCTGCCTGCTGCTGGCGATCCCCGCGTCTGCCGCCGAGCCCACGCCGGGCGCACCGGGCGTCGGGGACTCCTACTACCCCGACGCCGGGAACGGCGGTTACCACGTCTCGCACTACGACCTGAGGCTGAAGTACCAGCCGAAGACGGACAAGCTGGAGGGCACGGCGACCCTGCTCGCCACCACCACCCAGGACCTGTCCCGCTTCAACCTGGACTTCCTGCTCGACGTGAACGAGGTCCTGGTCAACGGGAAGAAGGCCACGTTCGCCAGGTCCGGCGTCCACGAGCTGGAGATCACCCCGTCCGCCGCCCTGCCCAAGGGCAAGGACGTCAGCGTGGTCGTCCGTTACAGCGGCACCCCCTCCACGGTGAAGGTCGGCGACTTCACCGCCTGGAACCGCACCCCGGACGGCGCGGTCGTGGCGCAGGAGCCGGAGGGCTCGGCCTGGTGGTTCCCGAGCAACGACCACCCGACGGACAAGGCCACGTACGACATCTCGGTGTCGGTGCCGGACGGCTACCAGACCGTCAGCAACGGCGTCCTGACCTCGCAGAGCTCCAAGCTCGGCTGGACGCGCTACAACTGGCGCTCCGCCAAGCCGCAGGCGACGTACCTCACCACGCTCGCGGTGGGCAAGTTCGACATCACGCGGGACACCACCGCCAACGGGCTGCCGGTCCTCAACGCCTACAGCAAGGACCTCGGCGAGAACGGCCCCGCCGTCCGGGCGACGATCGAGCGCACCCCCGAGGTCATCGACTGGGAGAGCTCGCTCTTCGGGCCGTACCCCTTCACCGCGGTCGGCGGCTACGTGCCCAACGTGAAGACGGGCTACGCGCTGGAGACCCAGACCCGGCCGTACTACAGCCCGGGCAGCTTCAGCAACGGCGCCAACACCTCGCTGATCGTGCACGAGCTGGCCCACCAGTGGTTCGGCGACAGCGTCTCGGTGAAGGACTGGCGCAACATCTGGCTCAACGAGGGCTTCGCCACCTACGCCCAGTGGCTGTGGTCGGAGAAGGAGGGCGAGGGCACCACCCAGGAGCTCGCCGACTACATCTACAGCGGCGTGCCCGCCGACAACGCCTTCTGGACGGTCAAGCCGGGCGACCCGGGCGCGGACAAGCAGTTCGACCGCGCCGTCTACGACCGCGGGGCCCTCGCGCTCCAGGCGCTGCGCACCAAGGTCGGCGACAAGGCGTTCTTCGAGATCCTCCAGGGGTGGACGGCCGCGAACAAGTACGGCAACGCCTCGATCCAGGACTTCGTGACGTTCGCCGAGAAGGTCTCCGGCAAGCCGCTCGCGCAGCTCTTCGACACCTGGCTGTTCGCCACCTCCAAGCCGGCCGTGTCACCGAACTCCACGGGCACGGCGCCCAAGGCGGCGAAGTCGCTCAAGGCCCCGGCCCAGCCGAAGTCCTGGAAGAAGATCCAGGAGGCACAGGCCGCCACGCACCCGCAGCACTGATCCCCGCACGGCCGGCAGGGCCCGTCGCACCGCGATCGCCGCGGTGCGACGGGCTCTGTGCCGTACGGGCCGGGCGGCCGGGAGGTTTCACAGCGACGGTGGTACAGCAATACTGTTGAACCCCAGAGGTGCGGAACAGAGAGCGAGGCGCCGCCGATGGCCACGGACACCGAGGAAACCGGCCTCACCGTCGACGAGTTGGCCGCCCGCGCCGGGGTGACCGTGCGCACCGTGCGCTTCTACGGCACCCGTGGGCTGCTGCCGCCGCCCGAGATCGGGCCCCGCCGGGTCGGGCGCTACGGCCCCGGGCACCTCGCGCGGCTCGCCCTGATCGAGGAACTCCAGCACCAGGGCCTCACCCTCGCCGCCATCGAACGCTATCTGCGGCAGCTCCCCGACGGGATCAGCCCGCACGACCTCGCCATCCACCGTGCCCTGGTGGCCTCCTGGACACCGGACAAGCCGCAGGAGACGACGCGCGCGCAGCTGGAGCGGCGGGCGGGCCGGGCCTTCACCGAGGAGGACATCGAGCGGCTCACCGCGATGGGCGTCCTGGAACCCCTCGCCGCCGAGGACGCCTTCCGGGCCGACGTGGCCCTGCTGCCCCTCGGCGTCCGGCTGCTCGATGTCCCCATCGCACCCGAGGCACTCGTCGCCGCCCGCACGATCCTCCTCGACCACGCCCGCGCGACGGCGCGGGAACTGACGCGGCTCTTCGAGGAGGAGGTGGACGCGGCGGATGTGGCGGCGATGAAGTCCCTGTCGGCGCATATGCAACCGATCGTGGTGCAGGCGCTGGTGACGGCGTTTCAGCGGTCGCTGCGGTCTGAGCTGCGGGGGCTCTACGGGGAGGCGGGTGGGGCGCGGTAGCCCCGCGGTGGGCGAGTGCGACACCGTTGCGCCTGCGGCGGGCTCTCGCCCGGTCCCGCCCCTTCCCGAAACCGGGGCGCGTGCCCCGGGCCCCCGGCCGCGGGGCCGTCTGCCGCCTGCGGCGGGAGCGGCCTGCGGCCGCGTCCTCAATCGCCCAACGGGCTGGATGTGCCTGAGCTCAGCCACATCCAGCCCGTTGGGGGCACCTCCCGGCGTCAGCCGGGGGAGATCGAGGACAACGCGCGAAGCGTGTTGCTGGGGGCTTGCCCCAGTCGCGGGAAGGGGCGGGACTGGGGAAAGAATCCGCCCTACTCGAAGCGTTCGCCCCGATCCGCCTTCTCCGCCAACAACCCCGGCACAGCGAACCGCTCCCCGTACGCCGCCTCCAAGGCCCGCGCCCGCGTCACAAATCCCCGCAGACCACCCTCATATCCGTTGATGTACTGGAGCGCGCCCCCCGTCCACCCCGGGAAGCCGATCCCCAGGATCGACCCGATGTTCGCGTCGGCCACCGACGACAGGACGCCCTCCTCCAGGCAGCGCACCGTGTCCAGCGCCTCCACGAAAAGCATCCGCTCCTTCATGTCCTCGAACGGAACGGCAGCGTCCGGCTTGGTGAAGTGCTCGCGCAGACCCGGCCACAGGCCGGCCCGCTTGCCGTCCACGTAGTCGTAGAAGCCCGCGCCGCCGCCGCGCCCGGTGCGGCCGAACTCGTCCAGCATCCGGTCGAGCACCGCGTCCGCCGGGTGCGGGGTCCAGGTGCCGCCCGCCTCCTCGACCGCGCGCCGGGTCTCCTCGCGGATCCTGCGCGGGAGCGTGAAGGTGAGCTCGTCCATCAGGGTGAGCACCTTGGCGGGGTAGCCGGCCTGGGCCGCGGCCTGTTCGACTGAGGCGGGGTCGATGCCCTCGCCGACCATCGCCACGCCTTCGTTGATGAACCGGCCGATCACCCGTGAGGTGAAGAAGCCGCGCGAGTCGTTGACGACGATCGGCGTCTTGCGGATCTGCTGGACGAGGTCGAAGGCGCGGGCCAGCGCCTCGTCCCCGGTCCGCTCGCCCTTGATGATCTCCACCAGCGGCATCTTGTCGACGGGCGAGAAGAAGTGCAGGCCGACGAAGTCGGCGGGCCTCTCGACGCCTCCGGCCAGCAGGGTGATCGGCAGGGTGGAGGTGTTGGAGCACAGCAGCGCGTCGGGCGCGACGATGTGCTGGATCTCCTGGAAGACCTTGTGCTTGAGGGACGGGTCCTCGAACACCGCCTCGATGACGGCGTCACAGCCCGCGAGGTCCCGCGGGTCGGCGGTGGGGGTGATCCGGGCGAGCAGCGCGTCCCGTTCGGCCTCGGTGGTACGCCCCTTGGCCAGCGCCTTCGCCAGCAGGCCCGCGGAGTAGGACTTGCCCTTCTCCGCCGCCTCTTGGGACACATCCTTGAGCACGACCTCGATGCCCGCCTTGGCGCAGGCGTAGGCGATGCCCGCGCCCATCATGCCGGCGCCGAGGACGGCGGCCTTCGTCACCTTGCGGGGTGCGACGCCCGCCGGGCGGCCGGCGCCGGAGTTGACGGTCTGGAGGTCGAAGAAGAACGCCTGGATCATGTTCTTCGCGGTCTGCCCCGTGACCAGCTCGGTGAAGTAACGGGCCTCGATGACCTGCGCGTTCTCGAAGTCGACCTGCGAGCCCTCGACGGCCGCCGCGAGGATGTCGCGCGGCGCGGGGTAGGGGGCGCCGCCGAGCTGCTTCTTGAGGGTGGCCGGGAAGGCCGGGAGGTTGGCCGCGAAGCGCGGGCTGGCCGGGGTGCCGCCGGGGATGCGGTAGCCCTTCTCGTCCCAGGGCTGCCGGGAGGAGGGGTGCGCGTCGATGAAGGCACGGGCCTTGGCCAGCAGTTCCTCGCCGGTGGCGGCGACCTCGTGGACCAGGCCCGCGTCGAGGGCGCGCCGCGCGCTGTGGCGGGTGCCCTGGAGCAGCACCTTGAGCAGGGCGTCGGTGATGCCGAGGAGCCGTACGGTGCGGGTGACGCCGCCGGCCGCCGGGAGGAGGCCGAGGGTGACCTCGGGGAGGCCGATCCTCACGTGCGGGGCGTCGAGGGCGACGCGGTGGTGGCAGGCGAGGGCGATCTCATAACCGCCGCCGAGGGCCGCGCCGTTGACGGCGGCGACGACCGGCACGCCGAGGGTCTCGATCCGGCGCAGGTCGCGCTTGATGGCCATGGAGGTCTCGAAGACCTGCTGGGCGTCATCGGGGCCGACCTTGATCATTTCCTTGAGGTCGCCGCCCGCGAAGAAGGTCTTCTTCGCGGAGGTGATGACGACGCCCCGCACGGACTCCCGCTCGGCCTCCAGCCGGTCGGCGGTCGCGGTGAGGGACGCCTTGAAGGCGGCGTTCATGGTGTTGGCGGACTGCGCGGGGTCGTCCAGGACGAGCGTGACGATGCCGTCGTCGCTCCGCTCCCAGCGAATGGTGTCGGTCAGGCTCATCCGGGGGTTCTCCATCAGGCTCGGGTGGGTGGGGCCCGTCGGGCGTCGGCGGGCCGGGGGCGGGGAACTACAGGCGTTCGACGACGGTGGCGATCCCCATCCCGCCGCCCACGCACAGCGTGACCAGCCCGTACCGCTGGTCCCGCCGCTCCAGCTCGTCGATGACCGTCCCGAGCAGCATCGCCCCGGTCGCGCCCAGCGGGTGCCCGAGCGCGATCGCCCCGCCGTTGACGTTGATCCTGTCCAGGCTGATGTCCATGTCCTGGGCGAAGCGCAGCACGACCGCGGCGAACGCCTCGTTCATCTCCACCAGGTCCATGTCGGCCGCGGTCAGCCCGGCCTTGGCGAGGGCCTTGCGGCAGGCGGGCGCGGGGCCGGTGAGCATGATGGTGGGGTCGGCGCCGGAGACGGCGGCGGAGACGATGCGGGCGCGGGGGGTGAGGCCGTAGCGCTCGCCGGTCTCACGGTTGCCGATGGCCACGAGCGCGGCGCCGTCGACGATCCCGGAGGAGTTGCCCGCGTGGTGCACGTGGTCGATCTTCTCCACCCAGTGGTACTTCTGCAGCGCCACGGCGTCGAAGCCGCCCTGCTCGCCGATCGTGGCGAAGGAGGGCTTGAGGCCCGCGAGGGTCTCGGGGGTGGTGCCGGGGCGTACGTGCTCGTCGCGGTCGAGGACGACGAGACCGTTGCGGTCGCGTACGGGCACCACGGAGCGGTCGAAGCGGCCCTCCTTCCACGCCTGGGCCGCGCGCTCCTGCGAGCGGGCGGCGAAGACGTCGACGTCGTGGCGGGAGAAGCCGCCCAGGGTCGCGATGAGGTCGGCGCCGACGCCCTGCGGCACGAAGCCGACCTCGAAGTTGGTCATCGGGTCGGCGAACCAGGCGCCGCCGTCGGAGCCCATGGGCACCCGCGACATCGACTCGACGCCACCGGCGAGCACGAGGTCCTCCCAGCCGGAGCGGACCTTGGCGGCGGCGATGTTGACGGCTTCCAGGCCCGAGGCACAGAAGCGGTTCTCCTGGACGCCCGCCACGGTGTCGGGCAGCCCGGCGGCGATGGCGGCGACCTTGGCGATGTCGGAGCCCTGGTCGCCGAGGGGGCTGACGACGCCGAGCACGATGTCGTCGACGGCGGCCGGGTCGAGGCCCGGGAACCGCCGCCGCAGCTCGTGGATGAGGCCGACGACGAGGTCGACGGGCTTGGTGCCGTGCAGGGCGCCGTCGGCCTTCCCGCGGCCGCGCGGGGTGCGGATCGCGTCGTATACGTACGCTTCGGTGCTCAAGGTCGTGGGCCTTTCGAGGGGGCGGCTTCAACAGGGCGGCTCGGGGGGCGGCTCAAGGACGGCGGTCAGGCGAGCAGGGAGCGGCCGATGATCTCCTTCATGATCTCGGTCGTCCCACCGTAGATCGTCTGGATCCGGCCGTCGGTGAACGCCTTGGCGACGGGGTATTCGGCCATATAGCCGTACCCGCCGTGCAGTTGCAGACAGCGGTCGGCGACGCGCTTCTGGAGCTCGGTCGCCCACCACTTGGCCATGGAGGCGTGCACGGCGTCGAGCTCTCCGGCGGTGTGCTCGGTGATGCAGCGGTCCACGAACGCGCGGGTGACCGCGCACTCCGTGGCCATCTCGGCGATCTCGAAGCGGACGTGCTGGAGCCTGGCGAGCGGCCGGCCGAACGCCTCGCGCTCCTTGACGTAGCGGGTGGTGAGCTCCACGAGGTGCTCGGCGGCCGCGATCCCGGCCACGGCGATGGTCATGCGCTCCTGGGCGAGATGGGTCATCAGATGGCCGAACGCGCCGTGGAGCTCGCCCAGGAGGTTCTCCTTGGGGATCCGCACGTCCTGGAAGAAGAGTTCCGCGGTGTCCTGGGCCTTCTGGCCGATCTTGTCGAGGTTGCGGCCGCGCTCGAAGCCGGGCATGCCCCGCTCGGCCACGAGGAGGCTGAGCCCCTTCGCCCCGCCCTCCGGCGTCGTCTTCGCGACGACGATGACGAGGTCGGCGAGAATCCCGTTGGAGATGAAGGTCTTGGAGCCGTTCAGCAGCCAGTGGTCACCGCGGTCCTCGGCCGTGGTGCGGATGCCCTGGAGGTCCGAGCCCGCGCCCGGCTCGGTCATCGCGATGGCCGTGATGATCTCGCCGGTGCAGAAGCCCGGCAGCCAGCGCCGCTTCTGCTCGTCGGTGGCGAGCGAGGTGAGGTAGGGCCCGATGACGTCGTTGTGCAGCCCGACCGCGAGCCCGGCGGCGCCCGCGCGGGCGAATTCCTCGGTGAGCACGGCGCTGTAGCGGAAGTCGGTGGTGCCCCCGCCGCCGTACTCCTCGGGCACGGCCGGGCCGAGCAGCCCCTGCCGCCCGGCCGCCAGCCACACCTCGCGCGGGACGATGCCCTCGCGCTCCCACCGGGCGTGGTGCGGCACGACCTCCTTGGCGAGGAAGGTCCGCACCGTGCCGCGGAACGCCTCGTGGTCGGCGGTGAAGATCTGACGCTTCATCGGTGCGGGCCCTTCCGGTGGGGGGCGAGGCGGGGGACGTCCCAGTCGCGCGCCACCTCGGCGGTGTCCGCGCCCGGCCGGGCGGGCGGGCGGCGCACGGAGCCGGGGGTGGCGGAGAAGCGCGGGGCGGGGGCGGGCTGGGTGAGGCCGCCGTCTTCGACGAAGGTGCCGCGGGCGGCGAGGTGCGGATGGGCGGGGGCCTCCCGGAGGGAGAGAACGGGCGCGACGCAGGCGTCCGAGTGCGCGAAGACCTCCGTCCACTCGGCACGGGTGCGCTGCTTGAAGCGTACGGCGACGGCGTCGCGCAGCGCCTCCCACCGGGCGGGGTCGTCGCGGTCGGGCGCCCCGGTGGTGAGGCCGAGGCGGTCGAGGAACTCCGCGTAGAAGCGCTTCTCCAGCGCCCCCACCGCCATGTGGCCGCCGTCGGCCGTCTCGTACGTCCCGTAGAAGGGCGCTCCCCCGTCGAGGAGGTTGGCGCCGCGCCGGTCCTGCCAGGCGCCCGCGGCGAGCATGCCGTGGATGAGTGCGGTGAGGTGGGCGGTGCCGTCGACGATGGCGGCGTCGACGACCTGGCCGGTGCCGGTGGCACGGGCGTGCTGGAGGGCGGCGAGGACGCCGATGACCAGATAGAGGGAGCCGCCGGCGAAGTCGCCGAGGAGGTTGGCGGGGGCGTACGGCGGGCCGCCGGCGGGCCCTGCCAGGCCGAGGGCGCCGGTGACGGCGATGTACGCGATGTCGTGCCCGGCGGTGTCGGCGAGCGGCCCCTCCTGGCCCCAGCCGGTCATCCGGCCGTAGACGAGGCGGGGGTTGCGGGCGTGGCAGACCTCGGGGCCAATGCCGAGCCGCTCGGCGACGCCCGGCCGGAAGCCCTCCAGCAGGACGTCGGCGCGCTCGACGAGATCGAGGACGGCCGGGGGGCCGTCCGGGGACTTGAGGTCCACGATCACCGAGCGCTTGTTGCGGTTGGTGACGTCGTGGCGCGGATCGATGTGCAGCCCCGGGCCGTCGGGGCGGTCGACGCGGACGACGTCGGCACCGAGGTCGCCCAGCAGCATGGCGGCGAACGGCGCGGGCCCGATTCCCGCGAGCTCGACCACACGGACGCCGGTGAGCGGACCGTTCGCTGTCTCTGCCATCCAGACCCCAGTCCTATGACACAAGTGCTGTAACACTCGTGATGTTAAGAACGGGTTCCCCTTTCCACAAGACCTGGCCGGGGTCGGCGGTGGGCAAAATCCCGGTGGCCCGGCGGCACTTGGACGGGTGAGTCCGCGCCGGCTCGCACGGCGGCACCGGCCACGCCCGGCCCGTCCGGCGCCTGGGGGCAGGGCCCTCCCGCCGAAGGCGCCGGCGCGTCAGCGGTCAGAGCAAGCCGGCCTCTTCCAGGAGTCGGCGCACCACCCGCACCGACTCCTGTGGCAGGCCCGGACGCGCAGCCGTCGCCGGGCAGGCGATGACGCCGAGCAGGTGGAGCGCCGTCTTGAAGCCGGCGAGCGCGGACGAGCCGCCGCTCATCGCCACCGGATCCCCCGTCTCCGCGAGCGCGAACAGCGCCGCCAGCCGGTCCTGCTCGGCGGCCGTCTCGCGCCAGCGGCCCGCGCGGGCGTGCGCGTACAGCCGTACGAATCCGGCGGGGTCCACATTGCCCAGCCCCGGCACGACGCCGTGGGCCCCGGCCAGCAGGGCGGCGTCGGCGGCGAGTTCGGAGCCGGTGAGCACGCCGAACCTCCGGTCGAGGCCGCGCTCGCGCAGGGCGACGAGCAGTCTGCGCAGCATGCCGAGGTCACCGCTGCTGTCCTTCAGCCCGGCGAGCGTGCCGTCCTCCACGAGCGGCAGGAGCACGGCGGGGGTGAGCTTGCTGTGCACGGCGGGCGGGATGTCGTACGCGATCAGCGGCAGCCGCGTGCCGGCCCGGACCCGGCGGAAGTGGTCGGCGGTCTCGGCGGGGTGGGCACCCGCGTAGAAGGGCGCGGTGACGACGAGCGCGTCCGCGCCGAGGGACTCCGCGACGCGGGCGTGCGCCAGGACGCGGGCCGTCGTCATGTCGATGGCCCCCGCCAGCACGGGCACCCGCCCGCCGACCGCCTCCACGACGGCCCGCAGCGCGGTGCCGCGCCGGTCGTCGGTCAGGAAGGCGGCCTCCCCGCTGGACCCCAGCGCGAACACGGCGTCGACGCCCGCCCCCAGCACATGCTCCACGAGCGCGCCGAGCGAGCGGACGTCCACGTCGCCGCCGGGCGTGAGCGGCGTACAGACAGGAGGCACGACCCCGCCGAGGGGCATGGACAGCGGCATGCGGATCCCCTTCCACCGTTTCTTCCGGACGAGGGCTCTGCCCTTGGCTCCGCGGGCGGAAACGCTGGGCTGAGCACTCATTTCGGCTGGGGGTGCGTGACTCCCCCAGCTACCGCTGGGAGGTGCCCCCAGCGGCGGGCGGCCTCAAACGCCGGCCGGGCTGGCTGTGCGGCGCCCCACATCCGTTCCAGCCTCCCCGGTCCGGACCATGGTGTGCCGTCGCGCACCGCGCCACCATGGGAGCAGCCGACCGCCAAAGGGAAGGGCACCCGTGGACTTCGACGTCGTCGTGGAGATCCCGCAAGGCAGCCGCAACAAATACGAGATGGATCACGAACGCGGCCGGATCCGGCTGGACCGGCTGCTGTTCACCTCCACCCGCTATCCCGCGGACTACGGCTTCATCGAGGAGACCCTCGGCGCCGACGGCGAGCCCCTCGACGCCCTGGTGCTCGCCGGTGAGCCGACGTTCCCCGGGGTGGTCATCCGCTGCCGCGCCATCGGGATGTACCGGATGAGGGACGAGCAGGGCGAGGACGACAAGGTCCTGTGCGTGCCCGCGAACGATCCGCGCCATGAACACATGAGAGATCTACGGCACTTGCCCGAGTACGACCGGCTGGAGATCCAGCACTTCTTCGAGGTCTACAAGGAGCTCGAACCCGGCAAATCCGTCGACAGCGGAGCATGCTGGGCCGACCGAGCGGCGGCGGAGGCGGAGATCGCCGCGTCGGCGGGGCGGGCGGCCGCCGCGAAGGCGGGGCAACAGCGGCCGTAAATACGGTAGAAGGGGGCATGGCTCCCACGGAACGGCACTCCGACCGCGCGCGGACGGCGCCCCCTCGGCTGCCCGATCCCCTCCTTCCGGTCCTTCCGGACCGGCCGGCGCCCGAGGACCGGGCGCCGGCGCGGCGGATCCCGCCGCTCGCCGCCGTCGCGCTCCTCTACGGCCTCGCCCAACTCTGCTACGCCGTCGCGCACATGAACCTCGGCTGGGACGAGACCGTCTATCTCTCCCAGGTCGACCCCCGGCACCCCGCCGCGTTCTTCAGCGCTCCCCGTTCCCGGGGCATCACCTTCCTCGTCGCTCCCTTCGTCGCCGCGACGTCCTCCCCGCTCGTCCTGCGCGTGGTGCTCGTGCTGCTGTCGTCGGCGGCGCTGTACGCGGCGTTCAAGGTGTGGGAGCCACTGCTCGGGCGGCTGCGCCCCGCGCTCGCCGCCGCGCTCTTCGGCAGTCTGTGGATCACGGTGCTCAGCGGCCCTCAGGTGATGCCGAACCTCTGGGTCGCGCTGACGGCGGTCGCGGCCGTCGGCTGGTTCCTGCGCGCCCGGGACGACGGCGGCGGCCGCCGGGCCCACGTCGGCCTCGCCCTCTCGCTGGCCGCGGCCACCCTCTTCCGCGCGCCGGACGGCGTCTGGCTCGCCCTGCCACTGCTCGCGGCCTGCGCGACCGTGCGCGCCTGGCGGCGCCCGGGCACCGTGGCGGCCGTCCTCGGCGGTCTCGCGCTGGGCGGGGCGCAGTGGGCGGTCGAGGCGTACGTCCGCTTCGGCGGGATCGCCCAGCGGCTCGACATCTCCAGCGACACCGAGGGCGGCATGGGCGCGCACCTCGGCGGCGGACTGTCCGCGGCGTACCGCGGGCTCGACGGGCCGCTGCTCTGCCGCCCCTGCCGCATCGCCGCGCCGCCGCTCACCCACTCGCTGTGGTGGCTGCTGCTCCCCGTGCTCGCCGCCGCGGCCTGCGGGTTGGCGCTGCGGGCCCGCCGCGGCAGGGCGGTGACCCTGCTGCCCGTCGCCTGCGCGCTGTCGCTCGCCGCGCCCTATCTGCTCCTGCTGGACTACTCCGCACCGCGCTTCCTGCTGCCCACCTACGCGCTGGCCGCCCTGCCGGTGGCCGGCCTCGCGGCCCGCGCGCTCCGGTCCGCGCGGGGCGGCCGGGCCCGCACCGCCGTGGCCGTGCTGCTGTGCGCGGTGCTGGCCGGGCATCTCGTCGTCCAGCTGGAGGGGTTGCGGGCCAACGCGGCGGACGCGCGGGACACCACCGTGCGCTACCGCCGCGCCGCGGACGGCCTGGAGCGCCTGGGCCTGCGGGCGCCGTGCCTGGTCAGCGGGCCACGGGCGCAGCCGATCGCGTACGAGGCGGGGTGCGCCTCCGCGCAGACGATGGGCAACAACCGCTCGACCACGGCGGCGGCGCTGGAACGCGCCGCCGCACGGGAGCCGATGGCCGTGCTGTACGCCCCGGAGGACGGCTATCTGCCGCCGTACGCGCGCGGCTGGCGGCCCCACCCGCTGCGCGGCACGGACTGGGTGGCGTACGTGGCGCCGTAGGGCCGGGCCCGCGCCTGTGCAGCACCGCAGAGCCCCCGCCGGCCGGGCTACGCCTCCCGCAGGAGCGCCGTCAGGTCCGCGTCGAGGTCGAGGTGCGCGGACTCCGCGCCGGCGGGGACGAGGGCGTAGGAGCGGGCGAGGAAGCGGCGGAGTTCGGAGGTGGCGATCTGGACCATGGCGATGCCCTCGGGGGCATGGAACTCCAGCACGGTGCGGTCCGGGCCGCAGGGCCAGACGTGCACGTCACCTCCGCCGGCCGGGGAGGTGAGTCCGCGCGCCAGGAGTTCGCGCGCGAACTCCCATGCCACGTCCGCCCCGTCGAGGGACGCCATGGGAGGAAACGCGATATGCACCGCGAAGGGGTCGGAGGGCACATAACGGAGCTGCGCGGGAACGGCGCGGTCCTTCGGGGCCGATGCGATCAGCCGTGCCTGGACAGCCTGGTCGATGACGGTGGACAACGCGTGCTCCCTTGCGGTCGGTATGGGGTGGTGCGGGTCCGTGCCTCTCTCTGCTTCTTCTGGAGAGACGGCGGATCGAATACGTCAGCCGCACGAA
The DNA here is from genome assembly GCF_044387105.1 of Streptomyces sp. NPDC020379. Classification (NCBI taxonomy): domain Bacteria; kingdom Bacillati; phylum Actinomycetota; class Actinomycetes; order Kitasatosporales; family Streptomycetaceae; genus Streptomyces; species Streptomyces sp. NPDC020379. Next base: position 12,754 of record NZ_JBIRVR010000002.1, read on the forward strand.
TCGGATGTGACCTGCGTCACCCTCGCCCGCTGTCAGTGCTGGACCGGCAGCACCGCGAGCACTTCCCAGCCCCCGCCCGGCACCGGTCCCGCGGTCAGTGAGCCGCCGATCGCGTCGGCTCGCTCGGTGAGGCTCACCAGCCCCAGCCCGCCGCTGTCCTCGGCGGTGCGGCGGGCGTGCTGCGGACCGCGGCCGTCGTCGCGCACGGAGACGAACAGGCGCGGGCCCGCGTCCCGGAGCTCCACCTCCACGGAGGAGGCGCCGGGGCTGTGCTTGGCGACGTTGGCCAGGGCCTCGGTGACGATGCGGTGGACGGAAGCGGCCAGTTCGGGCGCCAGCCCGGCGTCGAAGCAGGGGTCGACGTGCAGGGAGACGCGCGGGGCGCCGCTCGCGCGGGAGAAGTCGTCGACCAGCTCCGCGATCCGGTCCAGGCCGGGCAGCGGCTCCCGGTAGGCCTCGTCCTGCTGGAGCACGCGCAGCAGCCGCCGGGCGGTGGTCATCGCCTCGCCGCCCGCCTCCTCGATGTCCCGCAGCGAGGCCGCGACCCGTTCGTCCCTGGCCAGCGAGCCGGTGGCCTTCGCCAGCAGGGTCATCGCGGCGACGTGGTGCGAGACGAAGTCGTGCAACTCCCCGGCCAGCTCCAGCCGTTCGGCCTCCCGGGCGGCGGCCACGGCCCTGGCGCGCTCGACGTCGCGGTAGCGCAGGCACAGCCCCAGCGCGGCGACCCCGGCCACGACGAGGGAGTAGGCGACCACGGTGGTGCTCAGCGCGTCGGCGTCCCGTACGGGCGCCGCGAGCACGCCCGCGGCCAGGGCGACCCCCAGCGGCACCGCGACCCGCACGGGCGTCCGCCAGGCGACCAGCGCCAGCAGGACGAGCAGCGCCGCACCCTCGGTCAGCCCCCACACGGGCATGGGTGCCCCGACGGTCAGCAGATAGCCGGTCGCCGACCAGGAGACGGCGACGGCCGCGACCGCGCGCACGGCGAGCGGGGCCCAGGGCAGCACGCACGCGGCGACCAGCAGGCCGGCGCACCAGACCACCAGGTGCGCGTGATGCCCCCCTGCCGAGCCGGGATACGGGGCACCCCGGCTGAGCAGCCGCCCCTCGACCATCCACAGCCCGCACAGCCCGGCCAGCAGCCACCCGTGGCGGCGCGTCGGCCGGGGGGCGGGAGGGCGGTCGGGGGGCGAAGGCAGGGTTATGGGGGCCATGCGTTCACGTTATGAGCGGCCCCCGGGCCGGGGGATCGCCCTTACAGCCACCCGCCATGGGCCGAAAGGATGAATCTTTGACTGTTCAGGACGGCAACTCCTGGCGGTACTGCTCCAGCGGCGGCGCCGTCTTCGTCGCGATGAACTCCGTGATCGAGTATTCGCACACCCCCGCCACCATGAACGGGTCGCTCTTCGTGATCTCCTCGATCTTCGCCCGGTCGTCGCCGAGGGCGAGGATGACCCCGCCGTCGCGCGGGACCTTGCGTCCGGAGGCGATGAAGACGCCCGAGGCGTAGTGCGCGTCGAGCCAGGCGACGTGCTCGGCGAGTGCGGCGTCGATGCGCTCGATCGGCGCGATGTAGGTCAGCTCAAGTACGAACATGATCCACAGGCTACGCTCGCGGCCCCGCCGCCGCCTCGGCACACCCCGCCGGTAGCGTAAGGCGCATCATGAGCCACACACCTGACGAGCTGCCCGCGGGCTGGCCCACGACCGAGGCGGAAGCGGCCGCCGTCCAGGACGAGTTGCGGGGCCGGGTGGTGCGGGACGAGCCGGGCCCCTCCCCCGGCTCCCCGCTGATCGCCGTCGGCGTGGACGTCGCCTACGACGACGAGCGGGACCTCGTCGCCGCGGCGGCCGTCGCGCTCGACAGCGGCACCCTGGAGGTGGTGGCCGAGGCCACGGCGGTCGGCCGCATCGCCTTCCCGTACGTCCCCGGGCTGCTCGCCTTCCGTGAGATCCCCACCGTCCTGGCCGTGCTGGACCGGCTGCCGGTCAGCCCCGGCCTCGTGGTCTGCGACGGCTACGGGCTCGCGCACCCGCGCCGCTTCGGCCTGGCGAGCCACCTCGGCGTCCTGACAGACCTGCCGACGATCGGCGTCGCCAAGAACCCCTTCACCTTCCGCCACGCGGAACCGGGGCCGCTGCGCGGTGACGCCTCGCCGCTGCTGGACGGCGAGGAGGAAGTGGGCCGCGCCGTGCGCACCCGGGCCGGTGTGAAGCCGGTCTTCGTGTCGGTCGGCCACCGGGTGAGCCTGGACCACGCCTGCGGATTCACCCTGCGGCTGGCCCGTGACTTCCGGCTGCCGGAGACGACGCGGGCGGCGGACGCGCTGTGCCGTGCGGCTCTGCGCACGGCGTCCGCGGGGCTCTAGGCCCGCGGGGAGTCTCAGTCCCCTGGGGGCGAGCCCGAGTGCGCCGCGGGCCGCCGGTCGCGGCCGCACGCGGCGAAGCCGGTCCGGCCGGGGCCCGGGGCGGGCCGCCACAGCCGCGACGGGGTCGCGCCCGCGGGCCCGTGGCCCACGGGTCCCGGCGCTTCCGGGGCGGGACCGCGCGCCGCGGGCAGGGACGCCGGACCGGACGGCGCGCGCTCCGCGTCGCGCACCGTCAGCGTGACCACACCGCTCGCGGCCACCGCGCCGGCCACGCCGGCCAGCACCCCGCCGGTCAGTCCGTAGCGGAAGCCCTCGCCGAGCACCGTTATCCCTATGGCGGCGGCGACCGCGGGGTTCACGACGGTGAGCGTGGCCAGCGGGGCGGCGAGACCGGCGCCCCGGTAGGAGGTCTGGGAGAGCAGCAGTCCGGCCGAGGCGAAGACCACGACGCCGACCAGCACCAGCGGCAGGGAGCCGGTCTCGTGCGAGGTCCAGTCCTCGGCGGCGGCCTTGGTGAAGACGGAGCCCAGGCCGAAGGCGACCCCGGCCGCGGAGGCCAGCACCACGCCCCGCGGGGCCGGGCGGTGCACCCAGCGCGCGGCGGCCATGAGGACGACGATGGCGCCGAGGCCCGCGGCGGCGAGCACGGGTCTCGCGCCGTCGTCCAGGAACTCGGTGCGCGGGGACCCGGTCAGCGTCAGCAGCGCGATCAGCCCTCCGGTGGCGAGCAGCGCGCCGCGCCAGCCGACGGCGCCGACGGGCCTGCGGGCGAACACCGCGGCCATCGGCAGGGCGAAGACGATCGTGAGCGCGCCCAGCGGCTGCACCAGGCTGAGCGGGCCGTAGGCCAGGGCCAGCACGTGCAGCCCGGCGCCCACTCCGGTCAGCCCCACGGCGCCCCACCAGCTCGGGTGGCGCAGCGGACCGCAGGCACCACCGGCGCTGGTGGTGGCGACACGTTCCTGCACGATGGCGGCGCCCGCGTAGCAGAGGGCGGACACCAGACACAGCAGCACCGACATCACCAGCGAGCTCACGTCACCCCTCGCCGGTCCGTCCCGAAGCCCTTCATACCTCCACCATGCCTCTGCGGGCCGCGCGCGTCGTCGTACCTGAGAACGGACTGCCGGGTACTACAGATGGAGTACGGGTGCACAGGCACACGTAGGGGCCACCCCGAGACGCCCCCGACAGCCCCTGAATACCCTTTCCCTTTTCTTTTCGCGTGGAATGGGCGCGCGGAATCCAGGGAAATTCCGCGCGGGCGGCGGAAACCCCCGGTTACGGAGCTATGGATTCCGCATTCGGGCGGGAGCGGCGCCGTCTCCCGCGCGAGTGGCGGGCCGGGGCGGCCAGGAGGGTGTCCCGCGTGACGGGGGCGCGGCCTGCCCGCTGCCGAGCGCCGCTCCGGCACATCTGCGGGCTCGGAGCGGGGCCATTTCGCCGGATACGGCCTCCGCCGTCCGATATGAGTCGCCCGTCGCCGCTCCCGGCGGGCCCGGCACCTTCGGCTGACGTACGGACGCCGTGGCTCCGGCCCCGGACCGCCCCGCGCGGCGGAGCGACCCCGGGCGCGCGCTCACCGAGCGCGGAACCCCTCCGCGGACACCTCGCCGCTACGCACCACGGGTGGCCGCGTGCCGCTCTCTGCCGTATGCCGTCCTACGCCCGGACGGCCCCGCCCCTTGTCGCCTGCCCCGATGGCCGCCGATTCCGGGGGCACCGACGGGCACCGCGCGGAGCGGGAAATGAGGAGGATTTTTACGACGTGTGACCACCCCCCGATGGCCGCGCCTTCCGGGCGAATCCACCGACTCGGCCGGACCACCGCGACCGTCGGCACGAGAACAGGCCCGCGCGAGGCGGGAAGGGCAGGATTCGGGGGCCCGGAGGATTCTTTCCGGGACGGCCCTGGCGGAGCTCCCGGACGGCTCGCGAGGAAATGGCGTCCGGTGCGCATGGAATGGCATCGACTCCACGCAATAAAGGGGCAGTTCAGGATAGCCGTGACGCGCGGCAGGACACCACCGCTTTACCGCGGCCAGGACGCCTTTCGCTCGACGGCACCCACCACCCCGGAAGGGTGCCGGCCGGACCGCCTCGAATGCGGCGAGCCGCCAACTGGAGTGCGTACACCGTGATGTGACGCTTGATCATGGACGAACGGGCTCCCCCTGCGTGTACACCCGGCGGGCCACCGCCGGACCGGCGCACCTCACCCCGCCGGGGTGGGAATTTCATATTCCGCGGACCGCGCAGTTTACCGTGCTCGCCGCCGTTTCCGATTCAACTCACCTAATCCAGAAGGCAGTTGACGGATACATTGCTGTGAGCAAGTATCGGACCCGCCGATGGTCGGCGTTCCTCCGTTCACCCGACCGGCACTCACAGCGAGGACATCGGATGTCCACCATCGAGTTATCGCGCGGCCCCGTCGAATACACCGTGCTCGGCGGCGACCCCGAAGCGGCGCCTCTGGTTCTCCTTCATGAAGGACTCGGCTGCATCGCCATGTGGCGGCGCTTTCCCGCACGGCTCGCGGCGGCCACCGGGCGGCGCGCGCTGGTCTTCTCCCGCCATGGTTACGGCACTTCGGGACCGGCCCGGCTGCCGCGGTCGCCCCGGTATATGCACGAGGAGGCGTCCGAGGTCCTGCCCGAGCTCCTCGACCGGCTCGGCATGCACAGGCCCGTGCTCGTCGGGCACAGCGACGGGGCCTCGATCGCGCTGCTGCACGCGGCCGCGCACCCCGTCGAAGCCGCCGTGGCGATGGCCCCGCACCTCTTCGTGGAGGACCGCACACTGCGGGGCGTCGAAGCGGCGCGCGCCGCCTTCCTGTCCGGCCCGCTGGCCCGTGAGCTGGCCTTCTACCACCAGGACCCGGAGGCCGTCTTCCACGGCTGGAGCCAGGTGTGGCTCTCGCCGGAGTTCCGCGACTGGGACATCCGGCCCGATCTCGCCGGAGTCACCGCCCCCGTCCTCCTCGTCCAGGGCGATCGCGACCGCTACGGCACCACGGCCCACCTCGACGCGGCGCGGCGCGCCCTGCCCGGTCCCGTGGAGCGCCTGGAGCTGGCCGGCTGCGGCCACACCCCGCACCTGGAACGGACCGACGACGTGATCGAAGCCGTCCACACCTTCCTCACCGGATCACTCTCAGCATCCCTCTCCACATCTCTCGCCGAACCGGCGCCGCGCCAGGAGACCCGCCCATGAGCGACACCGCCGGCGTCCGGCTGGACGCCCTGCTCACCGCCTCCGCCCACCGCCACCCCGGCCGGCCGGCCCTGAGCGCCGAAGGACGCACCTGGACCTACGCCGAACTGGAGGGCGCGGTCGAGGAGTTGGCGCGGCAGCTGGCCGCGGCCGGGGTCGCGCCCGGCGACCGGGTGGGTGTGCACGCCCCCAAGGGGACGGCGGCGGTCCTCGGCATCTACGCGGGCCTGCGTGCCGGGGCGGTCGTCGCCCCGCTCGACGTCGCGGACCCGCCCGTACGGACCGCGCACATGGTGCGCGGCGCGGGGATCTCCGTCCTGCTCACCTCCGGCCGGGCCCTGCCGGGAGCCCGCGAGGCCGCGGCGGAGGCCGCCCCGCCGGGGGCGGACGCACAGAAGGAGGAGGGCGAGCTGGAGCACGGCCTCCACTGGATCCGTACCGTCCCCGTCACCGGCCGGCCCGCGCCCCTGCCCGCCCCCACCGACCGCGGCGGCTATGTCCTGTTCACCTCCGGGAGCACCGGCCGCCCCAAGGGCGTCCTGCTCTCCCACGCCAACGTCGCCCACTTCGCCCTCTGGGCCGCCGCCGAGCTCGGTCTGACCGAGACGGACCGGGTCGGCTCGCAGGCCGCGCTCACCTTCGACCTCACGACCTTCGACCTGTTCAGCACGGCCGCCGCGGGCGCCTGCGCCGTCCTGATGCCCGACATGCTGCGGGCCTTCCCGCGCGACGTCGTCGGCTGGCTCACGGAACAGCGCGTCACCGCCTTCTACGCCGTGCCCTCGCTCTATCAGGGCATGCTCGAACAGGGCGGCGCCGCCGAGCGGTTCCCCGCCTCGCTGCGCGTCGCGGCCTTCGCGGGCGAGCCGTTCCCGCCGCGCCTCCTGGAGCGCTACCTCGGCCTCCTGGGCGACATCCCCTTCTACAACCTCTACGGGCCCACCGAGACCAATGTGTGCACCTACAGCCGGGTGCCCGCCGACTGGACCGCCGAGGAGGAGATCACCGTCGGCCGGGCCGTGGCGGGCGACACCGTCGACGTCCTCGGCGAGGACGGCCGTCCCACGGACGGCCAGGGCGAGATCTTCGTCGCCGGGGCCACCGTCTTCCAGGGCTACCTCCAGGACGGGGCGCTGACCGACCCCACCCGCACCGTCGTCTTCCGCGACGGCGTCCCGCGCCGCGCGTACGCCACCGGCGACATCGGCCGGATCACCGAGGACGGCCGCGTCTTCCTGCGCGGCCGCGGCGACTCGCAGGTCAAGCGGCGCGGCCACCGCATCGACCTGCTCGACGTCGAGAGCGCCGTGCTCGGCCTGCCGCGGGTCGGCGCGGCCGCGGTCGTCGCCAAGGACGGCGCGCACCAGGGCGAGATCTGGGCGTACGTCACGACCGCGGCGACCGCGGAGGACATCCTCGCGGGGCTGCGCGGCGTCCTGCCCCTGCGCATGCTGCCCGACCGGGTCGTCACCACCGGCCCGCTGCCCGTCAACGCCCGCGGCAAGGTCGACCGCCGCGCGCTCGCCACCGCCACCGTCACCGCCTGAACCTCCCGCCGAAGGAGCCCGACCGTGCACACCGTGGAAGACCTCTGCGCCCTGATCAGCAGCAAGATCACCTGGGGTCGGGGGGAGGAGCCCCAGCGGCTCCGGCCCGACACCCCGCTGCTCGAAACGGGCCTGCTCGACTCGCTCACCATCATGCAGATCGTCACCGCCCTCGACACCGAGGCCGGTCTCACCCTGCCGGACACCGAGATCGTCGCCGCCAACTTCCGCAGCCCCACGGCCCTGTGGGCCGTCCTGGAGAACATCGGGGCGGGGGCCGCGCGATGACCGCGACCGACCGCCTGCTGCGCACCGGCCCCACCGCGACCGAGGCCGTGGTGAGCTCCTGCCGCGACCGGGCCCGGCCCCTGGCCGAGCAGCTGGCGGGCAAGGGCTTCCGCGACCAGTGGGAGGCGCTGGCCGGGCTCGGGGTGCTGCGACTGGACCCGCCGGAGCCGGCACCGGAGCCGGCGGAGCCCGGCCCCGTCACCCGCTCCCTCGCCATGATCGAGGGCATCGGCCTGGCGGGCGTCGATCCCGGGATCGTCTACGCCCTGGCGTCCCAGGTCTTCGGCATGCAGTACCCCCTGCGGGCGGTGCTCCCCGAGGAGGCGTGGCGCTCCCTCGCCCGCCTCCAGGACGGCCGGACCCTGCTGTGCCACGCGCTGACCGAGCGCAAGGGCGGCAGCGATCCGCTGTCGATGGACACCCGGGCCCGCCGTGTGGACGGCGGCTATGTGCTCGACGGCGCCAAGACCTTCATCACCGCGGCCCCGGTGGCCGATCTGGCCCTGGTCTTCGCCCGCACCGAGGAGAACCGGTCGCCCTTCGCCCTGTCCGCCTTCCTCTTCCCCGTCGACACCCCAGGGGTGACCCGCGCCGACGCGTTCGCCAAGACCGCGCTGCCGGGCGTGCCCATGGGAGAGCTGGCCTTCGACGGCGTACGCCTGACCGCCGACCGGCTGATCGGCGCGGAGGGCTCCGGCCTCGCCATCCTCTCCTCCACCACCACCTGGGAGCGGGCCCTGCTGCTCGGCTACGCCCTCGGGCCGATGCGGCGCACACTCCAGCGGATCGCCACCTGGGCGTCCGAGCGCGACCACTTCGGCCGCCGGATGGGCGCCAGCCACCAAGTGGCCGCCAGGGTGAGCGACATGGCGCTGGCCCTGCACCGCTCCCGCAGCCTGCTGTACGGCATGGCGGCACGGCTCGACGCGGGCACGCCCACGCGCCGGCTGTCCGCCGAGGCGGCGCTCACCAAGATCTCCGTGTCGGAGGACTACGTCCGGCTGACGGGCCACGCCACCGCGCTCTCGGGCGTCCGGGCCTTCATCGCCGACTCCGAACTCCCCGCGGACCTGCACAGCCCCATGGCGGCCCTCACCTACGCCGGTCCCAACGACCTGCTGCGCGTGGGCGTCGCCCGAGAATTCGGCCTTCCCGTAGAGAACTGATTCCCGAAAGGCCCCTCATGGCCCTTTCCATGCCCATCGATCCGCTGCCCACCGACCTCGAAGAACTCCTCGCACTCGCCGAGAAGACGGGCGCGGCCCTCGCGCCGCTGGCCGCCGACGTGGACGCCGGCCGTTCCGACGGACACGAGACGTACCGCGTCCTCAAGGACGCGGGCCTGCTGGGGCTGCTCGTGCCGCGGGAGGCGGGCGGCGCCGGGCTCGGCTTCGCCGGCTACTCCCGCGTGCTGGCCGTACTGGGCGCCCACAACGGCGCCGCCGCCCTCGGCTTCAACATGCACAACGTCGCCATCGGCTCGCTGTGCGAGTCGGCGGCCATGCCGCTGCCGCCCGCCGCGGACGCCTTCCGCTCCTGGGTGTACGACGAGGTGGTGAGCGGGCGGAAGATCTTCGCGTCCGCCACCTCCGAGGCCGGGAGCGGCGCCAAACTCCGCGGCGTGCGCACCACCCACCGTCCCGCCGCGGACGGCCGGGGGTATGTCCTGACCGGGGAGAAGTCGTTCGTCTCACTGGCGGGCGTGGCCGACTACTACGTGGTCGCGGCTCGCGCCGAGGGGACGGCGGGCAGCGGCGAGGTCTCGCACTTCGTGGTGGCCGCCGACGACCCGGGCGTCCGCTTCGGCGAGGTGCACAGCCTGTCCGCGATGTACGGCACCAGCACCGCGAACATGGTCCTCGACGCCGTGCCCGTGCCGCGCTCCCGGCTCTTCCTCGGGGTCGAGGGGATGTCGATGTACAAGCTGGTGCGCGAGCCGCACTGGATGATCTCCGGCTACACCGGCGCGTATCTGGGCATCGCCGAGGCGGTCCTGCGCTTCACCACCGACCACGTCGCCGCCTCGCCCCGCCGCGCCGGCTCCCCGGTGCTGCAACGGGAGCTCGGCCGGATGTCCGCGCGGCTCAGCGCGGCACGGGCGCTGGTCCACGAGGCGGGCGCGCGGATCGACAGCGGCCGGGGCACGGTGGAGGCCAACGCGGCGGTGCACGCCGCGAAGTACGTCGTCGGCGAGGTCGGCCCGGCACTCGCCCAGGACGCCGTCCGCATCTGCGGGTCGGCGGCGCTCAGCCGCTCGCTCCCGCTGGAACGGCTGCTGCGGGAGGCGTCGTTCGCCTCCGTGATGCCCGCCAAGCCGGAGGAGTGCCTGGAGTACCTCGGCAAGGCGGCCCTCGGCGTCAACCTCCACGACGCGACGGCCTTCGACTGGTGAGCGCCGTCAGCCGGCACGGGCAGACCGCCACCGGGGGCGCGCCCGCCACCGCCGTGCCGCCACCGCCCGGGGCACCGCGCACCGCCGTGCCCGTCGTCACCTGTGTGCTGTTCGTGGTGATGGCGGGCGGCACCATCCCGACGCCCGTCTACGCGCTGTACGCGCAGCGCCTGCACCTGTCCCCGCCGATCGTGGCCCTGGTCTTCGCGGCGTACGCGGGCGGCATCCTCCTCTCCCTGCTGCTGTTCGGAGGGCTCTCGGACCAGATCGGGCGGCGGGCCACGCTCGCCCCGGCGCTGCTGGTGGCCGCCGTCAGCAGCGTCGTCTTCATCCTCTTCCCGACGCTCCCCGGCCTGTTCGCCGGGCGCGTGCTGTCCGGCGTCTCCGTCGGGCTGACCACGGGCGCGGCCACCGCCTATCTGGCGGAGCTGCACCCGGTCCGGCCCCGGGCGGCACTGATCGCGTCGGTGACCAACATGGCCGGACTGGGCTGCGGTTCCCTGCTGTCGGGGCTGCTGGTGGAGTACGCCCCCGCCCCCACCGTCCTGCCGTACGTGGTCCTGACCGTCCTGCTGCTGCCGGGGCTCGCCCTGGCGGCGCTGCCCGAACCCGTCGCACCGCGCGGCGGCGGGATCCGGCCGCAGCGCCTGAGCGTGCCCGCGCCCGCGCGGCGGAGCTTCGCCGCGGCGGCGGTCGCGGTGTTCGCCTCCTTCGCCCTGCTGGGACTGCTGGCCTCGCTGGCGGGGAACTTCCTCGTCCAGGGCTTGCACGACCACAGTCATCTCGCGGTCGGACTGGTGGCGTTCAGCGCCTTCGGCTCCGCGGGGGCGGCCCAGCTGTTGGCCGTGCGGCTGCCGCCGCGCACCGGTCTGGCAGTGGGCATGGCCGGCGTGCCGCTGGGGCTCGCGCTGATCCTGGCGGGGCTGTCCGCGGCTTCGCTGCCGCTCTTCCTCTGCGGCTCGGTGCTCGGGGGCGCGGGCGCGGGCACCTCCTTCAAGTCCGGCCTGGCGCTGGTGGCGTCGCAGGCGCTGCCCGGCCGGGTCTCGGAGCTCGTCTCCAGCTATTTCGTCGCCGCGTATCTGGGCCTGACCCTGCCGGTCGTCGGTGTGGCCGTGCTGCTGTCGCACGGCACGCTGATGACGGCGGCGGGCATCTTCGCCGGGGTGGTGACGGTGCTGTGCGTGGCGAGCGTCACGGTCACGGCCGCGGTCGCCTCCCGGGCGGCACACCCGACGAGGACGTCATGACCGACGCATCCGGGAGGACCCCACCATGACACCCGCATCCGGCGGAAGCGGTGCCGTCGACGACGGCACCGCCACGCTCACCGCCCTCGACCCCGACGGCTTCCGCGCGCTGATGGCCTCCCATCCCAGCGGGGTGGCCGTGGTGACCACCCGGGACGGGCTCGGCAACCCGTACGGCTTCGCGTGCACCGCCTGGTGCGGCGTCTCCCTCGCCCCGCCGCTGCTCCTGGTCTGCGCCTCCAGCACCGGCAGCACGCTCCCGGTGCTGGAGGCGCACGGCTGGTTCGCCGTGAACCTGCTGCACGGGCCGGGCCGGCGCGCGGCGGAGGCGTTCGCCACCAGGGACGCGGGCCGCTTCGCGCGGATCCCCTGGCACCTGTCCCCGGGGCTGCGGCTCCCCGTCCTCGCGCAGGACGCGCACACCTGGGCGGAGTGCCGGGTGATACGTCTCACGCGGGCGGGTGACCACACCATCGTGCTGGGCGAGGTCGTCCGCACGGGGACGGCGCCGGAGCCCCGGCCGGCGCCGCTGCTGTACGGCATGCGCAGGTACGCCACATGGCCCGTGACATGACCGCGCGGGGGCTGCCACGGGGGCAGCCCCCGCGGGGACAGGGGAACGGGACGCGTCAGGCGTGGGCTTCGGCCGCCACCGGCTTGGGGATCAGGAAGGAGGTGGCGATGGCCACGGCCAGGATGGCCACACCGGCGATCATGCCGGAGGTGTAGCCGGTGGACGACGCCGTGTCCGAGGGGGCGGCCGCGGTCTTGACCGCGTACAGCAGGGCGAAGCTGAGACCGGCGCCGAGGTTGAAGGCGCCCGCGTTGAGCCCGGGCAGGAAGCCCGGGTTCTCGCTGGGCGACAGCACGATGCCGAGCCCGTTGAGGACGATGTTCGCCACACCCGCGTAGGTGATGCCCACGAGCACCGAGGTCACCAGCAGCAGCACGCGGGAGTGCGCGGGCATGGTGAGGATCATCAGGACGACCGAGGCGACCGACCCGACGAGCCCGATGCGCAGGATCCGCCCGTAGCCGAAGGTGGCGGCGAGCCGGCCCGCGACCGGGCCCATGGCCAGTCCGGCCAGCGCGTACGGCGTGAGGGTCCACCAGGCGGACTGCTCGGCGCTCATGCCGAGCCCCGCCCGGGCGTCCTGCGCGAAGGCCGGGATCAGGCCGTTCATGACGGCGAACACACCCGTCATGGTGAGCACGGTGGTCAGCAGGGTCGCCCAGGTCGAGCGCTGGCGCAGGTGCCGGGTGGCGACCAGCGGGTGGGTGCTGCGGTCCTCGTTCCGCCAGAACAGCGCGAAGGCGACGGCGGAGAGAACGACGAGGACACCGAAGAGCGTCCAGTTGGCGGCGCCGAGCTTGCCCGCCTCGTTGAGCGCGATGAGCAGCGAGCCGACGGAGACGACCAGCAGGCCGACGCCCGGCCAGTCCATCCGGTCGGCGGCCGGGACCTTGGACTCGGGGGTCAGGGTGGCGACGAGCACGGTGGCGACGACCGCCACGACCGCCATCGCCCAGAAGACGGACCCGAAGCCGTGGTTGTCGGCGAGGTAGCCGCCCGCGAGGGAGTCGACACCGGCGATACCGCCGTTGACGGCGGTGATCACGCCGAGGAGGGTGCCGTACTTCTTCGGCTCGGTCACCTCCTGCCGCAGCATGATCAGGCACAGCGGGACGACCGGGCCGGAGGCGCCCTGGATCACGCGGCCGACGAAGAGCATGGGCACGCTGGTCGCCAGCGCGGCCACGACGCACCCGACGGCCATCAGCGCCAGCATCCCGGCCAGCACCCTGCGGCGGCCGAGGACGTCACCGAGGCGCGGCAGGAACAGCGAGAAGAGCGCGGCCGAGGTGAAGAACGCGGTCTGGGTGAGGCCGATCTCGGCGGAGCTGGCGCCGAGGCTGTCCTCGATGCTCTTCAGGGCGGGGCTGAGCATGCTCGCGTTGAGCTGGAAGGCGATGCAGGCCGTGAGGAGAGCGGTGACGAGCACGCTCACCCGGACGGGGCGGTCACCCTGGATGCGGTCGGAAAGGGAAACGTTCATGCCTCGTGGATCTCTGGGAACGCAGCGGACGGCTGCTGCCGGAGAGGCCAAAGGTACCGGCTCCGGGCAAAACGGCTATATCTCCTGGTGAGCGCTCGTGACGACCGCCTCCCGGACACAGAAAAACCCCAGCGAACGCTGGGGTTCTTGCCGGTGTCCGAGGAGGGACGTGAACGCTCACCTCGGGCACCCGCATCACAAGCTTCTGACCTGCGGAAACGCCAGCCTCACAGGGCCTAGCTGCGGCACTATCCTACCTGGCTGTTCCCGCGCGTTCCCGAACGCTCCCGGCCGCCGTGGGTCACGCGCGGGCCATGACATCAGCTGCGGCGGCCCCGGCCGGGCCGGCGTGACCATTCCAGCGCTGCCGCGACGAAGTTCCTTCCCAGCTCCCCCCGCCCCGGCTTGCAGTGGCTCTCGTGGGGGAAATTGAGCAGTTCCCGAAACCTGGCGTTGCTCGGCTCCGCGCCCCGCCCGCCGACCCGTGCTGTCCAATGCCGGCATGTGACGTGCACGAATGCCTCAACCGATTTCGGGCCGGCACGCGGCCAAGGGGCGGGGCGGGGAAGCCGGAAGCGCTGAACACCCGCATGCGCCGCGGTGCGACCGCAACCGCCGCCAGGTCGCCCGTCCCAGGGCCGAGGTCAGCATGCCGGCCATCGATGAACGCGAAGGCGAGACAGGACCACCCGCCGGCCCGGAAGAGGCGCCCTCCGCCGTGCCGCACCATGGCCCGCTACGGGCCCTCACGGAAGGACGGAGCGCGGCGCCTGGCTCGCCTCCGGAGCGGGCCGGATCGGTCTGCCACCCCTGGTCCGACCAGGAAGTCCGCTGGGCCGTTGGTCACGTGGTTGGTCACGCCACTACCCAGGAAACAGAAAAACCCCAGATCAACTGGGGTTTCTACTGGTGTCCGAGGGGGGACTTGAACCCCCACGCCCGATAAAGGGCACTAGCACCTCAAGCTAGCGCGTCTGCCATTCCGCCACCCGGACCAGGTGTGTGTCTCTGCGGGGTGTTCCCCGCGGCGACATGGATAACAATACCAAGGTTTCGGAGTGCCTTTCACCTGGGTATCCACGCGGGCCATAAGCTCCATTTATGGGCAATACCGGGCAAACCATGCCAGCGAGCGGCGTCACACGGCGCAGACCGCGGCCGCTGTCGCCGTTGCGGGAGCATCTGCGGGACACGTTCTGGTTCGCCCCGGCCGTGGGACTGGTGGGGGCCGCGGTGACGGCCGGGGTGGCGCTGGAGCTCGACTGGCTGCTGATCGAGAGTCTCCAGCGCGACGGCGACTACGACACCGTCTCCTCCCTGATCGACCTCGCCGACGACACGAAGTCGATCATCACCACCGTGGGGTCCGCGATGCTGACCTTCATCGGTGTGGTGTTCTCGATCAGCCTGGTGGCGCTCCAGATGGCCAGCGGGCAGTTCTCGCCGCGCGTGGTGCGGCTCTATGTCCGCAGCCGGATCACCAAGTGCACGTTCGCGGTCTTCCTCGCGACGTTCCTTTTCGCCCTGCTGGTGCAAGCCTCCTACCAGGGGGACACCGATCCCCGGACGGTCAGCACGGTGCCGATCATCTCCAGCATCGCCTGCGTGGTGATGGTCATGGTGAGCCTGGTGCTGTTCGTCGCCTATGTGAACTCCACGATCCGGCTGATGCGCGTCAGCCACGTCATCGACCGGATCGCGTGGGAGTCCTTCCGGGTGCTGGACAAGCACGGCGCCGCGGGCGGCGAGGTCCCCGAGCTGGGACCCGCCTCGGCCGAGATCGCGCACCGCGGGCGGGCGGGGGTGCTGCGGGACGTGAACATCGCGCGCCTGGTGCGGGTGGCCCGGCGGTACGGCGTCGTGCTGCGGCTCATCCCGCGCATCGGGGACTTCGTGGTGCCGGGCACCCCGGTGCTCGCCGTCCACGGCGGTACGGGACCGCCCCCGCGGGCGCTGCGCTACACCGTGTCCGTGGGCGTGGAGCGGACCTTCCACCAGGACCTGGGGTTCGGGCTGCGGCAGCTGTCCGACATCGCGCAGCGGGCCCTGTCCCCCGCCGTGAACGACCCGACGACAGCCGTGCAGTGCCTGGACCGCATCATGCAGATCCTGGCCACCGTCGCCGGCCGCCCCCTGGGCGCGCTGCGCCACCCCGACCGCAAGGGCACGGTGCGGCTGGTGCAGGACCTGCCCGGCTGGACGGACCTCGTCGACCTGGGCTTCGCGGAGATCCGCGGCTGCGCGACGGGCGCGCCGCAGGTGACCCGGCGGCTCATGGCCGCCCTGGACGACCTGTCGGCGCTGGCCCCTGAGGAGCGGCGCGTGCCGTTGCTGCGGCATCGGGTGCTTTTGCGGCAGGCGGTAGAGCGGGTGGTGCCGGAGGCGGCGGACCGGGCGTTCGCTCTGCTGCCGGACCGGCAGGGGATCGGGTGAGGGGGCTTCGCCGTTGCGAGCTGCGGGTCGGTGGCGCCTGCGGCGGGCTTTTTCCCCAGCCCCGCCCCTTCCCGAAACCTGGGCTACGCGCCCCGGACCCCCAGCAACACGCTTCGCGCGTTGTCCTCAAACGCCGGACGGGCTGAAAAGAACGGCGCACCCGGGCTGAAAGGAAAGACCGGCGCGCCCCACAACCGAATGTCGCCCTCCGGTGGGAGGGGGTGGGGCTGGAGGGTGGGGTTCTGGAACGCGGTGCGAATTCGGGGCACTCAATACGCAAAACGGCACCCGCACCGCGTTCCAGGTCCCCAGCCCGGAAGACCCACCCCCGGCACCCACCACAAACCAAGCCCGGCCGGCGATTGAGGCCACCCCACAGAAAGCACAACGGACCCGCAGGCGGCAACGAACCCGCAGCCGGGAAAGCCCGCCGCAGGCGCCACGAACCCCGCCCACCCCGAAGCGCGACGTACCGGAGAGAATGAGGCGTCCACCGCCACCACCAGCACCGGGACTGATCGACATGGGACGGGTCACCGCGCGACGCCGCGTCATCCGCATCCGGGGCGGAGCCGTCGGCACCCGCCCCGACACCTTGGTGGCCGAGGAGCCGATGGAGATCCGGCTGAACGGCAAGCCGCTCGCGATCACCATGCGCACCCCAGGCGACGACTTCGCGCTCGCGGCCGGGTTCCTGGTCAGCGAGGGTGTGCTGGGCAGCGCGGAGGAGCTGGCCCAGATCGTCTACTGCGCCGGTGCGACGGACGACGGCTCGAACACGTACAACGTGGTGGACGTACGGCTCGCCCCCGGCGTCCCGCTGCCCGACATCGCGCTGGAGCGCAACGTCTACACCACGTCGTCGTGCGGCCTGTGCGGCAAGGCGAGCCTGGACGCCGTACGGACGACCGCGCGGCATCCGGTCTCCGACGGACCGTCACCCATGCGGCTGGAGCCGGGACTTCTCGCGGTCCTGCCCGACCGGCTGCGCGCCGCGCAGCAGGTCTTCGACCGGACGGGCGGCCTGCACGGCGCGGCACTGTTCTCCGCGGACGGCGAACTGCTCGACGTGCGCGAGGACGTGGGCCGGCACAACGCGGTCGACAAGATCATCGGGCGGGCGCTCCAGCAGGGGCTGCTGCCGCTGTCGGGGACAGTGCTGCTGGTGTCGGGGCGCGCCTCGTTCGAGCTCGCGCAGAAGGCGGTCATGGCGGGGATCCCGGTGCTCGCGGCGGTGTCGGCGCCTTCGTCGCTCGCGGTGGACCTGGCCGTGGAGACCGGGCTGACGCTGGTGGGCTTCCTGCGGGGTTCGTCGATGAACGTGTACGCCGGCGAGCAGCGGGTCGTACTGGACTGACGGCGGCCCTTGAGCCACAGGTGCCGCCGGACCGGCCGCCGCGCTCAGTCCCGCACCTGCGCGACCCGGGTCAGGAGGGCCAGGAACTGCTCGCGCTCGGCGGGTGAGAGGACGGCGAGGAGCGTCTCGTTGGCCTCCTCGCCGAGGATCGCGAGGCGGGCCCGGAGCCGGCGCCCCTCGGGAGTGAGGGAGATCGCGTTCTTGCGGCGGTCGGCGGGGTCGGGGGCGCGGGTGATCAGCTCGGCGGCCTGGAGGTCATTGAGGATGCCGACCATGTCCTTGGGGTCGAAGCCGGTGGTGCGGCCGAGCTCCGCCTGGGCGACCGGGCCGAGGTCGGCGACGGCGGACAGCACGGCATGGTGCGGCATGCGCATCCCCTCGCGGGCGAGGGCCTCGCCGACGAGGCGGCGGCCGCGCGCGGAGGCGCGGTTGAGCAGCCAGCTGGGAAGGGCGCGGATCCGGGTGAGCGCGGGCTCGTTCTCTGCCATGGCGGGAGCCTACCGAAGAAAACATTGGAGCCACCAATGAAACAGGTATACATTGGGAACCCCAACGACATCTGTGAGGCATCCATGCGCCGTGTCCGGTATCACGAGAACGGCGGCCCCGAGGTCCTGCGCGTCGAGACCACGGACGTCCCCCGCCCCGGCCCCGGCGAGCTCCTGCTGCGCACCGAGGCCGTCGGCGTGACCCTGCCCGTCGTACGCAAGGTGCGCGAGGGCGGCCCGGCGCTGCCCGCGAGCCTGGGCGGCGAGGTCGCCGGCGAGATCGTCGCCCTCGGCCCGGAGGTGACCGGCTTCGCCGTCGGCGACCGCGTCACCGGCCTGTGCTTCGCCGACGGCTACGCCGATCACTCCCTCCTGCACTCCTCCATGGCCTCTCCGGTGCCCGCCTCCGCGAGCGCCACGGACGCCGTCGCGCTCGTGCGCTGCGGCCTGGTCGCCCTCGGCGCCTACGCGGCCGCACGACCGGCCGAGGGCGAGTCGGTGCTGGTGACGGCGGCGGCGAGCGGCGTCGGCCACCTGGCCGTACAGCTCGCCAGGGCGCGCGGCGTGAAGCGGGTGGTGGGCGCGGTGAGTTCGGCCGCGAAGGCCGGCTTCGTGCGGTCGCTGGGCGCGGACGAGGTCGTGACGTACGACGCGCTCGCCGACGTCGCGCCGGTCGACGTCGTCCTGGACGCGGTCGGCGGCGAGCTCCTCTCCCCGGCGCTCACAGCGCTCGCGCCCGGCGGGCGGCTGGTGGCGTACAGCTCGGGCGGCGGCACGATCGAGGCGTACGACCTGCTGGTCGGCGCGAAGTCCGCGATCGGCTTCCAGATGGCGCTCATCGCCCGGCACCGGCCCGCGCTGATGGAGCAGTGGCGCCGGGAGCTGTGGGAACTCTTCGCCGCCGGGCGGCTGCGCCCCCGGATCCACGCCGAACTCCCGCTGGAGGAAGCCGCCGAGGCGCACCGGATCATCGAGTCGCGCGTCAACCTCGGCAAGGTGGTGCTGCGCCCCGTGTGAGCTCATTGGCGCAATCGGCCTTGTGGGACCACGGCCCGCCCCGTACGTTCGGGCTCACCGGGCAGCGGCGGACGCACTGCCCGGTTCCCGCGTGTCACGACAGCTCCCGCAGTGCCTCGACGCGAAAGGGCCGGGCCATGGCGCCGCTCCCCCGCACAGGTCACCGACACACCGTCACCTCCCCGCTCCCCCGCACCCGTCGCGCCGCCGGGTGCACGGCGGCGGCCGCCCTGTCGGCCGCGCTGCTCGCCCTCGCGCTCCAGCCCGTACGGGCCGGGGCGGCCGGGCCGGCGGGGTTCGAGGAGCGCGTGCTGTTCGCGGCGGGCCGGGACGAGCCCGACGCCGGGGAGGAGGGCGAGACCGGGGAGGACGGTGGGAGCACCTACGCCTGCTTCCGCATCCCCGCGCTCGTGACCACGGCCCGCGGCACCGTGCTCGCTTTCGCCGAGGGCCGAAGACACAACTGCGGGGACGCCACCGACATCGACCTCGTCCTCAAGCGCTCCACCGACGGCGGCCGCACCTGGGGGCCGCTGCGGATCGTCGACGAGGGGCACGGCGACACCCACGGCAACCCGGCGCCCGTCGTCGACCGGCGCACCGGCCGGATCGTGGTCACGACGACCTACAACGCGGGCCGCCCGGACGCGGGCAACTGCGACGTCCCCTGCGACCGCACCCCGCACACGCAGTACAGCGACGACGACGGCTCGACCTGGTCGCGGCCGCGCGACATCACCGGGCAGATCCGGCCGCGCGGCTGGAACTCCTGGTACGCCACCGGCCCCGGCCACGGCATCCAGCTCGCCCGCGGGCCGCACCGCGGCCGCCTCGTCGTCGGGGTCAACGCCCAGAGCCACGACGGCACCCGGGTCACCGCCGCCCACGCCGCGCTCGCCCTCAGCGACGACGGGGGCGCGCACTGGCGGCTGGGCGCGGTGGACACCCACCGCATCGCACCCGACGGCACGTACGACCAGATGCCCTCCGAACTCACCCTCGCCGAGCGGAGCGACGGCGCGATCCACGTCAACGGCCGCGAACAGGGCGGCACCGACCTCGGCAACCGCGATGTCGCGGTCAGCCGCGACGGAGGGGAGACCTTCGAGCATCCCTTCCGCGCGCTGCCCGGCCTCTACGCCCCCATGGTGCAGGGAGCCGTCGTGCCGCTGCGCGACGGCCGCTGGCTGCTCTCCGCGCCCGCGGACCCCGACCGCCGCCGCGCGATGACCGTCCGCTCCTCCTACGACCAGGGGCGCACCTGGGAGAGCGTCGAACGCGGCAGGCGCGTCACCGCCGACTGGTCCGGCTATTCCGACCTGGCCGTCATCTCCCCCGGGACGGCCGGCCTGCTCTACGAGGCGGGCAAGGCCGACGCGAAGGACGAGATCCGCTTCGCCCGCTTCACGGAGGAGTGGCTGGGCCCGCGCCGCGGCCCCGACCCGACGACACCGGACCGGGCCCCTGGCGCGCCGGCCGCGTACGTCCTCGGCGGGGCCCGGCCTGTTGAGGGCCGCTTCGGCGGGGCGCTGTCGTTCGACGGCACGGACGACGCGGTGCGGCTGCCCTTCCGGCGGGAACTCCCGCTGGGAGAGCGGGACTTCACCGCGTCACTGTGGTTCCGGGCGCCGGCCTCCGCGCGCGGGGAGCAGCCGCTGCTGTGGATGGGCGGGGTCGGCGGCGCGCCCCAGGTGTCCCTGCGGAGCGACGCCCGGGGCGTCACCGGCTCCCTCACCGCGGTGACGGGCCCGGGCCCGGCCCACTCGGCGACGGCACGCCTGCCCGGCGCGTACCGCGACGGACGCTGGCACTTCGTGGCACTGCGCCGCGGGGGCGACCGCCTCACCCTCACGGTGGACGGGGCGACGGTGGGGGCGGGGGGTGCTGCCGGGTCGGTGAGCCGTACGTCCACGTTCGGCGTGCATGTGGGGCAACGGCCGGACGGTCGGGGGTATTTCCTGGGATCGATGGATGAAGTGCGGGTGTATGGGCGGGGGCTGACGGACGGCGAGCTTTCTCTCTTGCGGGGGTCGGATGGCGGGGTGGGGGCGCGGGGGCTCTTGGCTTGGCTGCCGCTGGATGGGCGGGCGGGGCGCTGACGCCTGCGGCGGGCTTTTCCCCCAGCCCCGCCCCTTCCTGAAACCTGGGCTACGCGCCCCGGACCCCAGCAACACGGCTTCGCCGCGTTGTCCTCAATCGCCGGACGGGCTGATTGTGCTGGCTACGGTCCGCACAATCAGCCCGTCGGGGGCACCTCCCAGCGGTAGCTGGGGGAGTTTGAGGACGCGCCCGAAGGGCGCTCCCGCCGCAGGCGTCACTCACACCCGCCCCGCCACCTCACGAACCACCGGATCACCCACCACCGCCGCCCTCGCGTACCGTTTCGAAAGCACCGCGCAAACCATCAACTGCATCTGATGGAAAAGCATCAACGGCAGCACAGCCAGACTCGCCTGCCCCCCGAAGAGCACCCCGGCCATGGGCAAGCCCCCCGCGAGGCTCTTCTTCGAGCCGCAGAAGATGATCGCGATCCGGTCCTCGCGGCTGAAGCCGAGGCGGCGGGAGCCATAGGTGGTGACGGTGAGCATGACGGCCAGCAGGACCGCTTCGACGCCGACCAGGGCCAGCAGGCGTACGGGAGTGACCTGGTGCCAGATGCCGCGGATGACGCCCTCGCTGAACGCCGCGTAGACGACGAGGAGGATCGAGCCCCGGTCGACGTAGCCCAGGACCTTCTTGTGGCGGACGAGGAAGCCGCTCACCCAGCGGCGCAGCAGCTGGCCGGCGAGGAAGGGGATCAGCAGCTGGGTGACGATCGAGAGCAGGGAGTGGGCGGAGAAGCCGCCGCCGCTGTTGCCCAGGAGCAGGGCCGCGAGGAGTGGGGTGAGGACGATGCCGACGATGCTGGAGAAGGAGCCCGCGCAGACCGCCGCCGCCACGTTGCCGCGCGCGATGGAGGTGAAGGCGATGGACGACTGGATGGTGGAGGGGACGAGGCACAGGAAGAGCAGTCCGGAGTGGAGCTGCGGGGTCAGGACGTAGGGGACGAGGCCGCGGGCGGCCAGGCCCAGCAGGGGGAAGAGCACGAACGTGCAGACCAGGACCGTGACGTGCAGCCGCCAGTGGCGCAGGCCGTCCATCGCCTCGCGGGTGGAGAGGCGGGCGCCGTAGAGGAAGAACAGGAGCGCGACCGCCCCCGTGGCGCTGCCGCCGGCGACCGGTGCGGCGGCGCCGCGAGCGGGGAGCAGGGCGGCGAGGAGCACCGTGCCGAGCAGGGCGGCTATGTAGGGGTCCACGGGCACGCGGGAGAGGAAGGCGGGGCGTCGCATGGCCCTCAGCCTGCCTCTGACCTGCGATATCGGGAACCCCGTTCACCGCACTGACTGTTATCACGGATGGCGATAGCCTGGCGGGGTGTTCGATCCCGTGCAGCTGCGTACGTTCCTGGCCGTCGCCCAGACCCTGAGCTTCACGCAGGCCGCGCGGCGGCTGGGGCTGCGGCAGTCGACGGTGAGCCAGCAGGTGCGCAGGCTGGAGGCGGCGGCCGGGCGGCAGCTGTTCGCGCGGGACACCCACGGGGTGGAGCTGACCGAGGACGGCGAGGCGATGCTCGGCTTCGCCCGGGCGATCCTGGAGGCGAACGAGCGCGCCGCGGGCTGGTTCGCGGGCACCCGGCTGCGCGGCCGGCTGCGGTTCGGGGCGTCGGAGGACTTCGTGCTGACCCGGCTGCCCGAGATCCTGGAGGGCTTCCGCGGCGACCACCCGGACGTGGATCTGGAGCTGACCGTGGACCTCTCCGGGACGCTGCACCAGCAGCTGGAGGCCGGGCGCTTCGATCTGGTGCTGGTCAAGCGGCACCCCGACGAGCCGCACGGGCGGCTGGTCTGGCGGGACCGGCTGGTGTGGATCGGCAGCGAGCGGCTGCGCCTGGACGCGCACCGGCCGCTGCCCCTCGTCGTCTTCCCGCCCCCCGCGGTGACCCGGGCCCGCGCCCTGGAGGTGCTGGAGCGGGACGGGCGCGCCTGGCGGGTGACGTGCACGAGCGGCAGCCTCAACGGCCTGGTGGCGGCGGCCCGCGCGGGGCTCGGCGTCATGGCCCACACGCAGGGCATGATCCCGCCGGGCCTGGTGCGGATCCCGGCCCGCGCGGGCCTGCCGGAGCTGGGCGGGATCGACGTGGTGCTCATGTACGGCCCGGGTGCCGCCGCGCGGGGCCCGGCGGAGGCGCTGGCCTCGGCGATCCTGGCCTCCGGCGACCGCCTCCAGACCCCGGGTCCGCCCGGCGGCGCGGGGTGATACCCGCCCCAGGGGTGGACGACAAGCGCAGACGCCGTGGGGATTCCGTGCCGGGACGGGGCAAGGCCGTACGGAAAAGGGTTCATGACCCACCCGGATCGGGTACGGTCACGGCGCTGCACGGAGCGTCACGAGAAAACAAGCAGGAGCTGGCCAGTTGCGCGAGTTCACGGTCCCACCGCTGGTGACGGCACCCCATGTCGGGGGACTGGCGGACGTCGTCTTCGACCGCGCGGCCGAGCACCCGGAGGAGGTCGCGCTCGCCCGCAAGGGCCCGGACGGCCGGTGGCGGGACGTGAGTGCCGCGACCTTCCGCGACGAGGTGCTGGCGCTGGCGAAGGGCCTGCTCGCGGAGGGGATCCGGTTCGGTGACCGGGTCGCCGTGATGTCCCGCACGCGCTACGAGTGGACGCTCTTCGACTTCGCCCTGTGGACGGTCGGCGCGCAGTCCGTGCCGCTGTATCCCACGTCCTCGCCCGAGCAGGTCGGCTGGATCCTGCGCGACGCGGACGTCAGCGCCTGCGTCGTCGAGCACGAGGACCACGCGATGACCGTCGGCTCCGTCGTCGACGGGCTGCCGCGCCTGACCCGGCTGTGGCAGCTGGACGCAGGCGCCGTCGAGGCGCTGACGGCCGCGGGCGAGCGGATCGAGGACGAGGTCGTGCACCGGCACCGGCTGGCGCTGACCGCCTCGACCCCGGCGACCGTCGTCTACACCTCCGGCACCACCGGCCGCCCCAAGGGCTGTGTGCTGACCCACGCCAATTTCATGGCGGAGGCCGACAACGTCGTGGAGCGCTACGCGGGCGTCTTCCGTTCCCGGCCGGGCGAGACGGCCGCCACCTTGCTCTTCCTTCCGCTGGCGCACGTCTTCGGGCGGATGGTGCAGGTCGCGGCGGTCCGCGGCGGGGTCAAGCTGGGCCACCAGCCCGAGCTGACGGCGGCGGCGCTGCTGCCGGACCTGCGGGCCTTCCAGCCGACGTTCGTGCTCGCCGTGCCGTATGTCTTCGAGAAGATCCTCGCGGCGGCCCGCCGCGCGGCGGAGTCCGAGGGGCGGGGCGGCGCCTTCGACAAGGCCGTCGACGTGGCGGTGCGGTACGCGCGGGCGCTGGAGGAACGGGCTTTCGGCACCGGACCGGGGCCGGGCGCCGGGCTGCGCGTGCAGCACCAGGTCTTCGACCGGCTCGTCTACGCCCGGGTGCGCGCGGCCCTGGGCGGCAGGGTGCGGTACGCGATGTCGGGCGGCTCGGCGATGGGCCGCGAGCTGGGGCTGTTCTTCGCGGGCGCGGGCGTGAGCGTCCTGGAGGGGTACGGCCTGACGGAGACCACGGGCGCCGCGACCGCCAACCCGCCGGAGCGGACCCGCTTCGGGACGGTGGGGCAGCCCGTGCCGGGCACGACCGTGCGCATCGCCGAGGACGGCGAGATCTGGCTGCGCGGCGGACAGGTCTTCGCCGGCTACCTCGGCGACGGGCGGGACACGGACGCGGTGCTGCGCGACGGCTGGTTCGCCACCGGGGACCTGGGCGCGCTCGACGCGGAGGGCTATCTGACCATCACCGGCCGGAAGAAGGAGATCCTGGTGACCTCGGGCGGCAAGAGCGTGTCACCGCTGCCGCTGGAGGACCGGGTGCGCTCGCACCCGCTGATATCCCACTGCGTCGTGGTCGGCGACGACCGCCCGTATGTGGCCGCGCTGGTCACCCTCGATCTGGAGGCGGTGGGGCACTGGCTGCGGCTGCGGGGCAAGCCGTGGCGGGAGCCGGCCGAGCTGGTGCGCGATCCGGAGCTGGAGGCCGAGGTGCGGCGGGCGGTGGTGGCGGCCAACACCCAGGTGTCCCAGGCGGAGTCGATACGCGCGTTCCGGATACTGTCCGCCCAGTTCACCGAGGAGCACGGGCTGCTGACGCCGTCGCTGAAGCTCAGGCGGCGGGCCGTCGAGCGGGCCTACTCCCGGGAGGTGGAGGCGCTCTACCAGGGATGACCTCACAGAGTGGCACGGGAACCGGGAATGCGGTTGCGTACATTCCGGTTGACGATGGACGTCACTGCACGACCGACGTAAGGATCCATGCTCGTGAGCAAGGTCCCCTCCATCCTCCTGAACAACGGCGTCGAGATGCCCCAGCTGGGCTACGGCGTATGGCAGGTGCCGGACGATCAGGCGTTCGATGCCGTCACCACCGCGCTGGAGACCGGCTACCGCAGTATCGACACCGCCGCGGTCTACGAGAACGAACGGGGCGTGGGCAAGGCCATCGCCGCGTCGGACCTCCCCCGCGGCGAGCTCTTCGTGACCACCAAGGTGTGGAACTCCGACCACGGCTACGACCCCACGCTGCGCGCCTTCGACGCGTCCCTGGAGCGGCTCGGCCTGGACTACGTGGACCTCTATCTCATCCACTGGCCCGTGCCGGCGCGGGACACCTTCGTGGACACCTACAAGGCCCTGGAGAAGCTCCAGGCCGACGGCCGGGCCAGGGCCATCGGCGTCTGCAACTTCCAGCCCGCCCACCTGGAGCGGCTGATCGCCGAGACCTCCGTGGTCCCCGCGGTGAACCAGATCGAGCTGCACCCGAACCTGGCGCAGTCCGAGCTGCGCGCCTACCACGCGCGCCATGGCATCGCCACGGAGGCGTGGTCCCCGCTCGGCCAGGGCAAGGGGCTGCTCTCCGACCCCGTCGTCGTCCGCCTCGCCGCCAAGCACGACCGGACCCCGGCCCAGATCGTGCTGCGCTGGCACCTCCAGCTGGGCAATGTGGTCATCCCCAAGTCCGTGACCCCTTCCCGGATCCGGGAGAACCTCGACGTCTTCGGCTTCGAGCTGGACGGCGAGGACCTGCGGGCACTCGCCGGGCTGGACAACGGCACCCGGCTCGGTCCGGATCCGGACGAGTTCGACCTCTGACGGACGGGCATGGATGAGCTCGGCGGTACCGGACAGAAGTCCGGGTGCGGAAACCGGCCGTACCACCGAGTCGAGGAGAGACGGTCATGACGACGAGCCCGTCCACAGCCACGTCCGGCGAGCAGGGCAGGACGGTCCAGCCCAGCACGCCCGGTGCCGACGCGCCGGCGGCCACCCGCGGCCGGACCACGATCGCCGACGGCGTCGTGGAGAAGATCGCGGGCCTGGCCGCCCGTGAGGTGCCGGGCGTGCACACCCTCGGCGGCGGGTTCGCCCGCACGCTGGGCGCCGTGCGCGAGCGGGTGCCCGGCGCGCGGTCGAACGTCACGCGCGGGGTGAAGGTCGAGGTCGGCGAGCGCCAGACGGCGGTCGACCTCGACATCGTGGTCGAGTACGGCGTTCCGATCACGGCGGTCGCGGGCGAGGTCCGCGAGAACGTCATCGCCGCGGTCGAGCGGATGACCGGCCTGGAAGTGGTCGAGGTCAACATAGCGGTGGTGGACGTCCGCCTGCCGGACGACGACGAGCCGCTGGAATCGGAGGCCAGGGTTCACTGACCCTTGCCCTGACCGGGCCGCGCGCCACGACACGGGCGCGCCGCAACACGGCTTCGCCGCGTTGTCCTCGCACGCCGGGCGGGCTGAATCCGCTGACTTACGGTCCGCGACAACCAGCCCGGCCGGCGTGCGAGGCCGCCCGCCGCGGGCGCCGTCCGGCCCGCGGCCGGAATCCGGCCGCCTACGGCCGCCGCGCCCCGTGCCCGGAGGCGATCGCCTCCACCCGCCGCGCCAGCTCCACGTCCAGACCCGTCACCTTCCCGCCCACGCTGTGGGTGTTCACGCTCAGACGAATCGTTTGGTAACCCAGCGTCAGATCCGAGTGATGCCCCAACTCCTCCTGGATCTGGGCGATGTGAATCACCATCGCCGCCGCCTGGAAGTGCCCTTCGAAGGAGTACGTGCGGCTGATCCGGTCACCGTCCGTCGTCCAGCCGGGCAGCTCCTGGAGGCGGTCCTCGACGTCCTTCTGCGAGAGCGGTTCGACGGCCATGAGGTATCCCCTTCGTCGCGGGTGCCGGTTACCCAAGCGTCCCACGGGACGGGGGCGGTTTCGCGTCAATGTGCGGGGCGACGCACAGCGAGTCCCCTGAAGCCTTCCGGGGTGCGGGTGACACCCATATGCTCCGGCGCCGGAAGTGACGGTTCACCGGTGGCAGGGGGCTGGGCACATGGGCGGAACGGGCAGCACACGCAGGGGTTTCATCGGTGGCGCGGCGGCGGTCGCCGCGGCGGCCGGAACCACCTCGCTCGCGGGCGGCCGGGCGGCCGCGGCCCCCCGCCGGAGACCCGGCGGGCAGAGCGTCGCGGTGCTCGGCGGCGGCGTCGCCGGACTGACCGCGGCCCATGAACTCGCCGAGCGCGGCTTCCAGGTGACGGTGTACGAGAAGAAGGCCCCCGGCGGCAAGGCCCGCAGCATGGACGTGCCGGGCAGCGCGCGGGGCAACCGCAGGCCCCTGCCCGCCGAGCACGGCTTCCGCTTCTTCCCCGGCTTCTACCGCAACCTCCCCGACACCATGCGCCGCATCCCCTTCCCCGGCAACCCGGGCGGCTGCCACGACAATCTCGTGCCGTCCTCCGAGGAGTTGTTCGCCCGGATCGGCCACGAGGACATCCGGCTGCCCTTCCACACTCTCGGCCGGCCACCCGCCGTCCTCACCCCGGACGCCCTGCGCCGCGCGCTCCTCGGCTTCTTCGACGCGTTCGGGAACATCCCGGCCGGCGAGCTGGTGTACTTCGCCGACCGGATGCTCGTCTGGTTCACCAGCTGTGAGCGGCGGCGGCTCGACGCGTGGGAGCGGATGCCCTGGTGGGAGTTCATCCGCGCCGCCCGTATGTCGCCGAACTACCAGCGGCTGCTGGCCATAGGCATCACCCGCAACATCGTGGCGACGAAGGCGGAGGTCGCCAGCACCCGGACCGTCTGCACCTGCGTGGAGGCGTTCCTCTTCAACGTGCTGGGCCGGGGCGCGGACGGCGAGCCCGACCGGGTGCTCAACGCCCCGACCGACGAGGCGTGGATAGACCCCTGGGTGAGCTGCCTGCGCTCGCTCGGTGTCACCTTCCGCATCGGCTGGACCGTGCGGGACCTCCGCCTCGACGGCGGCCGGATCGCCGAGGCCGTCGTCGAGGACCCTGCCGGGGTCCGGCGGCCGGTGACCGCCGATCACTTCGTCTCGGCCATGCCGGTGGAGCACGCCCGTACCACCTGGAACGCGCAAGTGCGCGCCGCCGAACCGCAGTTGGGCCGCTGCGACGCGCTGCGGACCGACTGGATGACGGGCATTCAATTCTATCTGACGGAGCCGGTACCCATCGTCCACGGCCACGTCAACCACATCGACTCCCCCTGGTCGATCACCTCCGTGGGGCAGGCGCAGTTCTGGTCCGGCCGGGACTTCCGCGCCGACTACGGTGACGGCGTCGCCGTCGACTGCCTGTCGGCGGATGTCTCCGAGTGGGACAAGCCCGGCATCCTCTACGGCAGGACCGCCAAGCAGTGCACGCGCGAGGAGGTCGCCCGCGAGGTGTGGGCGCAGATGAAGGCGGGGCTCAACGACACGGGGCGCACGGTGCTGAGCGACGCCTCCCTGCACTCGTGGTTCCTCGACCCGGCCGTGGAGATCGGCGGCCCGCGACCCGTCAACGACGAGCAGCTCCTCATCCACCCCGTGGGCACCTGGTTCAATCGCCCGCAGGCGCGAACCGCCATCCCCAACCTCTTCCTCTGCGGTGACTACATCGCCACCGATATCGACCTCGCCACGATGGAGGGGGCCAACGCGTCCGCCCGCGCGGCGGTCAACGCGCTGCTGGACGCGGTGGGGTCGGGAGCGGAGCGGTGCGCGGTGATCCCGCTGTACCGCGCGCCCGAGCTGGAGTTCTTCAGGGGGAACGACGAGGTGCGGTACGGCCTGGGGCTGCCGAACGCGCTGGACGTCGGATAGCCCACTGCGGCACCGCCCGCCGATTATTGACTGATCGTTCTGGATAGGTCTACGGTCGGACGCGTGGCCAGGACCAAGGAATTCGACCCGGACGCCGCCCTTCAGTCAGCCCTGGAGCTGTTCTGGCAGCGCGGTTACGAAGCGACGTCGCTGACGGATCTCGTCGAGCACCTCGGCATCGCGCGGGCGAGTCTCTACGCGACCTTCGGGAGCAAGCGCGAGCTCTATCTGAAGGCCCTGGAGCGCTACGGGGAGCAGGGTGACGTGCGGATCGTGGAAGAGCTGTCGCAGCCCGGTCCCGCGCTGCCCGCGGTGCGGGCCCTGGTGCGGCGCTTCGCCGACGAGGCCACCCGCGACGTCCTGCGGCGTGGCTGTTTCGTCACCAACACGGCCGTCGAGCTCGCGGCGCACGATGCGGCCGCGGCCCGCAGGGTCGGGGAGAGCTGGCACGCGCTGGAGACCGCGCTCGTCTCGGCGCTGATGCGGGCGAGGGCGCAGGGCGAGCTGCCCGCCGGGCGGGACCCGGTCGCGCTGGCCCGGATGCTGATGGTGCTCATGCAGGGGATGCGCGTGGTGGGCAAGGCGGACCCGGGGCCGGCCAGGCTGCGGGACGCGGCCGCGCAGGCGCTGTCCCTGCTGGACTGAGCGCGGCTCCCGCTCGGGGCCGGGCCCACCGCCGCCCTTATTCAAGACCGATCGTTCTTGTTCAAGCTTGTTTGAGAGAAACCGAGGGGTAGTCGTCATGACCGCACGCTTCACCGGCAGGACCGTTCTCGTCACCGGAGGCGGTACGGGCATCGGCCGGGCCATCGCGCTCGCCTTCGCCCAGGAGGGCGCGCGGCTCGTGGTCGCGGGCCGCAGGGCCGAGCCGCTGGCGGAAACCGTCGCGCTGGTGGAGAAGGAAGGGGGCGAGGCCCTCGCGGTCACCGCCGACGTGACCGTGTCCGCGGATGTCCAGGCACTGGTCGCGCGGACCGTCGAGCACTTCGGCGGCCTCGACGTGGCCGTCAACAACGTCGGTCTGTTCGTGCCGCCCGCCAAGGTCGCCGACATCTCCGAGGACGACTGGGACTCGGCGCTGACCACCAACGTCAAGGGCGTGTGGCTGTCGATGAAGCACGAGATCGGCCACATGCGGGCCCATGGCGGCGGCGCGATCGTGAACGTCTCGTCCAACCTCGGCGCCCATCTGCGCGTGGAGGGCCTCGGCGCGTACGCGACGAGCAAGGCGGCCGTCTCGGCGCTCACCCGCAACGCCGCACGGGACCACATCGGCGACGGGATCCGCATCAACGCGGTCAGCCCCGGCCCCGTCGACACCCCGATGTCCAGCCGCCCCGGCGAGTCCGCGGAGGACAAGGCGGAGCGGATGCGGCAGACCGTTCCGGCGGGGCGCGCGGGCGCCCCCGGCGAGATAGCGGCCGCGGTCCTCTACCTCGCGTCGGAGGAGGCCGGCTTCACCGTGGGTGCCGACCTCCTCCTCGACGGCGGTATCACCGCCTGACGGCCTCCGCGACCGGCTCGGCGGCTTCCGGCGCGTCCTCCTGGGGCGTGCCGGAGGCCGGGCGGCGGGCCGCGATCCACACGTACGCGAGGATGCCCGCGAAGAGGAACAGCACGCCCTGGTAGATCGCCGCGTAGCCCGCGCCGGCCACCAGCCAGAAGGAGAAGGCGAACGCGCCGAGGGCGAGCACCATGTCCCGCGCCAGCCGGCCCGTGCGGACCTTGTCGCGCTGCCCCGTCAGCAGGAAGTACACCTGCGCGGCCGCGGCCAGCAGATACGGCACGGTCGCGGAGAAGGTGGTGATCAGGACGAGGATCTCGAAGACGCCGCCCTCGCCGAGGGTGTAGTTGACGAGGGTCAGCAGCGAGGCCAGCACGGCGGCCGCGAGGACGCCCACCGTGGGCACCCCGCGGCGCTTCTTGCCGAAGGCCGCCGGGAAGAGGCCGTCCTTCGCCGCCGCGTACGGGGCCTGGGCGCTCATCAGCGTCCAGCCGTTGAGGGCACCCATGATCGAGATCACCGCGGCGGCCGCGATCAGCGTGCCGCCCCAGTGGCCGCCGAACATCGCGTTCACGGCGTCCGAGAACGGCGCGGTGGACTTCACGAGCTTGTCGTGCGGGACGGTGCCGAAGACGGACAGCGTGCCCAGCAGATAGACCACGGCCGCGCCGATGGTGCCGAGCACGCTCGCGCGCCCGACGTTGCGCTCCGGGTCGCGGACCTCGCCCGCGCTCATGGCGGCGGACTCCACGCCCACGTAGCTGTAGAGCAGGATCGCGGCCGACGCGGTCAGGCCGCCCACCCAGTCACCACCGCCCTCGGTGAAGGCGCCGAGGTTCGCGGGGTCGAAGTAGAAGAGGCCCACGACGGCGACGAACAGCATCGGGACGAACTTCAGCACGGTGGATATCAGCTGGATGGCGCCCACCCAGCGGGTGCCCGCGAGGTTGACCAGCGCGGGCAGCCAGAGGGCGGCCAGGGCCACGACGAGGTCGGTGCCCTTGGAGGAGGTGCCCCCGGTGAGCACATGGAAGTAGCCGACGCCGGCGACGGCCAGGGCGGCGTTGCTGACCCAGGTCATCGTCCAGTACGACCAGGCGGACAGGAACCCGGCGAAGTCGCCGAAGGCCGCGCGGGCGTAGACGTACGGTCCCCCGGTACGCGGATGGCGCTCGGCGAGCCGGCCGAAGACCAGGGCCAGCGCGATCGCGCCGATCGTGAGAACGCCGAACGCGAGCAGGCTGACCGTGCCGAACGGCGCGACGGAAGCGGGCAGCAGGAAAATGCCGCCACCGATGATGTTTCCCATCACCAGGGCGACCGCGGTCGGTAGGCCGAAACGGCGGCTGTTCTTGCCGTCGGTGTCGTGCATGAGGTGGTGCGCCTCTCGTCCTGCGGGCAGGTCGCGGATCTGTGCGACAGGACATGGTGACCGGAGGGTTGACCTCCGCAAAATCCGTGATTTTTGTCCCGCGGAGCGGCACCGCCGACCGCAAAAGGTGCTGCGAGGCCCCCCGCCCACCGTCATTCGTCCGCCGCCCCCGCCCGGGGGCGGCCGCGGGCACCCATGTGACCTGGGACACCGTGGCGGGCGCGGCGTCCCGCGAAGCGTGGCGGACGGCGGACGGGACCGCCCCCGTCCACGGCAACGCCGACCCCTGCGGCTGGACGCGTCCTCGCCGGGTGGCGCACCTCGCGCGGGCGCGGCTCCAGCGCTGAACTCGGGTGTCGGCCAAGGGAGAAGAGTGCTTGCCGTGGCATCCGGGGCGGGGGCCCTGGGCAGGATGCGGGCATGACCTCGCTTCGTACGCCCCGACTGACGCTGCGCCGCTGGCGCGAGGACGACCTGGAGCCGATGGCGGCCATCAACGCCGATCCGGAGGTGATGCGGTGCGTCGTGGACGGCTCCGTGCGGGACCGTGAGCAGACCGCCGAGGTGATCGCGCGGTGGGAGCGGGAGTGGGACGAGCGAGGGGTGGGCCTCTTCGCGGTGGAGGTGCGGGAGACGGGGCGCCTGGCCGGGTTCACGGGGCTGACCGTGCCGGACTATCTGCCCGAGATCCTGCCCGCCGTGGAGATCGACTGGCGTCTGGGCCGCCCCTTCTGGGGCCGGGGCATCGCGACCGAGGCGGCGCGGGCCGTGCTGCACTTCGCCCTGCGGGACCGGGGGCTCGCCCGGGTGGTGGGCGTGCACCAGGTCGGCAACGACGCCTCGGAGGCGGTCATGCGGAAGCTGGGCATGCGCCGGGAGCGCGAGACGGTCGCACCGGCGTCGGGGGCGCCGGTACGGGTCCATGTGCTGGAGGCGTGACGGCAGGGGCCCGCTGCCGGGCGGCTAAAGCACCCGGCTCCCCCCGATCGGCAGGTCCCACAGGTCTTCCCTGGGGCGCCCCGTCGACTCCCACGCCGCGCGGACCCTGTGCAGCGGTTCCAGCGGGGGTTCCGCGGAGAGGACGAACGTCGACCAGTGCATGGGCGCCATCGCCCGCGCGCCCAGGTCGCCGCAGGCGCGTACGGCCTCCTCCGGGTCGGTGTGGACGGGGCCGAGCATCCAGCGCGGGTCGTACGCGCCGATGGGCAGCAGGGCGACGTCGATGCCGTCGTAGCGGCGGCCGATGGCCTCGAACCAGTGGCCGTACCCGGTGTCGCCCGCGAAGTAGACCCGGTGCCCGCCGGGGGAGGTGAGCACCCAGCCGCCCCACAGGGAGCGGCAGGTGTCGGTGAGGGTGCGCTTGCTCCAGTGGTGGGCGGGGACGAAGTCACAGCGGACCGGGCCCGCCGGGCCGGGCAGTTCGACGGATTCCCACCAGTCGAGCTCGGTGACGTGGGTGAAGCGGCGCCGCCGCGCCCAGCGGCCGAGGCCCGCCGGGAGGAGCAGGGGCGTGTCGCGGGGCAGGCGCTTGAGGGTGGGGGCGTCGAGGTGGTCGTAGTGGTTGTGGCTGATCAGGACCGCGTCCACGGCGGGGAGATCCTCCCAGCGGACGCCGACGGGGGTGAGCCGGGCGGGCGTGCCGAGGATCTTGCGGGACCAGACGGGGTCGGTGAGGACCGTCAGGCCGCCGACGCGCAGCACCCAGCTGGCGTGCCCGGCCCAGGTGACGGCGGTGGTCGTGGCGTCGACGACGGGCAGCGGGCCGAGCTCGACCGGCAGGGCGGGGACCTGCCCGAGGGCGGCGGGGTCGGGCCGCAGTCTGCGCTCGCGGGCGAGCCGGGCGAGGGCGCGGATCCCGGGCAGCGGGGTGGTGAGGCGGTGGGCGAAGGACCGCGGCCAGAGGCGGTTCTCGCCGAGAGGGCGGGGCCGGGGCCGGGTGAGGGAGTCGGGGGGCTCGGTGAGGGAGCGCTCGGTCTGTTCGGTCATCGAGAGGGCTCCATTCCATGGGGAACCGTTGTGGTGCCGCGCGCGGCCGGCCTCGGGGGCGGCGGCCCGGCGGGCGCTGGAGGCTCGGTACGCACGGTCGGCATCGACGGTAGGTCAGCCGTCGGCGAGTGCGCCGAAGACCGAGCCGAATTCGGTCAGCGCCGCCCGGACGCCGGGCAGGGCCAGCGGGTCCGGCGCGGCCAGGGCGCGCTGCCGTTCGGCCTCGGTGGTGCCGAGGAGGGGTGGCGTGGACAGCCGGACCCGGAGGTCGTCGGGGGCGTCCCCGAAGCGGTGGCCGCCGGGGACGGGCCGGCCGAGCGCGGCGCTGAGGTGGGCCTCCAGTTCGACGGAGTCGGTGATGGCGCGGGCGGCGAGGGCGGTGCGGAGCTCGCCGAGGTCGGCGTAGAGATACGGGCCGGTCTGCGGCGGACGGCTGAGCACCCCGGCGATGGCGAGCCGTTCGCGGGCGGCGGCGCCGAGGGTGCCGTAGAGCCGGGCGGCGGCGGCCGTCCGGGCGCGTACGGGCCCGGGTTCGGCCAGGGCGTAGGCGGCGGCCGCGGCGACGGGGGGCGCCAGTTCGGCGCCTACGGCGGCGAGCACCGAGGTGACCCGGGCCCGCAGGACGGGGCCGCGGCCGCCGGCGGGGAAGCGGGCCACGGCGGCGGGCCAGGCGGCGGGGGTGAGGGCCCCGGCGAGGTCGGTGAGCACGACGACGTGCTCGGGCCACATCTCGGCGGGGCCGAGGAAGACGGTCCCGCCCCGGTGGTGGCGCGTGTCGCGCCAGGTCTCGTCACTGACGACGGTCATGTCCTCGGCGACCGCGGCCTCGCAGACCTCGTGCAGGATCTCGGGCGGGGCGATGGTGCCGGTCGGGTCGTCGGCGGCGGACAGGACGAGCAGCCGCGGCCTGCCGCCCTCGTCACGGATCCGGCGCACCGTCTCCAGCAGCGCGAACGGATCGGGGACGCCGCCGCACTCGGCCGGCACCGGCACGTGGAAGGCGGGGCGCCCGGCGAGCCGGACGAGCGGCAGATACCACGCGGCGCAGGGGCGGGTGAGGAGGACGTCGCCGCCCGCCGCGGCGAGCAGGGCGAGCAGCAGCGGGGGGCCGCCGGGGGCGGCGACGACCTGGTCCGGTCCGGTGGGCAGGCCGCGCCGGGACCAGTAGCCGCAGGCGGCGGCGCGCAGTGCGGGACCGCCGCCGAGAGGTTCGGGCTCGCTGCGGGCGGCGGCCTCGGCGAGGTGGGCGGCGAGCTCGGGGAGTACGGGGAGCCCGCGTTCGGGGGCGGTGACGGCCGGGAGCGCCGGAAGGCTCGCCTGCATCCGTACCTCCGCCCGCCTCGGCTCCGCGACCACCTTGGCTCTGCGACCACCTTGGCAGATCCCGGGCATGCGGGCGGCTCGACACGGGCTGCGCGGGTGACTCCCGGCGGCGTTTTTTGTTCCCCACCCCGCCCCTTCCCGAAACCGGGGAGACCCCGGACCCCAGCGGCCTGCGGCCGCGTCCTCAGACGCCGGACGGGCTGGTTTTCCAGCCCGTCCGGCGTCTGAGGACAACGCGCGAAGCGTGTTGCCGGGGGTCTGGGGGCTTGTCCCCGGTTTTGGGAAGGGGCGGGGTGGGGAAAAAGCCCGCCGCAGGCGCAAGCAACCCGCACCCGGAACCGTCAAGCCACCTGCTGCGCACACACCCGCTCGCACAACCGGCTGCAGGTCCGGGAGATCAGGCGGGAGACGTGCATCTGGGAGATGCCCAGATGATCCGCGATGCGGCTCTGCGTCATGTCGCAGAAGAAGCGCAGATAGAGGATCTCGCGTTCACGCTCCGGCAGCGCGCGTAACGCCGGTTTGAGGGACTCCCGGTCGACGACGAGGTCGAAGCCGGGCTCGGGCTCGCCGAGGGTGTCGACGAGGGCGTAGTTGTCGTCGGTACCGGGGAGTTCCGCGTCGAGGGAGAGCGTGTTGTAGCTCTGGAGCGCCTCCAGCCCGGCCCGTACCTCGTCCTCGGTGAGGCCGGTGTGGCGGGCGATCTCCTCGGCGCCGGGGCCGCGGCCGTCCGGGGAGCGGGTGAGCTCGTGGCAGGCGGCGCGCACGCGGTTGCGGAGCTCCTGGACGCGGCGTGGCACGTGGACGTCCCACATGTGGTCGCGGAAGTGCCGTTTGACCTCCCCGACGATCGTGGGCACGGCGAAGCTCTCGAACGCGGAGCCGCGGTCGGGGTCGTAGCGGTGCACGGCCTTGACCAGGCCGAGCAACGCGACCTGGCGGAGGTCCTCGACCGTCTCGCCGCGATTGCGGAACTGGAGGGCGAGCCGCTCGGCCATGGGCATCCAGGCGCGGACTATCTGCTGGCGCAGGGCGTCCTTGGCGGGCCCGTCCGGCAGGGCGGCCAGGCGGCGGAAGGCGGGCTGGGTGTCGGGCGCGTCGTGGTGGGGGTGCGGGCGGGGCGTGGCGCGGTGGGCGCCGCCGCGCGGGGCGGGGGCGGTGAGGGCTGTCGTCGCACGGGTCATGGGCATGGAGGTCTCCCTGGAACGGTGTGACGGTGACCACGGGAGTGCCGGCACGAGGGGCTTCCGGACGGGAACCGCGCACGCCCGGAGCACGGTGACGGCTCCCGCGGACGTGCTTCCGGTCCGGAGCACACGGTGCGCTTGCCCGGGGCCGCCGGGGGTAAACCGGGCCCGTCGGCGGACCGGCGCGGTGCCGCCCGCGGGGTTTCGATGGAGGGTGCCCGGCCGCGCGCCCGTCCGCCGTACCGCCGCATCTGCCAGGAGGACATGCCCGGTCGACCGCCCCGTCATCATCCCCGGCGACGTCCAGGACCTCGGCTGCACACCGCCCGCGGACGCCTTCAGGATGGTGCCGTCCGGTCTGGACCTCAGCGGTCGGCGGACGGTGCCGTCGGCCGAGTCGCCGCACCGGGCGGCGGAGATGCTCAACGCCGGTGCGCAGGCGGCGATCCTGATCGGGCAGAGGTCGATCAGGCGCTGGGGGCGGGC
The DNA here is from genome assembly GCF_044387105.1 of Streptomyces sp. NPDC020379. Taxonomy (NCBI): domain Bacteria; kingdom Bacillati; phylum Actinomycetota; class Actinomycetes; order Kitasatosporales; family Streptomycetaceae; genus Streptomyces; species Streptomyces sp. NPDC020379. The sequence goes on from NZ_JBIRVR010000002.1 coordinate 49,234, forward strand.
GCCGCCAAGGCCCTGCTGGGCAAGGCCGCGCTGAGCGACGAACTGCCGTAGGTGACCGGGGCGGTGGGGCCGCTCGGCACCCGGCCGTCGTAGGAGATGATGCGCGACCGAGCGCGCGCCCGGTGGTTCAGACCTTCCGTCCCAGCTGTGCGAGCAGCCGGGTCTGGGCGTCGGCGTCCTTGGGCGTCTCGACCGGGTCGGCGAACAGGCCGGTGCCGGAGAGGGTGCCGGCGTACGGCTCGACCTCGCGCAGGGTGAACTCCACGAGGGCCGCGGGGAGGTGCTCGTCGGCGCCGATGGCCCGGGAGAGGTCCCAGGCGTGCACGACCGCGTCGGAGACCATCTGCGAGGCGTAGGCGCCTGCTTCGGTGGGGCCGTAGGAGAGCTGGACCGTCCGCTTCAGGGCGCCGGGCGCGCCGAACGCCTCGCGGGCCGCGGCGACGGCGGCGTCCCAGGCGGCGACGGGGTCCTCGCCGAGCACGTCGCCGTCGAGGGAGTCGCCGAGGTCCGCGATGGACGCGCCGTCCAACAGGGGCGGCACCCACAGCTGTTCGGCGGTGAGGTGGTTGACCAGGTCGCGTACGGTCCACTCGGCGCAGGGCGTCGGATCACCCCACTGACCGGGGCCGACGGCGTGCACACGGTCGGTGAACAGGGCGAGGGCCTCGGCGTGCCGCGCGAGCAGCGTGTCGGAACTCATGGCACCCATTCTCGGCGCGGATGCGGACGGCGGCGAGGCGGGCGGGGTGAACGCGCCATTGTGGGCGGGCCGCCCGGACGCGCCCTTCTCCCCCGGTCTCCGGAATGCGTCGAGACAGCGGGCCCGGGGGCCTCCCGGCGGTGGACGCGCCGGTGGTTCAAGGGCGTTGGGCCGATCGGCTCAAAAGCATCGCGGCGAACTCTTCTTTACTCACCCAACATTGCCGCATGACCATTCCTTGACTAATGTCCGGACGGCACCGCCCGAACACGGATCCACACGAACAAAGGCCGGGACCCCTCGCCCGCCGGCGTGGGTCTCGGCCCTGTCCTTGCTGCGTTTCCCAGATGTGTCCCGTGAATGCGCGCGTACCGGCCGGAGCTTCGCAGGCAGTTGGCCGGGGCGTCGCATCGACGCAACCCAATGTTCCGGAGGGTACCCGTGAACCACCCCGATCGGCTACGTGCGGCCATCGCCGAAGACGGAACGACACCCCTGATCGGTGTCTTCGACATGTTCTCCGCCTCCGCCTCGGCCCAGCACTACGACGGCATGTTCGTCTCCGGTTTCGGCTTCGCCGCGTCCCACTACGGCCTGCCCGACATCGGCTTCATCGCCTGGCCCGACCTGGTGGCCTTCGTCCAGCGGCTGCGGCTCGCCTTCCCCGCGCAGCACCTGCTCGTGGACATCGACGACGGCTACGTCGACCCGGAGACGGCCTGCCACGTCGTCCAGCACCTGGAGGCCATCGGCGCCTCCGGGGTGATCCTGGAGGACCAGAAACGGCCGCGGCGCTGCGGCCACGTGGACGGCAAACAGGTGCTGCCGCTGGAGGAGTACCTCGACAAGCTCACCATGGTCCTCGAATCCCGCCGCGACCTCGTCGTCGTGGCCCGCACCGACGCCACGGAGGAAGCGGAGATCCTGCGCCGCGCGAAGGCGCTCGCGGCCACCGACGCGGACGTCGTGCTGGTCGACGGCGTCCGCAGCGTCGACTGGATACGCAAGGTCCGCGAGGTCATCGGCGACAAACCGCTGCTCTTCAACCAGATAGCGGGCGGGAAGTCCCCCCGGCTCTCCCTGCCGGAGCTCGGCGCGCTCGGCGTCGACGTGGCGATCTACAGCACGCCGTGCCTCTTCGCCGCGCAGACCGCGATGGACGCGGCGCTGACCGGCCTGAAGGCCGCGGACGGCCGGCTGCCGGAATTCACGGCGGACAGCGTGGGGGTGGCCGAGTGCCTGGCCCTGCTGGAGAAGAACATCAGCCGCCACCACGACCGCGGCGGCGTCCCGAAGGTTCCCATGACGTCCTGACCCGCCCGGAGGCCCGACTGGCCGCGGGAGCGGGCCCGTCCGGCCTCCGCGGAGGTCTTCCGCAGACATGAGGGGCATCGAAGCGGCGCATGGGGGTACCCGGCACTCCATGCGCCGCACACTGAACAGCACCCTGAACACCTGGGACCGGAAAGCCTTCCTGGCGGTGGCCGGACGGCACTGGCCGGGCGCCGACCACACCCTGCCCCGGCTCTCCCGCTGCGCGGACCACGGCCTCCTGTGGTTCGGTCTGGCGGCGGGCGCCGCGGCCACGGGCGGCCGGCCCGCCCGGCGCGCGGCGCTCCGCGGCATCGCCTCGCTGGCCGTCGCCTCCGCCACGGTCAACACCCTCGGCAAGCGCTCCGTGCGCCGCGTGCGGCCCATGCTGGACGCCGTGCCGCTCGTACGCCGGCTCGCCCGCCAGCCGGTCACGACGTCCTTCCCCTCCGGGCACTCCGCCTCGGCCGTCGCCTTCGCGGCCGGGGTCGCCCTGGAGAACCGCGGGTGGGGGCTGGCGCTGGCGCCGATCGCCGCGGCCGTGTGCTTCTCGCGGGTCTACACCGGCGTCCACTATCCGGGTGACGTGCTCGCGGGCGCGGCGCTCGGCGCGGGTGCCGCCTTCGCCGTCCGCGGCCTCGCGCCCACGCGCGCTCAGCTCGCGCCGCCCGCGCGGCCCCGGGCGGACGCGCCGGCGCTGCCCGGCGGCGCGGGGCTCGTCGTGGTCACCAACCCCGCCGCCGGGCAGCGGGTGGGCATGCGCACGGACGCCGCCGACGAGGTGCGGGCGGTGCTCCCGCGCGCGGAGGTCATCGAGACCGGCCCGAACGCCGACGGGCCCGGCGAGCCGCTGGACAAGGCGCTGGAGCGGGCGGCCAACCGCGCCTTCGAACTCGGCGGCGCGCTCGGGGTGTTCGGCGGCGACGGCTCCGTCAGCGCGGCGGCCGCCGCCGCCAGACGGTACGGGCTGCCACTGGCCGTACTGCCCGGCGGCACGCTCAACCACTTCGCGTACGACCTGGGCATCGAGACCGTCGCCGACGCCTGCCGGGCCGTGGAGTCCGGGGAGGCGGTGGCGGTCGACCTGGTGCGGCTGGGTGACCACGGCTGGTTCCTGAACACCTTCAGCATCGGCGCCTACCCCGAGCTGGTGCGGGTGCGGGAGCGCTGGGCCCCGCGGATCGGCGCCTGGCCCGCCGGGGTGCTGGCCGCCGTCGAGGTGCTGCGCACGGCACGGCCGACGCGGATCGAGATCAACGGCAGGTCACGGGAGCTGTGGATGCTCTTCGCGGGCAACTGCACCTACCGGGGCCTGGGGCTCACGCCCTTGCGGCGGCACGACCTGGCGGACGGCGTGCTGGACGTCCGCACGGTCTCCGGCGGCCGGCTGGCCCGTACGCGGCTGCTCCTGGCGGCGCTGACCGGCGACCTCAAGCACTCGCCCGTACTGAGATCCGCCCGGCTGCGGCGCCTGCGGATCGACGGTATCGAGCCGGGCACGCACCTGGCGTACGACGGTGAACTGGCCCGGGCGCCACGGTCGTTGACTCTCTCGAAGGAGAACGAGGCGCTGGTCGTCTACCGCCTCCCGACGACACCCTGACCGAATGGCGAGACGGTGTTCTCATGATGCGGGAGTGCTGCGTACGGTGAGGGGACCCGCCCGCACCGGAGCGGGCGCACGCCGAGGGGACCGCCATGCCGGAAACGTCCGCCGTCTACACCCACGGACACCACGAATCCGTCCTGCGTTCGCACACCTGGCGCACCGCCGCCAATTCCGCCGCGTATCTGCTGCCCGCACTGACGCCGCGCCTGGAGATCCTGGACATCGGCTGCGGTCCGGGCACCATCACCGCCGACCTCGCCGCGCTCGTGCCCCAGGGCCGGGTCGTGGGTCTCGACACCGCGGAGGAGATCCTGGACCGGGCCCGCACGGTGGCCGGCGAACGGGGCCTGGAGAACGCGCACTTCACGGTCGGTGACGTCCACGCCCTGGACTTCCCCGACGACTCCTTCGACGTCGTCCACGCCCACCAGGTGCTCCAGCACCTCGGCGACCCGGTGGGCGCGCTGCGCGAGATGCGGCGCGTGTGCCGGCCCGGCGGGGTGATCGCGGTGCGCGACGCGGACTACGCGGCCATGACCTGGTATCCCCGGGTTCCGGGGCTGGACGAGTGGCTGGACCTCTACCACCGGGTCGCCCGCAGGGGCAGCGGCGAACCCGACGCCGGCCGCCACCTCCTCTCCTGGGCCCGCGCCGCCGGGCTCACCGACATCACCGCCACCGCCTCCGCGTGGTGCTTCGCCTCCCCGGAGGAGCGGGCGTGGTGGAGCGGCCTGTGGGCGGACCGCACGGTCGCGTCGTCCTTCGCGGACCTCGCCGTGTCCGGCTCCTTCACGGACGAGGCGGGCCTGCGCCGGATCGCCGGGGCGTGGCACACCTGGGGCGGCTCGCCGGACGCGTGGTTCGCGGTCCTGAACGCCGAACTCCTGTGCAGGGTATGACGCCTACGGGACCGGGGGCTTGTTCCGTTCGCCGGGCCCGCGGGGGCACCGCCTCCAACTAGCCTTGTTCCCATGAACATTCTGGGGACCTCGCTAAGGGTGTGCGTCGACGACCTCGATGCCGCCGTCGCCGTCTACGAACGCCTCACCGGCGCGGAAGCGGCCCGCTTCCAGCGCGGTGGTGTCTCGGTGGCCGCCGTCGGATGCTTCTTTCTGATGAGCGGTCCGGAGCGGGAGTTGTCGATCCTGCGGAAGATCACGGCCACGATCGCGGTCTCGGACGTCGACGAGTCCCTGGCGGATCTCCGGGCGGTGGGGGCGCAGATCATCGCGGGTCCGGTGCCGACGCCTATCGGGCGGAACCTGGTGGCGCGGCATCCGGATGGGCTGATCTTCGAATACGTGGACCGCAAGCCGGGCTGAGGGCGGGTGTGGGGTGCCCCGCCCTCAGCGTTGGCCTGGGCGGCGCGCCCAGCCCTCTCGCCTGCGGCGGGCTTTTCCCCTACCCGCGCCCCTTCCCGGAACTGGGGGCAAGCCCCCAGACCCCCGCAACACGCTTCGCGCGTTGTCCTCAAACGCCGGACGGGCTGAATATCAGCCCGTCCGGCGTTTGAGGACGCGGCCGCAGGCCGCTCCCGCCGCAGGCGGTAACGAAACCCGCAGCCGGGGGTCTGGGGCACGCGCCCCAGTTCCGGGAAGGGGCGGGTAGGGGAAAAGCCCGCCGCAGGCGCCAACAAGCCCCCCTACTCCGGCCGCATCCGGAATTCGTACCCCTGCGGCACACCCTCCGCCCGGACCCGCCGCCGCACCTCGTCCGGCACCGGCCCCTCACCCGAAAGCAAGCGCTCAGCGATCGCGTACCACGTATCGGAAAGCGTCTCGTCCCCCTCCCGCAGGTCGGAGACCTCGAAACCTTCGTCGAAGATCTCACGCGCGCCCTGCGCGTCGCCGAGGGCGAGGAGGACGCGGGCGCGCAGGAGTCGGAAGCGGCCGCGGGAGCGGACAGCGGGGGGCAGGGCCGCGAGGACCGGGGCGGCGTCGGCGGGGCGGTGCACGGCGAGGAGGGCCTCGATCGTCTCCCGCGCGAGCGCGGCGACGGCGGCCGTCCAGGAGGGGCCGTCGCCCGCCGCCTCGCAGGCATCGGTGAAGGCCCGCAGAAAGCGGTCGGCGGCCCGCTCCGGGTGGCCGTCCTCCTCGTCGGCGACGGCAAGGCAGCGCATCGAGGGCCAGTGGGTGTCGGCGATCTGCTCCCAGCTGCGGACGGCCTGCGAGCGGTCGCCGGCGTGCCACCGGGCGACGCCGAGGTGGTAGGCGAGGTAGTGGTCGTAGTGGGGGTTGCCGGTCTCGGCGGTCTCCAACTGGTCGCGCCAGTAGGGCGACACCAGCGTCGGGCCCGGTGGCAGCGCCCGCCGCGGCAGGGTCATGGAGCCGGTGCGCAGCAGCTCCAGCCAGGGGGCCTGTTCCTCGCCGAGGGTCGAGGGGGCGAAGGGCGTGCCGGGCAGGTCGAAGCGGCCGCGTTCGACCTCCAGGGCGCCCCAGCCGGAGCCCGTGGCCAGGCTGTCCTTGGGGTCGAGGTCGGCGTAGGGCCGCCACGCGGCGTACGCCCGCTCGACGTCGGCGCGCGGCAGCGCGGCTTCCAGCCGGGTCTCGACCTCGCCGCACGCGGCGCGCCAGTCGGCGCCGTGCACGGTGGCCGGGTCGGCGGCGAGCGGGCCGTACGCCTCCAGCCAGGCGAACTCGCCCTCCGCTTCGAGCCGGACGTGTTCCAGCTGGGTGCGGGCGAGGCCGGCCTGGATCTCGGCGTAGCCGGGCGTGCCGGGCTCGGTGAGCCACTGCTGCCAGCGGCGGCCGCCGGGCCCGGCGCCCCAGACGAAGAGCTTGCGGCCGCGCAGCAGATCGGTCGAGGTCTGCACCAGGCCCCGGCCGTCGGCGTCCAGGGAGGTGATCCAGCGGCGCGCGCCGTCCGGCACGTCGTAGAAGAAGTCGGCGGCGTGCTCGCTGTTGAGTGGGTAGGTGCGGTCGGCGCCCTCCCATTCGGGCACGGGGACGCGGCGCAGACTGCGCTCATAGCCGAAGCGCCAGGCTTCGCGCGCGGGGGCGAGGACCCGGCTCGTGGCGCTCTCCGGCACGGCGATGTTGGACCACCAGTAGACGGGAGCGGGCCGGTCGTGGGGGTTGCGGATACGGACGCCCGCATAGAGGAAGTCGGAGTCGTCGGGCAGCCACAGGTCGACCTGGAAGGGCAGGTCGCGCATCCGCTCCCACTCCCACAGGCGGAGCATCTCGCCGCCGTCGGGGGCCGGGACGCGGGCGGCGTGCAGCGGGGACATGGAGAGCGGGGTGTGGCCGGTCGCGCCGATGTTCCACTCGATGCCGCCGGAGAACCACGCGCCGTTCAGCGCGAACTCGGCGGGCTGGACGACAGGGTTGCTGTAGAGCAGCTGGGTGCCGGACGGCTTGTGCTCCAGGGAGTGGACGCGGCCGCCGAGGCCGGGCAGGACCGTCGCGCGCAGCCGGTCGTTCTCGATGACGATCGCCTCGACGTCGGCCGGGGTGCGCTCGCGGGAGTAGCCGTCGCGCCGCCGGACGGGCAGGACGGAGCGGAGCGGGCCGTAGCCCACCTGCCGGGCCATGGCGGCGGGGAGTTCCGCGCGCCGCGCGGCGTCGAGGTGGTGGGGCTTGAGGGGGGACAGCAGCGCGGGCAGCGGGTTCTCCGGGCCCAGCGGGGCGACGGGAAGCGACAGCACGGCTCGTCTGATGGTCGTGGGCACGGCAACCTCGTTCTCTCAGCCCTGGTGGTCCGGGATCATTTCGGCGGTGATGGCCCAGCGCTCGTGGTCGCGCCACGCCCCGTCGATGAAGAGGAATCCCGGCGAGAACCCCTCCCGGCGGAATCCGTGCCGCTGGACCAGCTTCAGGGAGGCGGTGTTGCCGGGCTGGATGTTCGCCTCCAGCCGGTGCAGGCCCAACGGGCCGAAGGCGTGGCGGAGTACGAGCCCGAGGCCCTCGCTGAGGTGGCCGCGCCCGGCGCTGGGCGCGAAGGCGCCATAGCCGAGCGCCCCGCTCTGGAAGCCGCCGCGCACGATGTTGTTGATGTTGACGAATCCCGCTATGGCCCCGCCGGAGGCGGGCAGGCAGACCAGGAGGGAGACGGACTGCCGCTCGGCGATGCGGTCGACGTACGCCGTGAACGCGGCGTAGGCCGTGGGCATCGCCAGCCAGGGGTGGTGGAGTCGCGCGCTGGCACGGGCGAGGGCGGTGAACTCGGCCGCGTCGTCGTGGGTCAGGGGGCGCAGGGCGACGTGCGGGCCGCGGGCGAGGTAGGAGGCGTGGTGCTGATCGAGGCCGTGGTGATCGGGATCGGACACGGGGTCATCGTAAGGGCCGGTACGGACATCGGACCGACCCGGCGACGGGTCCTGACGCGTCGGACCCGGGGCCCTGCGGGCCGGTTGCCGCGGCGTCATGGGATCGCTCAGTTCCACTTCGGCGCGTCCGTTCCCCAGCGGCCGGGCGGGCGCGGCCAGTCGGCCGGTCCGCCGTCGAACCGCACCGGTGAGCCCGCGTACCGCACGCGCCCCAATGGGCTGTCCGCCTCCCGCAGCCACTCCCCCGGCTCGTAGGTGCCGCCGGGCTCGCCCGCGTCCCGTGGGCCCACCGCGCCACCGGTCAGCCAGGCGGCGGTCTGCGCGAGGGCGAGCCGCGCGAGGTGGGTGCCGCCGCCCGCGCACTGGTCGGTGAGCGCGCGCAGCACGGCCGCCGCCAGCAGGTATCCCGTGCCGTGGTCCAGCGCCTGCGCGGGCAGCGTGCCCGGTGTGCCGTCCGGCGCGGCCTCGGTGGCCGCGATGCCGCAGGCCGCCTGGACCAGGCTGTCGAACCCGCGCCGGTCACCCCATGGCCCGTAGCTCCCCCACGCGCTCAACTGCCCGATCACCAGGCCCGGCCGCCGCTCGGCGAGCGCCTCGGCGGACAGGCCGTGGCGGTCGAGGGCGCCGGGGCGGTAGCCGGTCACGACGACGTCCGCGGCCGCGAGCAGTTCCTCGAAGGTCGCCCGGTCGGCGGGCCGTGCGAGGTCGAGCAGGGCGGAGCGCTTGCCGAAGCCCGTGTCGTTGTGGGCGTCCTGGCTCTCGGGCAGGCCCGGTGTGTCGACGCGCAGCACGTCCGCGCCGAGCAGCGCGAGCGTCCGGGTGGCGACGGGTCCGGCGATGACGCGGGTGAGGTCGAGTACGCGCAGGCCCTCCGCGGCCGGGCCGCGGTCCGGTCTGCGAACGGGCCCCGCCGCGATCCGGTCCAGGGAGAGCAGGGGACGCCGGCCGACGGCGGCACCCTGGGGGTGCCGGGCCCAGTCGGCGGGGGTGCGCACGGCGACGGCGAGCGCGCCGGCCGCGTACGCCGTCTCCTGCACCTCCTCCGCGCGCCGATCGGCGAGCACGGCGGCGACGCGGGTGACGAGCGCGTCGTCATCGCCGGTGTCGGTGACACCGAGCGCGGTGAGGAGCCGGGCGCGGTGGTGGGGGTAGTTGGCGTGGGTGCGCACCCAGCCGTCCGCGGTGCGCCAGAACCGGGACAGCGGCGCGAAGGTCCCGCCCGCGCGCCCGTCGATCCTCAGGTGGCGCTCGCTGACGAAGGCGGTGGCCACGGCGCCGTCGTCCACGACGGCTCTCGGCAGGGTGCCCCCGCCGCGCCGTACGGCCGTCCACTCGGCCGCGGCGAGCGCGCACACCGCGACCGTCGCCCGCGCGAACTCCGCGACGGGCAGGGCGGACGGCAGCGTCCGGGCGTCGGGTCCGCCGTACTCGACGGCGGCGGTGAGCGCCGGATCCCCGCCGAGCAGGGTCCAGGCCCGGCGCGTGGCGTCCGTCGATCGCTTGATCATTACGGCAGTCTGACACCGGGTGGCCCGGGCCACCAGCCCCAATTTCGTTGTCCCGCCGCCGAGCTGGGTCCCGCTGTCGGCCGTCTTCCCCATCAGGAGGGGCTGTTGGGATCCAGGAGGTCGGCGATGCGGAGCAGGGCGGGCAGGGCCGTGCGGACGGCGGCCCGGTCCTCCTCGTCCAGGGAGTCGAGGGCGTCGCCGAGGCGGCGTTCGTGGGCCCGTGCCCACGCGGCGAGTTGTCCGCGTCCGGCGTCGGTGAGGGTGACCGCGGAGGCGCGGCGGTCCTGGGGGTCGACGGCCCGGGCCACCAGTCCGGCGGTGATCATCTGGCCGATCAGGCCGCTGACGGTGCTGACGGCCAGGCGCTGCCGCGCCGCGAGGTCGCCGACCCTGACGGGTGAGTGCTCGGCCAGGACCTGGAGCAGCTCGACCTGGGCCATGGGCAGGGTCTCCCATGGGTAGTCGGTGCGGATCGAGGCGCGCAGGGCCCGGCGGAGCCGGGTGACGGCCTCGGTCAGGAGCCGGGCGTCCGGTGCGCTCGCGGCGGTGGGCCCGGCCGTCGGCGGCCGGTTCCTGGACTGCGGGGACATGAACTCACCTTAATCGGCCGGTGGTGCGGCCCGCCGCGCCGGTGCTTGCCCCGGCTGCCGCCGTGCGACGGCGAGCGTGGCCGCGGACACCAGGAGGAGGGTGAGGACGGCGCGCTGCGGGCCGTCCGGCCAGTGCGCGCCGGCGGGGAGCTGGAGGGCGAGGGAGACGAGGGCGACGCCGAGCGCGGTGCCCAAGCCGCGGGCCATGTTGACCAGACCGCCGCCGGTGCCGGAGGAGCGCGCGGGTATCGCGGCCATGACGAGGGTGTTGTTGGCCGGGACGTGGACGCCGAGCCCCAGGCCGAGGAGGGCCAGGAGCGGTGCCAGTGAGGTGGCGTCCCAGGGCAGGACGAGCATGAGGGCGAGCGCGCCCGTGGCCAGGGCGGCGCCCAGCGTGCAGCGGGCCCGCTCGCCCCAGGTGTACGGCAGGACCCTGTCGGCGGTGGCCGCGGCGAGCGCGAAGCCCGCCGGGAGCGAGCTGAGCACCAGTCCCGCGCTCAGGTCGGAGTACCCGCGCGCGGTGAGCGCGAGGGGCACGAGCACGAGGGGCCCGAAGAGCACCAGGTAGGCGCACAGGGCCCCGGTCAGCCCGAGCGGTACGGCCCGCACGCGCAGCAGGCCGGGGCTGAGCAGGGGGCACGCGGCCCGGCGCTGGCGGACGGCGAAGCCGCCGGCCGCGCCCGCCGCGAGGACGAACAGCGCGACGGTCCACCGGACGGACACGGCCGGGCGGGGCAGGAGCGAGAGTGCCAGCAGGAGGCCGGTCGTGGCGAGGGCCAGGAGCGCGAGCCCGGGCCAGTCGAAGCCGCGGGAGCGGTGGCGGGTACGGGTGCGCGGCAGCAGATAGTGACCGGCGAGCAGGGCGGCCAGTCCGACGGGGACATTGAGTGCGAAGATCCACCGCCAGCCGAGGGTGGAGACCAGCACGCCGCCCGTCAGGGGCCCCAGCGCGAGCCCGAGCGCCTGGGCCGCGGCCTGCACGCCCAGGGCGAGGCGCAGCCGGCCCGGGGGCGCGCAGGTTCTCACCAGGGCGACGCTGTTGGCCTGCATCATCGCCGCGCCCGCCGCCTGCACGACGCGCAGGGCGATCAGCGCGGTGAGGTCCGGTGCCAGCGCGCAGGCCGCGGAGCCGGCGGTGAAGACGACGAAGCCGTGGAGGTAGAGCAGCTTGCGGCCGTGGGCGTCGGAGAGCCTGCCCACGGGCAGCAGGAGGGCGACGAGCGTGAGGAGGTAGGCGAGGGACACCCAGGTGACGGCGGCGAGCGACGCGTGGAACTCCGCGCGGAGGCTGCCGTAGGCGAGGGTGACGATGCTGGCGTCGAGCTGGCCCATGAAGGCGCCGAGGCACACGGTCGCGACGGCGGGGCGCCAGGCGCCGGGGCTCGTGCGTATCCGCTCCGGCCGCGCGCGCTCGCGCGTCAGGATGCCGGGCACGCGGCGGCCGTGGCCGCGCTCGCGCATCAGGTCGTCGGTCACGCGCGCCGCCTCCTCGCCTCGTCCGCCCCTTCCAGATTACATCGGTTACCGAACTATTCGGCTACCGACGAATGGGAGTGTGCGAGGGCGCGGGCCGCGCGCGGGGCGGCGCGCCGACATCGCGCGCGCCCGCGGGAAATTCCCGGAAGCGGTCGCCGGGAATTCACCGGCACTCCCTTTCCGATGCACCTTCCAGGGAGTTGCCCGAACGCGGTTTCCCTCTTGCGGCGACGCCGCCGGAAATGCCAGCGTGCAACGGACAACACCAAGCGATCAGAAGGCAAAAACCCGTCCCGGCAGCCGATCCACCTGCTGTGATACCCGACGACCCGCCTCGCCCGACCCACTGGCCCCAGATTATGGCAGCGCGAGAAAAATTCCAGATGATAAACACAGGAGACGTCATGCCGCACACGCAGACCATTCGGTATCTGTCGCGTGCGAGGGCCCGGATCCGCGGACTTCTGCCGCCGCACGACGACCTCGCCGGAATGCGTACGTCACCGCGCGAGGATGCCGTGGCGGGGCTGACCGTGGCCGTGGCCGCGCTGCCCCTCTCCCTCGGCCTCGGCGTCGCCTCCGGGCTGGGCGCGCGGGCCGGGCTGGTCAGCGCCGTGGTGGCCGGGGGGCTGGCGGCGCTGCTCGGCGGATCGAGACTCCAGATCACCGGGCCGACCGGGCTCCTGGCCGTGGCCCTGCTGCCGGTCGCGCGGGCCCACGGCGCCCCGGGGGTGCTGACGACGGGCCTGCTGGCCGGTCTCGTGCTCCTGGCCGCCGCCCGCCTCGGGCTGAGCCGCTACGTGCGCCTGGTGCCCGCCCCCGTCGTCACGGGCTTCGTCACCGGCAGCGCCGGCGTGCTCGTCTGCCAGCAGCTCCCCGCCGCGACCGGCAGCCGGGGCGGGGAGGGCGAGGGGGTCGTCGTACCCGCGGTGCGGGCCCTCGGCGACCTCGCGCCCGACCGGCACGGGGCCGCGGCGGCGATGACGGTCGGCGTGCTCGCCCTGTGCCTGGCGGGGGGCCGGCTGCGTCCCGCCCTGCCCGTCCCGCTGCTGGCCGTGGGTCTCGCGACCGTCCTCTCCCACTTCCTGCACCTGCCGCTCGCCACCGTCGGGCCGCTGCCCCCGGGGCTTCCGGCGCCCTCTCTCGACTTCGTCTCACCCGCGCTCGTCCCGCAGTTGCTGCCCTCGGTGTGCACCGTCGTGGCGCTGGCCGCGCTCGAATCCCTGATGACGGCGGCCGCCGCGGACTCGCTCACCGACGCCGAGCGCCATGACGGCGACCGCGTGCTCCTCGGCCTGGCGGCCGCGAACGTGATCACGCCGGTGTTCGGCGGGATGGCCGCGACGGGCACCGTCTGCCGCACCGGCATCAACATCCGCGCCGGCGCCGTCTCCCGGCTGGCCGCCCTCGTCAACGCGGCGGCCATCGCGCTCGTCGCCCTCACCGCGGGTCCGCTGGTGTCCGCCGTCCCCCTGGCCGCGATCGCCGGTGTCCTCGTCGCCACCGCCGTGCGCATGGTCGACCTCACGGCGCTGCGGGCCCTGCGCGGCTCCGGCCACGGGCAGTTGGCGGTGGCCGCCGTCACCGCGACGACCACCGTGCTCTTCGACCTCGTCACCGGCATCACCGTCGGTGCCGTGATCACCGCGGGCCTCGCGCTGCACGCGGTCACCAGGTCCGCCGCGGTGCACCGCATGCTCCCCCGGCAGGACCGGGAGGGCGAGGCTCCGCCGTCCGCGCCCGACGACACGTCCGTCGCCGTCTACCGCATCGACGGGCCGCTCCTCTTCACGACCGCCGAGCGCCTGCTGAAGCCCATCAGCCGGTCCCAGGCCGAGGTGACCATCCTGCACATGGCCCGCGTCACCCTCATCGACGCCACCGGTGTGCTCGCCCTCGGGGAAGCCATCGACAACCACCACCGGCGCCGCGCCCACATCCTCCTCAGCGGCATCCGCCCGAACCACCGCCCCCACCTCGACGCGCTGGGCGTCCTGCGCAGGCTGCGCTCGCACGAACACCACGCCTTCCCCGCGCCGGCCGACGCCTTCCGCTACGCGCAGCGCGCCCTGCTCAGCCCCCGCGCCCTCCCCGGACCGACACCGACGGGCTCCTGGCTGGAGACGGATGACACGATGTCCGGATGAAACCGGCAACACACGAAGCGACACGCGTACCCCGTAAGCACCTCGTCCGGCTCACCGGACTCCTCGCGGCGGGCCTCCTGGCGGCGTGCGCCCCGGTGTCGCAGATGGAAGAGCCGGAACAGCTCCGCCGCCCCGGCCAGCAGCCCTCCCCCGACGCGATGTCCGGCGCGCCCGACGTGCTCGACTGCCCGGCCTCGGGGCTGCTCGCACGGGCCGGTGACACCAACGCGGCGATGGGGCTGCGGGCGCTGACGGTCGAGCTGGCCAACTGCGGCAAGGAAGAGAAGGTCGTCAAGGGCTATCCGGACATCCAGGTCCTCGACGGCGACGGGAAGCCGGTGGAGGTGGAACTCGAACGCGGCGCGGCGTCCATCCTCGGCCAGGACGACTTCGACGCCGGCCCCGTGGAGGTGACCGTGCCGCCGGGGCAGACGGCGGTGGCCCGGCTGGCGTGGCGGAACACGGTGGACAGCCTGACCGAGGCCCCCGTCACCGGCGCGTACCTCTCCCTCGCCCCCGAACCCGGCGCCGCCCGGCAGAACCTCCCCGAGACGATCGACCTCGGCACGACGGGAAAGCTGGGCCTGAGCGCCTGGGCCACCCCCTCCCGGCGGGGTGGGATGGTGCGGCAGTGATGATGGCCGGATGAACCGTCTCGGGCTCGTGACCCTCGTCGTGCGTGACTACGACGAGGCCATCGGCTTCTACGTCGACTCCGTCGGCTTCGAACTCCTCGAGGACACGCGCCTGGACGAGCACAAACGGTGGGTGGTCGTGGCCCCGCCCGGCGCGAAGGAGACCGCCGTGCTCCTCGCCCGGGCCGTCACCCCGGAGCAGGAGGCGCGGATCGGTGACCAGACGGGCGGGCGCGTGAGCCTGTTCCTCCACACCGACGACTTCGCGCGGGACCACGACCGGATGCGCGCGGCCGGTGTCACCTTCGAGGAGGCGCCCCGCCAGGAGCCGTACGGCACGGTGGCCGTCTTCCAGGATCTGTACGGCAACCGCTGGGACCTCCTCGGAAGCTGAGCGGCGCCGGCCGCCGCTACGGCAGGCGTACGGACTGGGTGTGCCGGAAGACGTTCTTCGGGTCCCAGGCCGCCTTGACGCGCTGCAGGCGCGGGTAGTTGTCCTTGTAGTACAGGCGCGCCCACGACGTCGTGGAGGTGTTCCAGGCCGGGTCGCCCAGATCGGTGTCCGGGTAGTTGACGTAGCAGCCGTCGTTGACGTCGTCGGGGACGGGCACACCGCCGGTTCCGCCCGGCGGGCGGGGTCGAAGTAGACCTCCGTCATCGCGGACATGTCGATGACGGCCCGCACGTCCTTGTTGAAGACGAAGTCCTCGTAGCAGTGCCCACCGCTGCGGACCGCGATCCGCTTCCCGGCCGACACGGCTTCCTGGACGGCACTCACGACCTGTTCCGTGGAGGTGACCAGGCGGACGTACTCGGGCGCGCCGACCCACCGCTGGTTGATGCCGCGGACGAGGTCGGCGTAGCGGGGGTCCCCGGGCGTGACCGTCACCGCCGCGGGCGCGGGTATCCCGGGCGGCGGGGCAGCCCGCGCGCGTGGGCACGGCCGCGGCGAGGGCGGCACCGCCGGCGGCGACGCCTCCGGTCAGCAGACTGCGGCGCCCGATGGACGCCGTACGACCGGTGTTGCTCATGATCGGTCCCCCTGGGACTGCGGGTACGGGCTACGCCCCAGATTTGATCATGGACCGGACCGGGGTGTCCGATCCCGCACGGGCAGGCCGGCGGCGGAAGCGGAAGGCATTGCCCTGCTCCCCCGCGCCTGGAAGGCTTTGCCCATGAGGCATACCGAGGTGGACGAGGCCGCGGCGAGGACCGGCTCCGCCGCACAGCGGGCGCTGATCGTCCAGGCCGCCGCCGAGACCATCGCCGACTACGGGCTCCTGGGAGCCTCCTTCGCGCGGATCGCCGAACGGGCCGAGGCGTCCGGCACCCTGGCGGTCCATCACCACTTCAAGAACAAGCAGCAGTTGATCGAGGAGCTGGTCTCGGACGTCATCGCCCGGCTCGGGCAGCTGGTCGCGGCGCGGGTGCGGCAGCGGACGACGGCCCGGGGCAGACTCCTCGCCCTCCTGCGGGCCCACGTCGAGTTCACCGACACGCACCGCGTCCAGATGAGCGCCCTCATGGCGATCTTCACCAACGGCGGCTTCCCCTTCGCGGCAGCCGGACGCGCCCGCGCGCTGGCCCCCATCGAGGCGATCCTCCGCGACGGCCAGACCCGCGGCGAGTTCCGCGCCTTCGACCCCCAGGTGATGGCCTCCCTGGCCCAGTGCACGCTCGACAGCCTCCCGATCCTGCTCGAGACCCAGCCGGAGCTGGACCTCGCGGTCTACGCGCACGAGGTGACGACGCTCTTCGACGTGGCGACGCGCCGAGTGCCCTAGCGGCTCCCGCTCTTCAGGTACCAGCGCAGCCGCGCCGTGGTCGCGCCGTCCAGGAAGGGCGCGGACCGGTCGATCAGCGCGTCGAGGTGCGCGCGCTCGGAAAAGGAGGGAGCCACGGCCCCCGAGGTGCCGTGCACGGGGGCCCAGCGCCGCGCGGCGGCGCGGGCCTGGGCCCGCAGGCGCGGGTCCTCGTCGTCCAGCAGCGTCAGATGGCAGCGCAGTCGGACCGTGCCGCGGTGCGCGGACAGCAGGCGGTAGGCGGCGGTCCGTACGTGCCGTGGCCGACCGGGCGCCAGGTGCTCCCACAGCAGGAGCTCGGACAGCCGTGTGGCGTCGGGCACGAGGGCGACGGACGCCTCGCGCACCACGGCCGCCGACGGATCCATCAGGAGCGGGGACAGCCGCTCCGGTTCCACCGCTCCCAGCACCCGCAGCCCGGCGACCGCGCGGGCCCGTATCGCCCCGGTCGGGTGCGCCAGCAGCCGACGCAACAGACCGGCGTCCGCCTTGGCGCCGCTCTCCCCCAGGCCGGTGACGGCGCCGGACGACACCGCCGCGTACGGGCCCGCGCATATCGCGCGGTAGCGCGGCAGCGGATCGACGCCGTGCTGGCGCAGCACCCACCGCGCGCAGGCGCGCACCGTGCCCGAGCGGTCGGTGAGGAAGGCCGTGGCCTCCTCGACGTCTCCGGTCCGGTTGAGCGCGGTCACCCCGGCGGCCCGCACCCGCGGGTGCCGGGACGCCAGCAGCGGGCCGACGATCTCCGCGTACCGCCCGTCCTCGGCGGCCCGGGCGAGCGCGGCGTCGGCGCAGAGGTCCTGCACCACGACGTCCTCGTACGTGGCCGCGATCCCGGCGAGCCCGGCCGCGGAGAACCGCCCCTGGCCGACCGCGATCCGGTACCCGAGCCGGCGGGTGGCCCGGTCCGGGCCGGTCGTCAGAGCGTCGGTCAACTCCCGGCCGGCGGACCGCAGGAACTCGGTGAGCAGGTCACGGGCGTACGCTCCGTGCTGCCGCCCGGCCACCCGCAGCGCCACAGCCGTCACATCGGCCACGGCCCGCGGTGCCGCCGCGTCCAGGGCCGCGCGCAGCAATGCCCGCGCACCCTCACGGACCGGCGCCACCCAGTCCGCGCAGCGCACCACGACGAGGGGCAGCAGAGCGGGTACGGACCCGGCGGCCGCGAGGGCGGCCTGGCGGACCCGCCCGTCAGGGTGGCACAGGGCCACCACGAGCGCCGCTTCGTTCGCGGGCCGCTCACCGGCCCGCACCCAGGCGACGGACGGCAGCCCGCCGTACGCGTACCAAGCCACCGTCCGCACACCGAGATCGAGGGCGACCCAGTCCTTGGGCCCGAGGGGGCCGAGGACCGACTCCAGCGTCGCCGCGCTGCCGGACGCGGCGGCGACGACTTCTCGTGCGGGGTCGGTCTGCTTGCTCACGTGGGGTCTCCGCCTGGTTCGGTGCCGTTTGCGCCGATCAGCCTAGACGGGTGCCGCCACCGCGATCGCCGCCGCGTAACCGGGGTCGACCGCGATGTCCGTCAGCGTCCAGCCCGGTGGTGGCGACGGGGCCGGGGCCGTGCCGACGTAGGTCGTGGCCGGGCTCTCGGAGAGGCCCGTGCCCAGCCCCTTGAGGTACGCCTCCTTGCGCGTCCAGCAGCGCGCGAACGCCGTCGGGAGTTCGGCCGCCGTCAGCGCCGCGAGCTCGGCGCGCTCCTCGGGGTGGAGCATCCGGGCCACCTCGGCCGCGAACCCGGCCGTTTGCATCTGCTCCACGTCCGCCCCGACCGGAGTGTCCGCGAAGGCGATGAAGGCCAGGTCACCGGCGTGCGACAGATTGAAGTGGAAGGGCGCGCCCAGCGCGGCGGGGCGGCCGTGCGGGCCTCCACAGCCGGGACACGGCTCGCGCGTCAGCTCGACGGCGGCCGGATCCGCACCGAGGTACGCGCCGAGCAGCCGGCGCAGGGCGAGATGGCTGGCGACATAGCGGGTGCGCAGGTGCTCCCTGGCGAAGGCGGCGGCGCGGGCCTGCTCCTGGGGGTCGAGGATGCGGGTGCAGGGGGGTGGCGGCTGGTTGGTGATCCGCAACAGCCATGTGCTGGGCGGGCTGCCGGGGGTCCAGGGGGCGGGGTCGGGATCCTGGCCCAGGATTCTCGGGGTGGCGGTCATGGGGCTCCTTGTCCGGGCGGTCCTGATTCTTCCTCAGCGGGCGGGCGGCTCCGCGGTGTCGGGGGCGGGTGCGTTCTCCGGGTGCGGGTCGGTGACGCTCGCGGCGCTTTCCCCCTTCCCGCCCTGCCCGGCCGCATCAGACGCGGTGCGAGCCCCCGGCCGCCGCACCCGTCGCCCGCCCCGGAGCCGAGGCTCCGTCCCCCACACCTCGGCTTCGATGCCGCTTGCGGCGAGGGCACCCCCGAGGATCCCCCGGACGAAGCCCGGGAAAGCGTCCTCGAACTCAGCGTCCTCGAACTTCCCGGCCGCCTCCCCCGGACTCCCTCTGGATCCGGTCGAGTTCGACGGCCAGGGCCGGTTCGAGGTCCGCGAGCGGACGGTGCGGGTCGCTGTCGGCGAGGCGGGTGAGCAGGTCGAGGAAGCGGGCGTGGTGGGCGGCGAGCCCGACCCGGTCGTAGAGCGCGGGGTTGGCCTCGAAGTCGATGCGCAGGCCGGTGCCGTCGGCGCGGTCGTGGAGGTGGACGGTGAGGTCGTCCACGGGCCCGGAGGCGAGGGTGTGCGGTTCGGAGCGGGCCCCGGCGAAGGCCGGACCGTCGCTCAGGGGCACGATGTTGACGCGCGGCCCGGCGAGGGCCCGCCCGGTCAGGCCGAGGTCGCGGCGGATGTCCTCGTGGCGCAGGCGCTGGTGGCGGCGTGCGGCGCGGATGCCGGTGACGACCTGGTGCGTGAGCTCGGCGAACGTGGTGTCGGGGGTGACGGTCAGCCGCAGCGGGAGCACGTTCACGGCCGCGCCGGGGACGCGCAGGGCGGCGGAGCCCGTACGGCCCATCACCGGCAGGCCCAGCACGACGGTCTCGCCGCGGGTGGCGCGTGCGAGATGGAGCGCCTGGGCGGCGAAGGCGGCGTCCTTCCACGTGGCGCGCACGGAGGCGGCGAGCCGGCGGAGCCGGTCAGTGGCTTCGGGCGCGAGGTGGCCGGTGTGGCGCAGCGGGGCGGGCGACGGCGGGGCCGTGCGCCCGGCGAGCGTCGGGGCCGGCGGCCGGTCGGCGAACTCACGGATCCAGTGGGCGCGGTCGCGGTCGCGGAGCCCGGAGGCGCGGTACGCGGCGTCCTCCGCCACCAGCGCGGCCAGCGGCCCGAAGGGGGTGGGGCCGGGCTCGGTGCCGGTGGCGAGGGCGGAGTAGACCTCGGCGAGGCGGCGGGCGACGAGCAGATGGCCGTAGCCGTCGAGTACGGCGTGGTGCGCGCGCTGGTACCACAGCCACCGCCGCTCCCCGACCCGCAGCAGCGCGTGCCGGAACAGCGGCCCGCCGGCGAGGTCGAGCGGTTCTTCGAGATCACCGAGCATCCACGCCCGCGCATCGGCTTCGGGGTCGCGCCGGCCACGGAGATCGGCGATGCGGAAGGGGAGGCGCAGACAGGCGTGGCCCGCGCCTCGCGGGCCGGACGCGGCGCATGCCGTCCTGGCGGCCCCGGCCGCCGGGCCGACGGCGGCGACGGTACGGCCGGACGCCTTCGGCGCGCGGGTCGCCGTACCGGAGGCCGGGAGCGGGCGGCCCGGCCGCTCGGCGGAGGTCCCGCCCAGCGCGTCGGCACCCAGTGGTTCCAGCGGGAGCACCACCTGGCGGACGCCGCCCGCCGTGCGCAGCACGCGGACGCGCAGCGGCTCCGCCTCGGACACCGTGTGGTGCAGGGCCCGTGCGAACAGGGCCGGGTCCAGCGGGCCGTGGATCTCCAGATAGCCCGCGGTGTTCGCGGCCAGGTGCCCCGCCGTGTCCGTGGGCGCGGTGGGCCAGAGGGCCGCCTGTGCCGCCGTCAGCGGCAGGGACCGCGGCCGGTCCGCCGACGGTGGCTCGTACCGCGCGTCGGCGGGCGACACCCGGTCCAGGGTGCGGAGGTTCATCCCTGGACCCCCGGCAGGGACGCCCGGTGCTCGATCGCCGGCTTCTCGGCCGGTGCGCCGAAGGCGGTCCCGGTGCCGGGCGCCGGGCGCCGACGCCCGGCGAGAGCCATGACGCGGGCGGAGTCGAGTCCGTGGTCGACGGGGTTCTCGTCGTCGGGGAGGTCGGCGGGCGCCTCGCCGAGGAGGCCGGCGATGTCGGCCCGGTTCCGGCCGGGGGTGAGTGCCATGGGGGTCACGCTCCTTCGAAGAGCCGGTCGGTGGTGGTGACGACGGCGCACTTGGCGGCCGCCCAGCGCAGCGCCATGGCGTGGTCCTCGGCGGAGAAGTCGGCGACGGCGTCGGCGACGACGAAGGGCTCGATGTCGCGCATCCAGGCGTCGGCGGCGGTCATCAGCACGCCGATGTGCGCGTAGACGCCGACGACGACCAGCTGGTCGCGGCCCTGCGCGGCCATCCGCTCGGCGAGGTCGGAGCGGACGAAGGCGCTGTACTTCCACTTCGTCAGGACGGTGTCGTCCCCGGTGGGCGCGACCACGGCGGGGATCGCCCTCGCCCGCTCGTCGTCCGGCAGGCCCGGTCCCCAGAAGTCCTGCTGGAGGCCGCGCTCGGCGGGGGTCTGGCCGCCGGGCTGGGCGGAGTAGACGACGGGCACGCCGAGCCGGGCGCACTCCCGCTTCAGCGTGGCGATGTTGGCGAGGAGCTCGGTGACGGGCGAGGCGCCCTCGGTGAAGGCACCGAGGAAGTAGTTCTGCAGATCGTGCACGAGCAGGACGGCGCGGTCCGGGTCCACGGTCCAGCCGGCCTTGTTCGCGGGCAGCGCGTCGGCGGACGGCATGGGGTAGGGGGCGATGGCGGGCAGTGCCATGAAGGGGCCTTTCGGGTACGGGAGATCGGGGAGCGGCGCGGCTCAGCCCACGGCGGCGAGGGAGGCGGGGACCGCCGCGCGGAGGTCCTTCTCGCCGGCCTCGCCGATGCCGGTCCGCGGTAACCGCTCGACGGACTCGGCCCGGCCGGGGATCTTGTACGCCGCGGGACCACGCTCGCGCACGAACTTCTCGACGGCGAGGGACTTCAGCGGCACGGCGCCCGCCCGCGGGACGACGCAGGCGCGAGCGCGCTCGCCGAGGCAGGCGCCGGGCACGGGGACGACGGCGGCGGGGCGGGCGAAGACGTGCTCGGCGGCGCTGGGCAGTTGGAAGGCGACGCGGTCGCCCTTGCGGATGCCCTCGGCAAGGAAGCCGACGGCGCGCCCGTCCAGCTCGCCGTAGGCCCACTCCCGGCGTTGTGTGCCGCGCGTGGCGTCGGCGGGGTCGACGATCGCGGCCCGGCCGGGATGAGCGAACACGCGCTCGCACGGCACCCGGCCGCAAGCGCGGTAGCACCCGGCACAGTCGGCCCAGCAGCCGGAAGCAGCGCCCGCGACCGGCCAGGCACTCATCGGACGACCTCCTCGTAATTCGCGCCGACCGCGTCGAGGAACGTACGGAACTTCGCACCGCACTCCGCGGTCTCGGCCTCCGGGGACGAGCGGTCGACGACGCCCGCGCCCGCGTAGAGCCGCAGGGTGCGCTCCTCGGCCTCGGCGCAGCGGATGGTGACGACCCATTCGCCGTCGCCCTTCGCGTCGCCCCAGCCGACCATGCCGGTGAAGTGGCCCCGGTCGAAGGGCTCCAGCTCGGCGATGACCTCGCGGGCGGTGGGGGTGGGGGTGCCGCAGACGGCCGGTGTGGGGTGCAGGGCCGAGGCCAGCTCCAGTGCGGAGACGGCGGGTGCGGCGAGTTCGCCGCCGATGGCCGTGGAGAGGTGCCACATGGCGGCGGTGCGTAGGAGCGTGGGGCGCCGGGGCACGTCAAGGGTGCGGCAGTAGGGGGTGAGCGCGTCGCGGACGGCGTCGACGACGACGGAGTGCTCGTGCAGGTCCTTCTCCGACCGGAGGAGGGCCGCGGCCCGCCGGACGTCCTCGGCGAGGTCGGGGCCGCGGGGGGTGGAGCCGGCGAGCGGGTTGGCGGTGACGGTGGTGCCGCGCCGGGCGACGAGGAGTTCGGGGCTGGCACCGAGCAGGGTGCGGCCGGGGCCACAGGGCACGGCGAAGGTGTAGCCGCCCAGGTCGCGGCGGGCGAGCCGCTGGAGGAGGGCGGGGAGGTCGAGTTCGCGGTCGGAGCGCAGCTCCAGGGTGCGGGCGAGGACGACCTTGGCGAGGCCGCCGCGCCGCATGCGGCGTACGGCCTCGGCGACGGCGGCGCCGTAGACGGCGGGTTCGGGCACGGGTCTGATGTCCCAGCGGGCGGCGGCCGGCGCGGCGGCGGGCAGGGCGATCAGCGGGTCGTCGGCGAGCGGGGGCGCCCAGCGGACGGCCTCGGGCACGGCGAGTTCGGCGGGCGCGGCGGGGTCGAAGGGCACGGTGCCGACGACGGGCGCCTCGTGACCGGCGAGCCGCTGGGCGTCGAGGGTCTCGGTGACGCGCCGGGCGAGGGGCGCCTCACCGTGCGGCACCTTGGCGCGTTCGCCGTGGGCCAGCAGGGTGCGGGCCGGGGAGGCGAAGAAGCGGGTACGGCCGGGTGCGTAGGCGTCGAGGAGCGAGGTCGCGGCGCCGACGGCGTCACCGGCCCCGACGGTGCCACGCCCGGGGTCGCCGGGTGTCGCGGTGAGGCGGCCGACGGGGCGGGCGCCGGGCCCGCTCGTCCGGTCGGCGCCATGGTGGACCATGGTCACCTGTGGCTCCGTTCCTCCGGTGGGTCGCACCGGGCATGGCGTGAAGGAGGGCCGGTGGACACGGCGGCCCCGGGCACTGTCCGACATGACGTACCGTCAGACTCCCAGCGTGGCACCGCCGTCGACGTAGAGGTCGTGCATGGTGATGTGCCGGGCGCGGTCGGAGACCAGGAAGGTGACGGCCTCGGCGATGTCGGCGGGCTCGGCGACGCGGCCGAGCGGGATGCCGACGCGGTAGCTCTCGGGGTCGCCCTCGACGACGCGCCGGGATGACGCGTCGTCGGTCCACAGATCGCGCTGCATGGCGGTGTCGGTGGAGCCGGGCGAGACGACGTTGCAGCGGACGCCGCTGCGGGCCAGCTCCAGGCCGAGGCACTTGGTGAACATGGTGGCGGCGGCCTTGGAGGCGGCGTACGCGGCCATGCCGGTGCGCGGCACGCCCGCGGCGTTGGAGCCGACCGTGACGATGCATCCGGCGCGGCGTCCGGCCATCCGGCGGGCGACGGCCCGTGAGGCGACGAAGACGCCGGTGGAGTTGACGGCGAAGGTCCGCTCCCAGATCTCGTCGGTGATGCCGACGACGGGGGAGGCACGGAGCACGCCGGCGACGTTGACGAGGATCGCGAGCGGACCCATGGTGCGCTCGGCCTCGTCGACGACGGCTTCGACGGCGGCGCTGTCGGAGACGTCAGCGGTGTGGGCGGTGACGGTGGCGGCGCCGAACTCGGCTTCGAGGCGCCGGATGCCGTCCGGGGTGCGGTCGAGGGCCGCGACGCGTGCTCCCTGTGCCACGAGGGCGCGCGTCACGGCCTCGCCTATGCCCTGGCCCGCGCCGGTCACCAGCGCTACGCGGCCGGAGAGTTCTGCCTGCTGCACGACGGTTCCCCGATTCCCACACAAAGTAAGGTAAGGCTTACCTTACATGACGGTTCCGGTCCGAAGAGCGCCGGTCGGGGGCGGTGGCGCCCGCGATGACTCAGGTTCCGCCAGCACCACCCCCTTGCCCATAGGGAGAAGCCGCCTTTGGTGACAGTTCGCCGCCGGCTCACTTGCTGAGTTCCAGCACGGGCGTGCCGGGCGCGTCGACCCCGAAGACCTGCGCGTAGAGGGACAGTTCCGCGTGCAGCGCGCGCACCATCGACTCGGCGCGCCGGAAGCCGTGTCCCTCCCCCTCGAAGGTGAGGTACGCGTGCGGGACCCCCCGCCCGGCCATCGCCGCCACGAACCGCTCGCTCTGCCCGGGCGGGCAGACGGGGTCCTCCAGCCCCTGGAGCAGCAGGAACGCCGCCGAGATCCGGGCCGTGCCGTGCAGCGGCGAGCGCTCGCGACAGCGGTCGGGGGCTTCCGTCGGCGAGCCCACCAGCGACTCCGCGTAGCGGGACTCGAAGTCGTGCGTCCCGTCCGCCGCCCAGGTCAGCGGGTCCAGCACCGGATACGCGATGGTGCCGCAGGCGTAGAGCCCGGTGGAGACGAGCGACGCCGCCGCCGTCCAGCCGCCCGCGCTGCCGCCGCGGATCGCCAGCCGGGCCCGGTCGGCCGTGCCCTCCTCGGCCAGCGCCTCGGCGACGGCCGCGCAGTCCTCCACGTCGACCATGCCCCACGCCTCGCGCAGCCGGTCGCGGTAGGCCCGGCCGTAGCCGGTCGAACCGCCGTAGTTCACCTCGGCGACCCCGATGCCGCGCGAGGTGAAATAGGCGATCTCCAGGTCGAGCACGAGCGGCGAGCGGCTGGTGGGACCGCCGTGCGCCGACACCACGAACGGCGGCAGCTCCCCGTCGGGCGCGGTGTGGTCGGGGCTGTGCGGCGGGTAGATGTGGGCGTGGATCTCCCGGCCGCCCGGTCCGGTGAAGGTGCGGACCCTCGGCCGGGGGTAGTAGGCGGGGTTCACGGCGTCGGTGTGGCGGGCGCCGATCGCGCGGGCCCGGCCGGTGCGGGTGTCGAGCTCCACCACCTCGTAGGAGGTGCGGTCGCTCGCGGCCACCCCGACGACGCGGGTGCCGCTCACCGCCAGCGTCGGCGCCCACTCCGTCCAGGGCCCGGCCGCGTCGGCGACCTCGCCGGTCGCCGGGTCGAGTATGCCGAGCACCGCGGCGCCCCTGCCGTGCAGCACCGCGATCAGCCCGCCGGCCAGCGGCGCGAACCAGCGCTGGTGCGTATGCCACAGCGGCCCCGCGAACTCCTCCTCGCGGACGCAGAGATTGACACTCCGCCCGCTGTCCGCGTCCACCCGGTGCAGATTCCACCAGCCGCTGCGGTCGGTCGCGGCGATCAGGGAGCCGTCCCCCGCCCACTCCACCTGGGCGACGGACTCCCGCGGACCGCCCAGGAGCGTACGCACCCCGGTGAAACCGCCGTCGGCGATCCGGGCGGTCTTCAGCTCGCTGCCGTCCCAGGGCATCCGCGGGTGGTCCCAGGCGATCCAGGCCGCCCGCCCGCCGTCCGGGGAGAGGCGCGGGCCGGTCACGAAGCGGTGCGCGTCGTCGGTGAGTTCGCGGACCGCGGACCGGTCACCGGCGGCCGAACCGTCCAGCGGCACGGCGGCGATCACCCTGCGGACGTCGGTGGGACCCTCGCCCGTGAACTCCTCCAGCACGCACCACACTTCACCGCGCTCGACGACGAGCACGGGATCCGCCCAGCGCAGCCCCCCGCCGACCGGGGACAGCGGGGTCAGCGGCCGGGGCGCCGGGCCGCCCGGCGCGTCCGGCTCGACGGCGTAGAGCCGCTGGTCGGCGAAGTGCGTGAACACCACAAGCGGTCCGCCCTCGTCCCGGGGCACCGCCGCCCAGGGGCCGCCGCCGTACTCCATGACCCGGCTGCGCACGTTCCACGGCTCCGCCAGCACCGACGACTCGGTGCCGTCGGGCCGCCGCCGCACCAGGGCGCGGCGGCCGCCCTCCGCCGGGCGCGGCTCCACCCACCAGACCTCGTCACCGACCGTGCCCACGGCATCGGGCCGGCCTCCGGCGTGGGCCGCGTGCCCGGCGTCGATCGGGGACTGCCAGGCTCCGTAGGGCGCCGTGGACACCATGTCCGTCACATCTCCTTGTCCGTCGGTCGGCGCCGGGAAGTACGGCGCCCAGGAATACAGGTGGCTCAGAGGTCCATGAGGAAGTGGTCGAGCACCCGGACCCCGAAGTGCAGCCCGTCGACCGGTACCCGCTCGTCGACCCCGTGGAACAGCGCCTGGTAGTCGAAACCGGCGGGCAGCCGGACCGGCGCGAAGCCGTAGCCGACGATGCCCAGAGCGGCGAACTGCTTGGCGTCGGTGCCGCCCGACATGCAGAACGGCACCACGTGCCCGTCGGGGTCGAAGCGCTCGACGGCCGCCCGCATCCGGTCGAACAGCGGCACGTCGACGGGGGCTTGCAGGGCGTCGTAGCGGTGGTAGAAGTCCCAGCTCACCTCCGGCCCCGTGAGCTCGTCCATGGTGGCGATGAACTCCTCTTCACCACCCGGCACCGTCCGCCCGTCCACATGCCCGACGGCCGCCCCGGGGATGACGTTGACCTTGTAGCCCGCGTGCAGCATCGTCGGGTTGGCGCTGTTGCGCAGCGTCGGGGCGAGCAGCGCGGCGGCCGGGCCGAGCTTGCCGAGCAGGCCCTGCACGTCGAAGTCGGGGCTGTCCAGGGCGGCGTCGATGCCGTGCAGCGCGGCGATCTCCGTCAGCGCCGCCCGTACGGTCGGGGTGAGCCGCAGCGGCCACTGATGGTCGCCGATGCGGGCGACGGCGGCGGCGAGCGCGCTGACCGCGTTCTCCGTGTTCACCTTGGAGCCGTGGCCGGCCCTGCCCCGCGCGGTCAGCGTGAGCCAGGCCGTGCCCCGCTCCCCCGCCGCCACCGGATAGAGCGTCAGCCCCGGCCCGGCGTGGAAGGTGTAGGCGCCGGACTCCCCGATGGCCTGTGTGCAGCCCTCGAACAGGGCGGCGTGCTCGCCCGCGAGGAACTCCGACCCGACGATCCCGGTGTCCTCCTCGTCCGCGGTGAAGGCCAGCACGATGTCCCGGCGCGGCCGCACCCCGGCCCGCGCCCACGCCCGGACGACCGCCAGGACCATCGCGTCCGTGTTCTTCATGTCGATCGCGCCACGGCCCCACACCACGCCGTCGCGCACCTCGCCCGAGAAGGGGTGGACGGACCACTCGGCGGGTTCCGCGGGCACCACGTCCAGGTGGCCGTGGACGAGCAGGGCGTCCGCTCCCGGGTCGGCACCGGCGATCCGGGCGACGACATTCGTCCGGCCGGGTTCCTTCTCCAGCAGTACGGGCTCCAGACCCGCCTCGCCCAGCCGCTCGGCTACGTACTCGGCGGCCGGGCGCTCCCGGCAGTCCCCGCCGCCGCGGTTGGTGGTGTCGATACGGATCAGCTCCGAGGTGAAGCGCACCGCCTCGTCCAGCGCCTGTCCGTCGACCCGCTCCGCTCGGGTGCCTGCCCGGGTGTCAGCCATATTCTTCCTCCACGGCGGCCGACACGACGGTCGTGACCGCTTTGAAGCAGCGAATGCCCTCGTACATGGTCGGCGTGGTGTAGGCGACCCGGCGCTCGCCGCTCTGCTCGACGCCCGGCACGCACGTGGCGGCCCCGGCGAGGTGCTCGGCGTCGAATTCCAGCTCCATGCTGACGGGCCCGGCGTGCGCCGGTTCGTGCCGCACGGCGAGCGGCAGCGCCTCGCGCGCCGCGGCCCGGATCAGCGCGGCCGTGCGCGCGGGAGTGCGGCACACCGCCGCGTACCGCGAGACATAGTCCTTGACGGCGACGGAACGGGCCGCCGGGGCATAGCCCTTGGCGTCCTCACAGGTCCGGTCGTCGCCCGTCACCAGCACCACGGGCACACCGTATTCCGCGACGACCAGAGAGTTGAGCAACCCCTCGCTGGCCCGCGTGCCGTCCACCCATACGCCCGTGAGCGAATTGGCCAGATAGGTGTGCGCGAGGACGCCCTCGGCGCCCGCGGCCGCGTGATAGCCGACGAAGGCGATCCCGTCCACGTCGCCGTGCTGCACGCCCTCGACCATGCTCAGCGACTTGTGCTTGCCGGTGAGCATCTCGGCGCGCTCGTCCAGCTTCTCCAGCAGGAGGTTGCGCATGCTCCAGTGGGCCTCGTTGACGAGCACCTCGTCGGCGCCGCCGTCGAAGAAGCCGAGGATCGCGGCGTTGACGTCGGAGGTGAACAGATGGCGGCAGCGCTCCCACTGCGGGGTGCCCGGCAGCACATCGGCGGGCCAGGTGACACCGGTGGCGCCTTCCATGTCCGCGGAGATCAGGATCTTCACCATGCGACAGTCTTATCGCAGGGCGGTGGGGGGCGCACGGGTGTCAGCGGGTATTTCTCCCGTGGCCCGCCGGGAAGGCGGGCGCCGGTCCCGGCCCGCCCCGGCCAAGGCCGCCTGTGCGAAGGGGCGTTCGGCGGCGCGGCGCAGCGCCCACCGACGAGTGAATCCCCGCGCGCGGGCCGCGTGGCGTGGATAGCTGGTGGGCACCAAGTCCACCGCTTCGTGAGGGGTTTTCCCATGCGTATCCGCCGTGTCCTGGGCGCCGTCGCGCCCGTCCTGCTGCTCGTCGCCGCGCTCTGCCCGGACGCGCGGGCCGCGAACGGCGCGCTGACCGTGGAGTACGACCGGTGCCAGCCGGGCACCGGCGCGGCGGACACGGTCTGCCTGCACGAGAAGGTGCAGCGGCGCACCGAGAACCCGCCCGCCGGCAAGTGCGTCGAGCTGCTCTCCGGCGAGCACACCACGGTCCGTCAGATCACCAACGGGACGAACAGCCGGGCCTTCTACTTCTCCGACAACCGCTGCGTCAGGCGGCTGGGCACGCTCGCACCGCGCGCAGCGGTCGGCAACGTCGCCGCGCGCAGCGTGAGATTCACCAGCTGACCGGCTCGGCGGCCGCCCCGGACACCGGCGGCCGGGCGCGGAGGCGGCGCAGCATCCGCGCGTCCTGGAAGCCGACCGCGCGGGCCGCCGCCTCCGCGGTCGAGCCCTGGGCCATGAGGTGTTCGGCGCGCTCGACGCGCAGCTCCTGCTGATAGCGCAGGGGGGTGAGGCCGGTGGCGGCGGTGAAGCGGCGGGTGAGGGTGCGCTCGCTGAGGCCGCAGGCCGCCGCCAGGTCCGCGAGGCCCAGCCGGTCGGTGAAGCGGGCGTCGATGAGGTCCTGCGCCTGGTGCACGGCGTCGATCAGGTGGGTGCGGTGCCGCAGCATGACGCCGGCCTGCTGCTCGTCGCCGTTGCGGCGGGCGTAGACGACCATGGAGCGGGCGACACGGGCGGCCGCGGCGGGTCCGTGCCGTGCGGCCACGAGGTGCAGCGCGAGATCGATGCCGCTCGCGATCCCCGCGGAGGTGACGACGCGGTCGTCGAGGACGTAGAGCACGTCGCGGACGACCCTGGCCCGGGGGTGGCGGCGGGCGAGTTCGTCCTGGAGATCGTGGTGGGTGGTGCAGCGGCGGCCGTCGAGGAGGCCCGCCCTGCCGAGGGCGTCCGCGCCCGCGCAGACGCTGGCCACGGTGCCGCCCGCGGCGTGATGCGCGGCCAGTCGCTCCAGCGTGGCTTGCGACAGACCCCCGTTCTCGCGGAAGCCACGCGAGCGCCAGCCCGGGACGAGGACGAGGTCGTCGGCGGTCAGCCCGGGCCAGTCGGTGGCGGCGCGCAGCGTCACGCCCTGGGCGGTGGGGACGTCTTCCCGCTCGGCCACGTATCCGAGGGTGTAGCCGTGGCCGAGGTCGGCCGCCGTGGAGAAGACCTGGGCGGGCCCGGCGAGATCCAGCAGATGCAGCCGCGGGACGAGCAGGAAGACGACCCGTGTCACGATCCGGTCAGCTCCTCGACGGTGGCGATCCTGGCGAAGCGGCCCGCGAGCGCGTACTCGGTACGGGCGATGACCGCGTCCGTGCCCAGGGTAAGGGGGTCGGCCAGGATCTCATCGAGGCCGCGGCCCTCCGGAGCTTCCCGGTGCTCGATGGGGTGGGTGGCAGTGGCGTCGGTGACGAAGGTGACGCCGTAGCCGAGATCGGAGGCGACGCGGGCGGTGGTCTCGCAGCACTGTTCGGTACGGATGCCGCAGACGGCCACCTCGCGGATGCCGCGTTCGGTCAGCAGCTGCTGGAGGTTGGTCGTCGTGAAGGCGTTGTGCGAGGTCTTGGTGAGGACGGGCTCCCCGTCCAGGGGCTTGAGACCGTCGATGAGGCGGGTGAAGCCGAGGGCGGGGTCGAAGACATCGCCGGTCCCCGGCTCATGGTGGAGCACCCAGACGACGAGGTCGCCCTTGGCACGGGTGGCGGCGACCAGGCGGTCGACCTGGCCGGCGATCCCGGGGTTGGACACGGCGGCCCAGTTCGGCCGCTGCCGGAAGGATTCCTGGACGTCGATGACGAGGAGTGCGCTGTTCATGCCCTCATCCTCGGCGCCGCGCGGCCCCTCGCCCAAGACATGATCGGGACCCGATGCGGAACGATCCGGTCAAGCGGGCGGAGCGGCTCACGAGTCCTGTGAGGGGAAGGAGTAGTCGTCCCACAGGGCGCGCTCCTTCTCCAGCGGGGCGCGTTCGACGCGGGGCGTCAGGTTCCAGATCAGCGTGGCCCGGTCGGTGGTCCGGTACGGCCGCCAGCCGGGGGTGCCGAGGCGGGCGAACGCCGCCCAGGCGTCCGTCATCGCGTGCGACAGGCGCGTGAGCGCGGGCCGCTGGGCGCTGACGGTCGCGGGGCCGCGCGGCACCCACCCGAGGTCGAGGTTGCCGAAGACGAAGGGCATCTCCAACTGATGCATGGCGCCCAGGTTCTGGGCGTCCGGCACGCCCGTCGCATACGGGACATGCCAGTCGAATTGGTAGACATAGGTGGGGCGCCAGCGGGACTGGGCCTCGGCGAGCCGGAGCGTGGGCACCCGCTCCAGCTGGTCGGTGAGCATGGCGTTCACCACCCGGCCCTCGCTCAGCCCCGGCCGGTCCGCGGAGTAGACGTCGTACATCCGCTGTTCGCGGGCCGCGAGGACGGGCGGGAAGGAGGGGTAGGAGCGGAGCGGGAGGCTCAGGAGGCCGGGGGTGAACAGCGCCCAGAAGTCCGTCTCGTTGGTGTTGGTGCCGGCCATGACGTCGACGTCGCGGGCGCTGCCCGCGGTGATCCGGTCGACGACGGGGCCGGGGACCAGCGAGCCGTCGATGTACGGCGCGAAGAACACGGCGCCGGCGAATCCCGGCAGGCCGGCCCGGACCTTCCGCTGGAGCTCCAGGATCTGCCGGGTGGACAGGGCGTTGAGATCGCCGACGCCGCGGATGCCGCCGAGGCCGAAGACGCGCTCGGCGGCCGCCCGCGCCGCGTGGGCGGTGTGCACGGCGTTCGCGGGACCGCTCTCGGCGATGGCGCGGCGGAAGAGGCGCTCCGGCCGGTCTCCGGCGAGCAGCGCGTCGACGGAGACGGCGCCGGCCGACTGCCCGAAGACGGTGACGTCGCCCGGGTCGCCGCCGAAGTCGCGGACGTGGTCGTGCACCCAGGAGAGCGCGGCGACCTGGTCCCGCAGGCCGTTGTTGCCGGATCCGGCGTACGAGCGGTCCAGGCGGCCGAGTTCCGTCCAGCCGAGGATGCCCAGGCGGTAGTCGGCCGAGACGACGACGGCGTCACCGCGCGCCGCGAGGGCGGCGCCGTCGTCCAGGGCGTCGCTCGCGGATTCGTAGATGTCCTCCCCGCCGTGCAGGAAGACCATGACGGGCTTGTGGGCGCCGGGTGCGCGGGAGGACCACACGTTGACGTGCAGGCAGTCCTCGACGCCGCTGCCGTCGCCGTCGGAGAGGTCCTGGGGGCACGGCGGTTTCGCCTCGCCGGCCGGGAGGGTGCCCTGCCAGGCGGCGGGCGGCTCGGGCGGCCGGAAGCGGCGGGCGCCGGTGGGCGGCGCGGCGTACGGCACGCCGAGATAGGCGCACACGCCGCCGCGCTCGGCGCCCCGCACCGCGCCGAGCGAGGTGCGCGCCCGGCAGCCGGCCGGGGCGGCGGTGCCCGCCGCGGGTGCGCTCACCGCGGTGGTGAGCGCCAGGGCCGCGACGGCCGCGGCCACGGTGCGACGGGCCCGCCGCCGGCTGTTCCACGGGAACACCAGATCTTCTCCCTCGGCCGTGCCGCGCTCTCGCGCGGGGACCCCCCGCGCCGGACTCCCGTCCGCCTTCGTCCAGAATCGGTGCACGCGCTCCCGCGGGCCATCACCTGTCCGGGGGAAACCGGGGTACAGGTCACCCTGGCGGCGCGCACGGAGCCGACGCGCCCTCACCCATAAGGAGCCCGCTCATGGACAACGCCCCGGTGGCACCCCGCCGCACCCTGCTGCGGATGATCACGTTCGGCGGGCTGGTGACCGCGGCCGGGTCGCTGTCGGCCGCCTGCGGCAAGGGCGGCGGCAAGGCCGCGGCCGCGTCGTCCGACTCCCCGTCCAGCGCGGCCGGTTCCGGGTCAGGAGCGGACATGATCATGATCATCCGGCATGGCGAGAAGCCGAAGGAGAGCGGGAAGAAGCCGCCTTTCGGCATCACCGAGGACGGCGAGCAGAACGACCACGCCCTGCTCGTGCGCGGCTGGCAGCGGGCGGGCGCGCTGGTGACGCTGTTCGCCCCCGAGGACGGCAAGGTGCGCAAGGGCCTGCGGCGCCCGGACGCCGTCTACGCCGCGGGCCCCCACCCGGGGGCGAAGGGACTGCGGCCGAGCGAGACGGTCGCGCCGGTGGCGGCGAGGCTGGGGGTGCGGACGAACGTCACGTACCGCACGGGTGACGAGAAGGCGCTGGCGAAGGAGCTCGCCGGGCGGCACGGCTGCACGCTGGTCTCGTGGGAGCACAACGCCATAACGGAGATCGTCAAAGGGCTGGGCGGGGAGGTGCGGCCCTCCCCGCCGAAGAACTGGCCCGACGCGCGCTTCGATCTGGTGTGGGTGCTGGTGCGGTCGGGGTCGGGATGGACGTTCACGCAGGTGCCGCAGCTCCTGCTGGCGGGCGACAGTCCGGATCCCGCCTGAGCGCTCCGCCGGAAGCGCGATGTGCCCTCTGTCCTCCGCGGTGCCGTCGTGGCCGGTCGCGCCCACCCGGCGGAGCCGTTGCGTCGACACCTCCGCGCGCCCCTTCAGGGCGTTGCCGAACCCCAGTGGACGTCACCCGACCTGCCGGGACGCCTGACGAAGGTCTCGCTTCGCCTGCCCGGCTCGCGCCGATTCAGCCCACGATGCCGATCGGGGCGAACTGCCGCGAGCCGGGCGGGATTTCACGGTGGTCAGTGGACTCCCGGGGGCGACGGCTCACACCGCGCGGCTCGTCACGAACCACCGCGCCGGCAGCGCGATCCGTGACCCGTCCTCCCGGAACTCCGTCATCGCGAGCGTGATGGCACCCTCGGCGAGGATCGCGAGGCCCGCTCCCCGGAGCAGTCCGGGGACCTCTCCGTCCACCACCTCCGCGGGGCGCAGGCCGTGTTTCACGACGCGGCTGCCCTTGGGTGATGGCCCGTCAGGGCGGAGGACGGCCTCCGCCAGCACGTCCTTCGCCGCCTCGGTGAGCTCGACCACGAAGGCGCGGCCGCGCGCGCCGGTCAGCTCCGCGACCGCCCGTGCGACCGCCGGGCGGTCCTCGGGGCGGCTCTGGTGGATCACCGCGCGCATATAGACGTTGGCGTCCCCGATCCGCGCGTGGAGCGCGCGCACCGCCTCGGTGTCCGTCAGGTCGAGCTGCTCGAACTCCGCGACGCCCTCGGCATCCGCGCGGCGCGCGTGCTCGACGGCCGCCGCCGAGATGTCCACGCCGACGGCGCGCGGGAAGCGGGTGGCGAGATAGCGGGTCTGGGTGCCGTTGCCGCAGCCGAGGTCGACGACCGGCAGGGCGGCGTCGGCGTGCGGGGCGAGCAACTCCAGGTGCGGGACCGCCGTCAGCGAGGGGTCCGCGTCCCAGATCGCGTCGCCCGGCACGTCGGAGGTCTCCCTCCAGAAGCCTTCCCACGCCTCGGCGTACTGCTGTGATGTGCCCATATGCGCTCCCGGGTAGCCGGTATGACGGTTCGTCATGATCTTGACTACCGCCGACCGGCGGCCGGGGGCAAGATCCCCGCGGCTACCGTGCCCGTACTTTCACCTGATGTTCGACCCGGGGCCGCCGGCGTTCACCAGCGACTGCTCGAACCACACCGACTTGCCCCGGCCCGTGTGGCTCGCGCCCCACTCGCGCGCGAGGCCGCTCACCACCCTGAGCCCGCGCCCGGACTCCTCGCCGAGGCCGGGGCCCAGCAGCGTGGGCAGCGCGTGGTCCTCGTCGGTGACCTCGCAGAGCAGCACGTCCGTACGCACCAGGCGCAGGCCCAGCCGACGCGATCCGGTGTGCCGCACGGCGTTGGTGACGAGCTCGCTGACCAGGATCTCGGCGGTCGGGGCCGCCGCTTCGAGCCCCCACTCGGCGAGTTGACCGCGCACGAGCCGGCGGGCCCGGCGGACCTCGGCAGGGGTGCACTCCAGCTCCCACCCGGCCGTGTGCTCGGCGGGGATGCCGTTGAGCCGGGCCATCAGCAGGGCGACGTCGTCCTTGCGGCCGCCGTCGCCGGTGTTGAGGGCGCGGATGATGGTGTCGCAGGCGTCGTCCATGGACGCCGCGGGGTGGGCGGCGGATTCGCAGAGCGCGGCGAGCCCCGCGCCGATGTCCTGGCCGCGGACCTCCACGAGCCCGTCCGTGCACAGCACCAGCCGGTCGCCCGGCGCGACCGGGACGGTCGCGGCCTCGAAGGCCACCCCGCCGACGCCTATGGGCGCGCCCGTGGGCAGGTCGAGCAGCACGCTGCGGCCGTCCGCGGCCCGGACGAGCACGGGCGGGATGTGCCCGGCGTTGGCGATCGTCAGCTCCGAGCGGACCGGGTCGTAGACCGCGTAGAGACAGGTGGCCAGATAGTGCTCGCCGAGCCGCTGGGCGAGGTCGTCGAGATTGCGCAGCAGTTGTTCGGGCGGCAGGTCGAGGGCGGCCATGGTCTGTACGGCGGTGCGCAGCTGCCCCATCATGGCGGCGGAGTTCAGGCCGTGGCCCATGACGTCGCCGACGACGAGGGCGGTGCGCGAGCCGGGCAGCTTGATGCTGTCGAACCAGTCGCCGCCCACCCGGCCGAGGCGGGTGCCCGGCAGATAGCGGGTGGCGGTGTCACAGCCCGCCATGCGCGGGGCGAGCTGCGGGAGCATGCTGTCCTGGAGGGTGTCGGCGACGTTCTCCTGGTAGGTGTACATGCGGGCGTTGTCGAGGACGAGCCCGGCGCGCGCGGCGAGTTCGGCGCCGGTCGTGCGGTCCATGTCGTCGAAGGGGGTGCGGCCGTCGCGCCGCATCAGCACCATGAAGCCGAGCACCACGTTGCGCGCCTTGAGGGGCACGACCAGCATCGACCTGCCGGTGATGAGCGGCCGCAGGTCCCGCTTCTCGAACTGGCCGGAGATGCGGTTGGCGAGCTCCTCGCCGATCCGCGGGATGAGCACGGGCTCGCCGGTGACCATGCACTGGAAGAACGGGGTGTGCTCGGGGAAGGCGATGGCCTCGCCGACGGGCACGGTGTCGTCCCAGCGGCCCGGCTCGTCGTTGTGCTCGACCCAGACGCGGTGCCAGACGGTGGTGACGTCGGGCGGGCCGTCGGGGAAGCCCTCGCCCGCGAGGACGGCGGCGCGCAGGTGCGTGCCCGCGAAGTCCGTGAAGCGGGGCACGGCGGCGCTGGTGACCTCGCGGATGGTGCGGGCCAGGTCGAGCGAGGTGCCGATGGCGCCGCTGACCTCGTTGAGGAACTCCAGCCGCTCCCGTACGGCCGCGTATTCGAGGTCCGGCGCGTCCGCGGGGTCCGGCGGGGCGCCCGGGGCATGCGCGGCCGGCGCGGCGGTGGCGGCGCGGCCGGCCTGCCGGGCCGCGCGCTCCGCGTATTTCGGGGTGCCCCAGTCGGGGGTGACCGGGATCCGCTGGTGGTGGCTGAACTCCAGCACGGGATAGCCCAGTTCGAGGACCTGGGAGACGATGCGGCCGCTGAGGGCCGGGCCCATGGCGGGCAGGATGTCGGGGAGCCGGTCGGCGAGGCCCTCGCCGTCGGGCAGCGTGGTGTGCGGGGCGAAGCCGGGGAACACCTGGTCCTGCGCGGTGGAGCCGAGCGGCTCGGCGTCGGCGGCGAGGACCAGCAGCCGCTCCTCGGGCCCGGCGAGCGGATAGGCCCACCACAGCACCTCGACGGACCCGCGCTCGGGGGAGTGTGAGCGGGCCCGTCCGGCGCTGGGGTAACCGGCGGCGCCGTCGGCCGGCGCGCGGCCGAGCCAGGCGTCGAGGCCGGTGCCGCGGTGGCCGTCGTCGGGCTCCTCGTACAGGGCGCCGCCGATGGGCATGAGGTCGGCGGCCGGGGCGCCGACGGCCTCGTCGCGGTCGTAGCCGAACAGTCTGCGGGCGCCCGTGCTCCAGTGGGTCACCAGGCCGGCGGACCCCACGACGACCACCGCGAGCGGGATCCGTCCGGGGACGGGCGTGCCATGGTGCATGGGCGGATGCTCCTTATGGTTTGCGCCACCGTTACTACCGTAGGGGCCCGGACACGGCCCGTGGGCGGAATCGGCGGAACCGACGCGTCGGATCGCCGGGCGGGCGGGGCACGCCCGCCCGGCGATCGAACGCGCCCCGGCCCTGCCTTCAGTCCGCGTGGCCCAGCTGGAGGTCCCGCTCCGTGCGGCCGCCGCCCGCGACCTGGAGGACCGTGGCCACCGGGGGATAGCCCGCCGCGATGACCGTGTACTCGCCGGCGGACAGGTCCACGAAGCGGAACGCCCCGTCCGCTCCGGTGGCGGCCGAGTCGACCACATTGCCCGCGGCGTCCAGCAGCGTCACCCGCGCGTCCTCCACGGCCCGGCCGCCGCCCGCCCTGACGACGCCGCGCAGCACCGCGCCGCCGGCCAGCTCGATGTCCTGGCGGGTCTCGCGGCAGGACTGGACCGTCACCGGCAGCGCCGCGGGCCGGAAGGCGGGGGCGCTGGCGGCGAGGGTGTACTCCCCCGCGACCAACTCCGAGATGACATAGCCGCCTTCGCGCCCGGTGCGGGTGGTGGAGACGACCTCGCCGTGCACATTGGTGAGGGTCACCAGCGCGTCGCGCACGGGGTTGCCGTCGGGGGTGAGCACGGTGCCCGCGAGGCGGCCGGCGCCGCCCAGGACCACGTCCAGCTCGATGGGCCGCTCGCCGATGGTGACGGTGACCGCCTGCGGCTGGTGCCCGCCCGCGGCGGCGATGAGGACGTACGAGCCGGTGCCGGGCGTGCTCAGCGCGTACCGCCCGTCCTCCCCGCTCGCGCCGCGCCCGATCTGCTGGCCGCGGACGTCGATGAGCGTGAGCGCGGCGCGCGGCACCGTGGTGCCGTCGGGGTGCTGGACGGTGCCGGTGACGGGGAGGCCCGCGACGAAGTGCGCCGGGCCGTCCGACGGTTCGGCGCGCGCGGAGGGGATGACGGGGGCTTCGGGGGCGTTGTGGGACACCAGGGGTTTCTCTTTCAGCAGGAAGGCGAGCAGGAAACCGAGGACGAGCACCGGTACGAGATAGAGGAAGATCCGCGGCATGGCGTCGGCGTAGGCCCGCACATAGCCGTCGCGGACCGCCTCGGGCAGGGCGCGCACCAGCTGCGGGGTGATCGAGTCGGGTGCGGGCAGCCCGGCGCGGTGGGGCAGTTCCGCGTGCAGCCGGTCGGCGAGGCGGCGGGCGAAGAGCGTGCCGAAGACGGCGGCGCCGACCGAACCGCCGATCTGCCGGAAGTAGTTGTTGGCGCTGGTGGCGGTGCCGAGGTCGGCGGGGTGAACGGAGTTCTGCACGGCGAGGACGAGCACGGGCAGGGCGAGCCCGACGCCGACGCCGAGGATGCCCATCCAGAGGCTGTAGACCGCCCGCGGGGTGTGGGTGTCGAGGTGGGAGAGGTAGTACATGCCCACCGCGGAGACGGCGCCGCCGATGACGGGGAAGGGCTTGCAGCGGCCGGTGCGGCTGATGAGCTGGCCGGTGACGAGGGAGGACAGCACCACCCCGCCCATCATCGGGAGCATCAGCAGCCCGGACTCGGTGGCGTCCGCCTCGTCGACCATCTGGAGGAAGGTCGGCAGATAGCTCGCGGCGCCGAAGAGGCCGACGCCCATGGCCGCGCCGACGATGCCGCAGACATTGAAGACCCGGTCGCGGAAAAGGTGCGGCGGAATGATCGGTTCCGTGACGATGTGCTCGACCACGACGAAGAGCAGGGCGGTGCCGAGGGCGCCCGCCGCGAGCCCGAGGATGACGCGCGAGCGCCACTCGTATTCCGTGCCGCCCCAGGTCGTCAGCAGCACCAGGCAGGTCGAGAAGGCCATGAGCAGCAGCGCGCCGAGGACGTCGAAGCGGCCCCTGCGGAAGCGCACCGGGAGTTTGAGGCCCACGGCGACGACGAGGAAGGTGAGGAGGCCGAAGGGGATGTTGACGTAGAAGCACCAGCGCCAGGAGGCGCGGTCGGTGAAGAAGCCGCCGAGCAGGGGCCCGGCGACGGAGGCGAGGCCGAAGGCGGCGCCGATGACGCCCATGAAACGGCCGCGCTCCCGGGGCGGGACGATATCGGCGATGATCGCCTGGACGCCGATCAGCAGCCCGCCGCCGCCGACGCCCTGCAGGACGCGGAAGGCGATGAGCTGGTTCATGGTGGCGGCGTGCCCGGCGAGCGCGGAGCCCGCGACGAAGACGACGATCGCGAAGAGGAAGACCCCCTTGCGCCCGCAGAGGTCGCCGAGCTTGCCGTAGACCGGCAGGACCGCCGTGGAGCTCAGCAGATAAGCGGTGACGGCCCAGGACATCCGGTCCAGGCCGTGCAGCTCCCCCACGATCTTGGGGAGGGCGGTGGCGACGATGGTCTGGTCGAGCGCGGCGAGGAGGAGCGCGAGCATCAGGCCGACGAAGACGACGCGGACGCGGGCCGGGCCGAGGCGGGCCACGTGGTGCGCGGGGGCCGGGCCGGCCGCGGGGAGGGCGGACGGTGGACCGTCGCCGTGCGCGAGGACCCCGCCCTGGTCCCGCAGGGCCGGGGACGGTGGTCCCTCGCTCTGCACCAAGGTGGTCCCGAATGTGGTCCCGCCCACGTACGACTCCCCTCATCGCGCCTGCATCGCCGCCCTTTTCTCGCATTTGGCAATAACGGCTAGCAAGCGCGGTGATTGACCGGAGAGTGCCCTCTGTGCGGCTTTCGCGCCGGTCGGAGGCATACGAGGCACGGTGGGAGGGTTGGGGAAACCACCCGAAACGGTGAAGCCCGGACCACCCACGGTCCGGGCTTCCACCGACTGTTCTCGCTTTGTTCCAGGGCCGGTTCGGGATCGGCGGCCCCTGCTGCCACGGCTGCGCCGCGGCTACTTCTCCACCTCGGCGGCCAGCTTGGCGAGCACGGCGTCGTAGATGCGGCCGAGACCCTTGGGGGCGAAGGTGCGCTCGAAGAAGCCGCCGATGCCGCCGGCGCCGTTCCACACGGTGGAGACGACGGCCCTGGCCTTGCCCTCGCCGGCGGGGGTGACGGTCCAGGTGGTGACCATCGAGGAGTTGAGGTCCTTCTCGACCAGCTGCCCGGTGGTCGGCTCGGTGACCTCCAGCAGGCAGTCGCGCACGCGCTTGCTGGTGGCCTGGAGCTTCCAGTGCACCTGGGTGCCCTCGCCGTCGCCGCCCTTGCGCACCTCGTACTCGCTGAAGTGCTCGGGCAGCAGCTTGGCGCGGGTGCCGCTGTAGTCGGCGAGCGCGTCGAACACCTCCTCCGGGTCCGCCGCGATGATCCGCTCCGTGGTGGCCTCGACCTGGCCCATGGCTGTCCTCCCGGACGTCGTGCGTTGTCCCTGCGGAGGTCAGCCAACCACCAACGCGACGGGCGCCCAAATCCTCGCGGCCGGGCGCGGCCCACGGCGCCGGAGCGCGGCGCTCACCCCAGGCGCCCGAGCGCCTCCCCCGCGGCCGCGCGGAGGCGGTCGTGGGCCTGGGCGGCCACCAGGGCGTCCTCCGCGCGGCGGTCGCCCAGGACACCGAGGCCCTCGACGCAGGCGCGGGCGATGGGCCAGCAGTGGTCCCGGGCGGCGAGCAGCCGCTCCAGGGTGGCGAGCAGGGCGGGCACGGACTCCGGGGCGCGGAGCTCGGTGAGCAGACGGACGGGGTGCAGGGCGTAGGCGGTGCGTAAGGGATTGGTCGCGAGGGCGGCGGCCGCGCGGGCCGTGCGGGGGTCGCCGAGCCGGGCGAGGACGAAGGCGGCGGTGGCGCACCGCACGGGCTCGCGGTAGTTGAGGAGGAGCACCAGGGTCTCGAAGGCCCGCCGGTCGCCCTCGGCACCCAGCGCGAAGGCGGCGATCTCGCGTGCCCACAGCGGGCGTTCGGGGGCCACCAGGATGGCGGCGAGTTCATCGCGGCGCCCGTCGCGGGAGGTGCGGACGAGCGCGAGGAGGCGCTCGAAGGCCGCGAACTCGGCGGGGCTGACCAGTTCGGCGCGTACCCGCTTCAGCAGGGCGCGAAATTCCTCTTCCATTGCCCGCTCTCCTCCCCGAGTGGCCTGAACCACATCGTAAGTCGCGCGCCCTTCCCCTGGTGCTCTTGGTTACCGTTGAGTTAATCTCCCGGCAAGAGCAGCACCCCTGCTCGGGCGGCCTGGTGACGCAGCCGCCGCGCAGGTGATGTCGGTTCGTCGGTTCGGCACACATCGGTACGGCCCGGCCCCGGGACAGGGCCGGCCGTGAGCTCAACTCCCCTTCCGTGGGCGCTCCTTACCCGTACCCGGAATTCCCACGGCCGTCGCGGGCCGCCACGGTCCGCGCACCCGACCGGCACTCAACCGACGCATCCCCGCGCACGGGGAACACCTTCTGGAGTCTCGCGATGGACCGTATGTCCACCCCTGAGCCTGTCCCCTCCCAGCCGGGTCACTCCGGCCCCGCCCTCCGCACCGTCGCCGTGATCGGTCTCGGCACCATGGGCACCGGCATCGCCGAAGTGCTGGCCCAGGCCGGCCGCGAGGTCGTCGGCATCGACGTCTCCGAGGCGGCCGCCGCGCGCGCCGTCCGCGCTCTGGAGGCCGCGACCGCGCGCGCCGTGCGGCGCGAGCGGATCACCGAGGAGGAGCG
This sequence comes from Streptomyces sp. NPDC020379, assembly GCF_044387105.1. NCBI lineage: Bacteria > Bacillati > Actinomycetota > Actinomycetes > Kitasatosporales > Streptomycetaceae > Streptomyces > Streptomyces sp. NPDC020379. The sequence continues at coordinate 90,153 of NZ_JBIRVR010000002.1, forward strand.
GCGGGCCGCGCTGGCCCGCTTCCGCACCTCCCAGGACCTCGCGTCCGCCGCCGGCGCCGACCTGGTGATCGAGGTCGTGCCGGAGGACTACGCCCTCAAGCACGAGGTCTTCACCGCCCTCGACGCGATCGTGCGCCCCGGCACCATCCTGGCGACGGGCACCAACGCGCTGTCCGTGACCCGGCTCGCCGCCGACTCGGCCCGCCCCGAGCGGGTTCTCGGCCTGCACTTCTTCAACCCGGCGCCGGCGATGAAGCTGGTGGAGGTCGTCTCCTCGGTGCTCACCGCGCCCGCGGCCGTCACGGCCGTCACCGAGCTCGCCCGCGAGCTGGGCAAGGAGCCGGTCGCGGTCGGCGACCGGCCCGGATTCGTGGCCGACGGGCTGCTGTTCGGCTATCTCAACCAGGCGGCCGCGATGTACGAGTCGCGCTACGCCACCCGCGAGGACATCGACGCCGCGATGCGGCTGGGCTGCGGCCTGCCGATGGGCCCGCTCGCGCTGCTCGACCTGATCGGCATCGACACCGCCCGCACGGTCCTGGAGGCGATGTACGCCGCCTCCCGCGACCGGCTGCACGCGCCCGCGCCGATCCTCGGCCAGCTCGCCGAGGCGGGGCTGACCGGCCGCAAGTCCGGCCGCGGGTTCTATACGTACGAGGCGCCGGACTCTGCGGTCGTCGTGCCGGACGAACGGACGCCGGGCGGTGTCGCGCAAGGCGGCGCCGAGGTGCGCGAGGTGCGTGCCGTGGGCGTCGCGGGCTCGGGCACGATGGCGAGCGGCATCGCGGAGGTCTTCGCGAAGGCGGGTTACGCCGTGGTCCTCGCGGCCCGGACGGCGGAGAAGGCCGAGGCGGCGAAGGCGCGGATCGCGGGCTCCCTGGCCCGGTCGGTGGAGAAGGGCAGACTGACGCCGGCGGAACGGGACACCGCGCTGGCCGCGATCACCCCGGCGGGCTCGCTGGACGCCTTCGCGGAGGTGGACCTGGCCGTGGAGGCGGTGGCGGAGGAGCTGGCCGTCAAGCAGCAGCTTTTCGCGGCACTGGACAAGGTCTGCAAACCGGGCGCGATCCTGGCCACCACCACCTCGTCGCTGCCCGTGATCGCCTGCGCCCGCGCCACCGGCCGCCCGCGGGAGGTCGTCGGGATGCACTTCTTCAACCCGGCGCCCGCGATGAAGCTGGTGGAGGTGGTGCGTACGGTCCTCACCGGGGACGACGTGCACGCCACCGTCCGGGCCGTGTGCGCCCGCGTCCGCAAGCACCCGGTGGACTGCGGGGACCGTGCGGGCTTCATCGTCAACGCGCTGCTCTTCCCGTATCTCAACAACGCGATCAAGATGGTGCAGGAGCACTACGCGACGCTCGACGACATCGACGCCGCGATGAAGCTGGGCGGCGGCTATCCGATGGGCCCCTTCGAGCTCCTGGACGTGGTCGGCCTCGATGTGTCGCTGGCCATCGAGAAGGTCCTGCACCGCGAGTTCCGCGATCCGGGGCTCGCGCCGGCACCGCTGCTGGAGCACCTGGTCGCGGCGGGGTGCCTGGGCCGCAAGACAGGGCGCGGCTTCCGTGAGTACGCCCGGCGCTGACCGCCCGGTGCGGTGCGACGGCGTGGGGTGGGGCGGACTGCTCGAACCGGCTGCCGGTCCGCCCCGGCACGCCCATACGGACGCGTGTTACGTTCCCCACATGCCCCAGCCCGCCAAGGCCGTCCGCACCCCGCGTCCGTCCGCCGACGCACCCCGAGAGCCGCGTACCGCCGCCGAGAGCGCGGGCAGCCGCCGCGCGGCGGCCCAGCGGCTCACCATGCGCCGCAAACTCGCCGCCGCCGCGATGGAGTTGTTCGCGACCAAGGGTTACGAGGCGACGACCGTCGACGAGATCGCCGCCGCGGCCGGGGTGGCGCGGCGGACCTTCTTCCGCCACTTCCGCTCCAAGGAAGAGGCGATCTTCCCCGACCACGACGACACGCTCGTGCGGGCGGCGGGCGTGCTCGACGCCGCCCCCTCCCACGAGAACCCGCTGGACACCGTCTGCCGGGGGATCAAGGAGGTCATGCGGATGTACGCGGCCTCCCCCGCGGTCTCCGTGGAGCGCTACCGCCTCACCCGCGAGGTGCCGGCCCTGCGGGAGCGCGAGATCGCCTCGGTGGCCCGCTACGAGCGGCTGTTCACCCGCTATCTCCTGGGCCACTTCGACGAGAGCGCCCACCACGTGGGCGACGACGACCCGTTGCTCGCCGAGGTCGCCGCCTCGGCGGTGGTCACCGCGCACAACCACGTGCTGCGGCGCTGGCTGCGCGGCGGCGGCGAGGGCGATGTGGAGACCCAGCTCGACCACGCCTTCGCCATCGTGCGGGAGACCTTCGGCACCGGCATCGGAGCGGGCCGCTCCGCTCAGAGCGCCCCGGCCGCCACGGCGCGGACCGAGGGCGAGGTGCTGGTCACGGTGGCCCGCACCGACGCGCCGCTCGACGAGGTCATGCGCGCCATCGAGAAGGCGCTCAAGAAGAACTGACCCTCCATAACCCGATAGTTCAGGACATTCAGGGCGGCCACCCGGGCAGAGTGGCCGCCCTTCCTTGCTCATACGTGCCTTCCGGATGACATCTGAGAGAAATTGTTGGCACTCGGTGTCTTGTCCCCTGGCACGCGGTGCCACTACCTTGTGGGTGTCCGGGCGGCCGGCGCGCAGGCGTGAACCGTCGTGCGCCGGCTGTCCCCACAAGCACTCCTGTGCGCCCGGACGCCTGCGTCACAGGCCCCCGCGCCACCAGCGCCGCCGCAGCACCCGCCGAACCGACGGCACCGCCTTCCGCACCACCCCCGACGTTCCCTCAAGCCCGTTCCACGACGCGCTTCGCCGGAGGCTCAACAAATGAACCACATTTTGGACGCGATACTCGCTCCGGACAGCTCGGCCGAGGACTTCGCCGCGCTGCCCCTCCCCGAGTCCTACCGCGCGGTGACCGTGCACAAGGACGAGGCGGAGATGTTCGCCGGCCTCAGCAGCCGGGAGAAGGACCCTCGCAAGTCGCTGCACGTCGAGGACGTCCCGGTGCCCGAACTCGGCCCCGGCGAGGCCCTGGTGGCCGTGATGGCCAGCTCGGTGAACTACAACTCCGTCTGGACCTCGATCTTCGAGCCGGTCTCGACCTTCGCCTTCCTGGAGCGCTACGGCAAGCTGTCGCCGCTCGCCCAGCGGCACGACCTGCCGTACCACGTCATCGGCTCCGACCTGGCGGGCGTGGTGCTGCGCACCGGCCCCGGGGTGAACGCCTGGCGGCCGGGCGACGAGGTCGTCGCGCACTGCCTGTCGGTCGAGCTGGAGTCCGCGGACGGCCACAACGACACCATGCTCGACCCCGAGCAGCGGATCTGGGGCTTCGAGACCAACTTCGGCGGCCTGGCCGAGATCGCGCTGGTGAAGTCCAACCAGCTGATGCCCAAGGCGAAGCACCTGACCTGGGAGGAGGCCGCGGCCCCCGGCCTGGTCAACTCCACCGCCTACCGGCAGCTGGTCTCCCGCAACGGCGCCGGGATGAAGCAGGGCGACAACGTCCTGATCTGGGGCGCGAGCGGCGGACTCGGCTCCTACGCCACCCAGTTCGCGCTGGCCGGCGGCGCCACCCCGATCTGTGTGGTCTCCAGCGAGCAGAAGGCCGAGATCTGCCGGCGGATGGGCGCCGAGGCGATCATCAACCGCACCGAGGAGGGCTACCGGTTCTGGAAGGACGAGCAGACCCAGGACCCCCGCGAGTGGAAGCGGCTGGGCAAGCGCATCCGTGAGCTGACCGGCGGCGAGGACGTCGACATCGTCTTCGAGCACCCGGGCCGCGAGACCTTCGGCGCCAGCGTCTATGTCACCCGCAAGGGCGGCACGATCGTCACCTGCGCCTCCACCTCCGGCTACCGCCACGAGTACGACAACCGCTATCTGTGGATGTCGCTCAAGTCGATCGTGGGCTCGCACTTCGCCAACTACCGCGAGGCGTGGGAGGCCAACCGCCTCGTGGCCAAGGGCAAGATCCACCCGACGCTGTCGAAGACCTACACCCTGGCCGAGACCGGGCAGGCGGCGTACGACGTGCACCGCAACCTCCACCAGGGCAAGGTCGGCGTGCTCGCGCTGGCCCCCGAGGCGGGCATGGGCGTGCGCGACCACGAGCTGCGCGAGCAGCACATCGACGCGATCAACCGCTTCAGGAACGTCTGATGACCGGACGTCAGAAGGACCGCCCCTGGCTGATGCGGACGTACGCCGGCCACTCCACGGCCGAGGCGTCCAACGAGCTCTACCGGCGCAACCTCGCCAAGGGCCAGACCGGGCTGTCGGTCGCCTTCGACCTGCCCACGCAGACCGGCTACGACTCCGACCACATCCTCGCGCGCGGTGAGGTCGGCCGGGTCGGGGTGCCGGTCGCCCATCTCGGCGACATGCGGCGGCTGTTCCACGAGATCCCGCTGGACCGGATGAACACCTCCATGACCATCAACGCCACCGCCATGTGGCTGCTGGCGATGTATCAGGTGGTCGCGGAGGAGCAGGGCGCCGACATCACCAGGCTGTCCGGGACGACGCAGAACGACATCGTCAAGGAGTACCTCTCGCGCGGGACGCACGTCTTCCCGCCGGGGCCCAGCCTGCGGCTGACCACCGACATGATCACGTACACGGTCAACAACATCCCGAAGTGGAACCCGATCAACATCTGCAGCTACCACCTGCAGGAGGCGGGGGCCACTCCGGTCCAGGAGATCTCCTACGCGATGTCCACCGCGATCGCCGTGCTCGACGCGGTGTTCGCCTCCGGGCAGGTCCCCGAGGACCGCAAGGGCGAGGTCGTCGCCCGCATCTCCTTCTTCGTGAACGCGGGCGTCCGCTTCATCGAGGAGATGTGCAAGATGCGCGCCTTCGGCCGCATCTGGGAGAAGATCACCCGCGAGCGCTACGGCATCGAGGACCCCAAGCAGCGCCGCTTCCGCTACGGCGTCCAGGTCAACTCCCTGGGCCTGACGGAGGCGCAGCCGGAGAACAACGTCCAGCGCATCGTGCTGGAGATGCTGGCCGTCACCCTCTCCAAGGACGCCCGCGCCCGCGCCGTCCAGCTGCCCGCCTGGAACGAGGCGCTGGGCCTGCCCCGGCCCTGGGACCAGCAGTGGTCGCTGCGCATCCAGCAGGTCCTGGCCCACGAGAGCGACCTGCTGGAGTACGAGGACATCTTCGCCGGGTCGCACGTCATCGAGGCCAAGGTCGACGCCCTGGTCACCGAGTGCCTCACGGAGATCGGCCGGATCGAGGAGATGGGCGGCGCGATGGCCGCCGTCGAGTCCGGCTACCTCAAGTCGGAGCTGGTGTCCTCGCACGCCGAGCGGCGGGCCCGGATCGAGGCCGGCGAGGAGAAGATCGTCGGCGTCAACTGCTTCGAGTCCACCGAGCCCAACCCGCTCACCTCCGACCTCGACACCGCGATCATGACGGTCGACCCGGCCAACGAGGCCCGCGTCGTCGCGGCCCTGCACGCCTGGCGCGACAACCGCGACGAGGCCCGCGCCCAGGAGTCCCTCTCGGCCCTGAAGAAGACGGCCGCCGGCACGGACAACCTGATGGCGGCCACGCTGGAGTGCGTGCGCGCCGGCGTCACGACCGGAGAGTGGGCCTGGGCGCTGCGCGACGTGTTCGGCGAGTTCCGCGCCCCCACGGGCGTGAGCAGCGCCCCCGTGGCGGTGACCGCCGAGGCGGGCACCCCGCTCGCGGCGGTGCGCGCGAAGGTCGCCAGGACCGCCGACGACCTGGGCAGCGGCAAGCTGCGCCTGCTGGTCGGCAAGCCCGGCCTGGACGGCCACTCCAACGGCGCCGAGCAGATCGCCGTACGGGCCCGCGACGCGGGCTTCGAGGTGGTCTACCAGGGCATCCGGCTGACCCCGGAACAGATCGTCTCGGCGGCCGTGGCCGAGGACGTGCACTGCGTCGGCCTGTCGATCCTCTCCGGCTCGCACGCCGAACTGGTGCCCGACGTGCTGACCCGGCTGCGGAGCGCGGGGGCCGACGACCTCCCCGTGATCGTCGGTGGCATCATCCCGTCCGCGGACGCCACCGCCCTGCGGGCGGCGGGTGTCGCGGCAGTCTTCACCCCCAAGGATTTCGGCATCACGGAGATCATCGGCCGTATCGTCGACGAGATCCGGAAAGCGAACCACCTCGACCCTCTGGAGGTCCCCGCATGACAACGCCCCTCAACCGTCTGCGGCCGCGCCGCTCCTGCCTCGCCGTCCCGGGCAGCAACCCGCGCTTCCTGGAGAAGGCCCAGGGCCTCCCCGCCGACCAGGTCTTCCTCGACCTGGAGGACGCCTGCGCCCCGCTGGCGAAGGAGGGCGCCCGGCACACCGTCGTCGACGCGCTCAACAACGGCGACTGGACGGGCAAGACCAGGGTCGTGCGGGTCAACGACTGGACGACGCACTGGACGTACCGCGATGTCATCACGGTCGTGGAGGGCGCGGGCCCCAACCTCGACTGCATCATGCTGCCGAAGGTGCAGGACGCCGAGCAGGTCGTGGCGCTGGACCTGCTGCTGACGCAGATCGAGAAGACGATGGGCTTCGCGGTGGGGCGCATCGGCATCGAGGCGCAGATCGAGAACGCCAAGGGCCTGGTCAACGTGGACGCGATCGCCGCCGCGTCGCCGCGTCTGGAGACCATCATCTTCGGCCCTGCGGACTTCATGGCCTCGATCAACATGAAGTCGCTCGTGGTCGGCCACCAGCCGCCCGGTTACGGCGCCGACGCCTATCACTACATCCTGATGCGCATCCTGATGGCGGCCCGCGCGAACGACCTCCAGGCCATCGACGGCCCCTACCTCCAGATCCGCAACCCCGACGGCTACCGCGAGGTGGCGGGCCGGGCGGCGGCGCTGGGCTTCGACGGCAAGTGGGTGCTCCACCCCGATCAGGTCGAGCTCGCCAACGAGATCTTCTCGCCGTCGCAGGAGGACTACGACCACGCCGAGCTGATCCTGGACGCCTACGACTACTGCACCTCCGAGGCGGGCGGCATGAAAGGCTCGGCGATGCTCGGCGGCGAGATGATCGACGAGGCCAGCCGGAAGATGGCGCTGGTCGTGGCCGGCAAGGGCCGCGCGGCCGGGATGACCCGTACCTCCAAGTTCGAGATCCCGGAGGCATGAGCACGATGCAGTTCGGCCGCACCTTCGAAGAGTTCACCGTCGGCGATGTCTACAAGCACTGGCCCGGCAAGACGGTCACCGAATACGACGACCACCTCTTCTGCCTGCTCACCATGAATCACCACCCTTTGCACATGGACAGCAACTACGCGGAGAAGACGACCGATTTCGGCAAGAACGTCGTGGTCGGCAATTACATCTACTCACTTCTGCTGGGCATGTCGGTGCCGGACGTCTCGGGCAAGGCGATCGCCAATCTGGAGGTCGAGTCGCTGAAGCACATCGCGCCGACCTTCCACGGCGACACGATCTACGGCGAGACCACCGTGCTCGACAAGACGCCGTCGAGGTCCAGGAGCGACCGCGGCATCGTGTATGTCGAGACCAAGGGCTACAAACAGGACGGCACCGTCGTCTGCGTCTTCCGGCGCAAGGTGATGGTCCCCACCGCCATATACACCGAGGAGCGCGGCGGAGAGCAGCCCGGCCGCCCCGAGCCGATCACCCGGGAGAAGTGAGATGGGACGCCTCGCGCAGACCGACGGGCTGACGGACATCCAGCGGGAAATCCTCGCCACCGTCCGTGAATTCGTCGACAAAGAGATCATCCCGGTCGCCACGGAGCTGGAGCACCGTGACGAGTACCCGACGCGCATCGTCGAGGGCCTCAAGGAACTCGGACTGTTCGGCCTGATGATCCCGGAGGAGTACGGCGGACTCGGTGAGTCGCTTCTCACATACGCGCTGTGCGTCGAGGAGATAGCCCGCGGCTGGATGAGCGTCTCGGGCATCGTCAATACACACTTCATCGTCGCCTACATGCTGAAGCAGCACGGCACCCAGGAACAGAAGGACCATTTCCTGCCGAGAATGGCGACCGGCGAGGTCCGGGGCGCGTTCTCGATGTCCGAGCCGGGGCTGGGCTCGGATGTGTCGGCCATCACGTCCAAGGGCGTCCGGGACGGCGCGGACTACGTCCTCAACGGCCAGAAGATGTGGCTGACCAACGGCGGCTCCTCCACGCTGGTCGCGGTGCTCTGCCGGACCGACGAGGGGCATCCCGAGGGCACCGCGCCGCACAAGTCGATGACCACCTTCCTTATCGAGAAGGAGCCCGGCTTCGGCGAGGTCAAGCCGGGGCTGACGATCCCCGGCAAGATCGACAAAATGGGCTACAAGGGCGTCGACACCACCGAATTGATCATGGATGGGCTGCGCGTTCCCGGCAACCGGGTGCTCGGCGGCGTCACCGGCCGGGGTTTTTACCAAATGATGGACGGCGTGGAGGTCGGCCGCGTGAATGTCGCGGCGCGTGGTTGCGGCGTCGCTCAGCGCGCCTTCGAACTGGGCGTCTCCTACGCGCAGCAGCGGCAGACCTTCGGAAAACCCATCGCCCAACATCAGGCCATTCAATTCAAACTGGCCGAAATGGGGACAAAGGTCGAAGCGGCGCATGCGATGATGGTGAATGCGGCACGCAAGAAGGACTCGGGGCAGCGCAACGACCTCGAGGCCGGAATGGCCAAGTACCTCGCTTCCGAGTTCTGCAAGGAAGTGGTCGAGGACGCGTTCCGCATCCATGGCGGCTACGGCTTCTCCAAGGAGTACGAGATCGAACGCCTCTACCGCGAGGCGCCGATGCTGCTCATCGGAGAGGGTACGGCCGAGATCCAGAAAATGATCATTGGTCGTCGGCTACTCGAGGAGTACCGACTCCAGGGATGATTGTCCCGATTGGGAGTGGTTTCACCGAGAAGAAGATCACACCGAGTCATCGGTGTTCGGCCATCGACTGGCCCTGGCGCTTAGCCAGTTGCCTGCCGTACCCGATAGCATCCCCGGAAAGCCGCCGTCCCCCAATCGTTACGCGGCACCACTCCGCTACGAAGGTCACCCATGCCCCACAGCTCTTCCTCTGCACCACGCGACAGCCTTGTCGGTGTACGCCTCGCGCGCGGAGCATCGCCGTGGCTCCTCCCGACCGTCGCCACGGCTGCGGTCAGCCTCACCCGCGCCCGCCGTTCCGGCCGCTGGGCGGCGCTGGCCGTCCCCAGCACCGCGCTCGCGGCGGGCATGCTGTGGTTCTTCCGCGACCCCGATCGCGAGATCGCCGAGGGCCGGGTCATCTCCCCGGCCGACGGCGTGGTCCAGAGCGTCATGCCCTGGAAGGACGGGCGCACCCGCGTCGCGATCTTCATGAGCCCGCTGAACGTCCACGTCAACCGGGCGCCGCTGGCCGGCACCGTGACGTCGGTCGAGCACATCCCCGGTGGATTCGTTCCCGCTTTCAACAAGGAGAGCGAGAACAACGAGCGCGTCGTCTGGCACTTCGACACCGAGCTCGGTGACATCGAGATGGTGCAGATCGCCGGTGCCGTCGCACGGCGTATCGTTCCTTATGTACCGCAGGACACGAAGGTGGAGCAGGGCGAGCGGATCGGTCTGATCCGGTTCGGCTCCCGCGTCGACGTCTATCTCCCCGAGGGGATCGAGGCCGGGGTCGAGGTCGGCCAGCCCACCACAGCAGGGGTGACACGCCTTGACCGTGATTGATCCGGACACACAGGCCGCCTGGGTGCCGGAAGCCGAGCCGGAGGACGAGGTCGACATGCCGCTGTCCACGCGGCTGTCGATAGCGGACACGCTCACTCTCGGTAACGCGATCTGTGGCTTCATGGCGGTGTACTTCACCACCACCGGCGTCCTCATGCCGCACCTCACGGGCAACGAGGACGGCGGCATGGCCCGCCACAGCGCGGCCACGGCCGTGATACTGATGCTCCTCGCATCGGTCTTCGACCTCTTCGACGGGCTCGTCGCGCGGAAGCTGCGCAGCTCGGCGATGGGCGCCGAGCTCGACAACCTCTCCGACCTGATCAGCTTCGGGCTGGCGCCCGCCTACTTCGTGGTCGTCTGGGGCGTCGTCGCCCAGGACGCCCACCAGCGGGTGTCGGCGGTGGCGGCGATCGTGGTGCTGCTCGCGGTGGTACTGCGGCTCGCGCGCTTCTCGTGCGTCCAGCTGCGGGACGGCATCTTCCAGGGGATGCCGAGCCCCTTCGGCGCGCTGACCGTCGTGTCGATCGTGCTGCTGGAGCTGCCGTTCGTCCCGACGCTGCTGGCGATCGTGGGGGTGGCGTGGCTGATGGTGAGCCGCGTCGAGTACCCGAAGCCGCGGGGCCGGCTGGCGGTCGCCATGCTGAGCTGGATCGTGCTGAGCATGGGCCTGCTGGCGGCCTGGGCCTTCGACGCGCCGGGCGGTGAGCTGCTGCTCCAGACCGGCTGCGCGCTCCAGGTCGTCCTGGGCGCGGTCATCCCGCTCTTCGCGACGGCGCGGCGCGTGAACACGTTCCGCGACAACCGCCGCGAGGCACGTGAGGCCGAGGCGGCGCAGCTGCCGTAACGCCGCGCTCACGCAGCGGAATATCTTGTGGGGCCCGGGCGATCCGCCCGGGCCCCACGCTTTTGGGTACCTGTCGGCCCCGCAAAGAGGCGGGGAACCGCGCGACAAGCCCCCACCGGCCCGCGGCCACACAAGGGCTCCCGCCCCCAGGCCCCAAGGGGCCGCAGGCCCCGCAAAGGGGCGCGGGGAACTGCGCGACCGGCCCCCACCGGCCCGCGGCCGGGCGCGGAGCGCAAGAACCCCGGCCCGCAGTCGCGCACGGAGCGCAAGAAGCCCGGCCCCCAGCCGCGCAGGAGCGCGAGAAGCTCGACCTGCGGCCCCGCGCGGAGCGCAAGAGCTCCCCCTACGGGCGCAGCCAAAGACAGCCGGTCAGAGAAAGTCCCTCGCGACCCGCTCCGCCACCCGCTCCAGCAGCGGCCCCGCCAGGGCCATGCACCGCGCGGCGTCCGGCTCCAGCGCCGCGAGAGGATAGGCCCGCTCGATCCCGGCCCCCAGCAGTTCCCCCGCGGAGAGCGAAAGCACCCCGCAGACCGCCACCACCGGCACTCCCCGCCGTCGCGCCGCCGCCGCTACCCCCACCGGTGCCTTGCCGTGGAGCGTCTGCGCGTCCAGGGAGCCCTCCCCCGTGATCACGAGGTCCGCCCGGTCCAGTGCCGCGGCGAAGCCCAGGACGTCGAGCATGACCTCGATGCCGGGGCGGAAGGCGGCGCCCAGCCCGACGAGCGCGCCGTAGCCGAGACCGCCCGCGGCGCCCGCGCCGGGAGCCTCCGCGTACTCGGCGGCCCGGGGGCCGATGGCCTCGGCCAGGACGCGGGCGTAGCGCGCGAGGGCCGCGTCCAGCGCGGCCACGTCGTCCGGGGAGGCGCCCTTCTGCGGCCCGTAGACCGCCGCGGCGCCCTTCGGGCCCGTCAGGGGATTGTCGACATCGCCGGCCAGGGTGACCCGGGTGCGCGCGAGCCGTGGGTCGAGGCCGGAGAGATCGGCCCGCGCGAGCCCGGCCAGCGGGCCGCCGCCGGAGGTCAGCGGCGTGCCGTGCGCGTCCGTGAAGCGCGCGCCCAAGGCGCTCAGCATGCCCGCGCCGCCGTCCGTCGAGGCGCTGCCGCCGACGCCGAGGACGATCGTGGCGGCGCCCGCGTCGAGCGCCGCCCGCAGCAGTTCCCCGGTGCCGTACGTCCCGGCCGTGAGCGGGGCGTACCGTCCGCCGGGCAGGTGCCGCAGGCCCGATGCCTCGGCCATCTCGACCACGGCGGTGTCACCGCGCAGCGCGTACGCGGCCGTGACGGGCTCCCCCAGGGGCCCGGTGACCCGCTCCGTGCGGCGCTCGAAGCCCGCGGCCACGGCGGCGGCCACCGTGCCGTCGCCGCCGTCCGCGACGGGCAGTGCCTCCGTCCGCACACCGGGCACCGCGCGCCGCAGCCCGTCCGCCACGTGCTCGGCGACCTCGACCGCCGTGAGCGAGCCCTTGAACTTGTCCGCGGCGATCAGCACCCGGCGGCCGGACGCGCCCGAGCCCCCCGCCGTCGCCCCCGCGGCCGTCGCGTCTGTCATCCCGCCGTCCCCTCGCCGGTCCGGGCCCGCGCCGCACAACGAGCACGGGCCGTCGCGCCGCGACCCTACCCGGGGGATTGCGTGTTGCCCATGCCTGTGGACGGCGTGCCAGGCAGCCCATTTCAGTGCATCCCGGCCATAGTGGGGCGACATGAGCACCGACGCATACGAGTCGCCCGACCCGGCCCCCTCCTCCCCGGCCGCCTCCGGTCCGCCGGCGGACGACTCCCCCGACCGCACCATCGTCGTGATCGGCGGCGCCGCCGTCCTCGCGGTGGTGGCGTGGGCGGCGCTGGCCAAGCACTCCTTCGACCGGGTGACGTCGGCCGCGCTGAACTGGGTGCTGTCCAATTTCGCCTGGCTGTTCGTCATCGCGGCCGACGTGTTCCTCGCCCTGTGCGTGGTGATCGCGTTCAGCCGCTTCGGGCGGATCCGGCTGGGCCGGGACGACGACCAGCCGGAGTTCAGCAATCTCGCGTGGATCGCCATGATGTTCAGCGCGGGCATGGGCATCGGCCTCATGTTCTACGGCGTGGGGGAACCGCTGCTGCACTTCGTCTCCCCGCCCCCCGGCAGCGGCGTCACCGCCAACTCGCCCGCCGCGGCCCGTACGGCGCTGGAGTACTCCTTCTTCCACTGGACCCTGCACCCGTGGGCGATCTACGGCATGTCCGGCCTCGCCCTCGCCTACGCGGGCTTCCGCAAGGGCCGTGGCAACCGGCTGAGCTCGGCCTTCGTCCCGCTGCTCGGCGAGGAGCGGGCGGCGGGCTGGCCCGGTCGGGCGATCGACCTGCTCGCGGTCTTCGCGACCGTGTTCGGCACGGCGACCAGCCTCGGGCTGGGCGCGCTCCAGGTGTCCAAGGGCCTCAACATCACCACCGGCGTCAAGGACACCACCACCCTCGAACTGATCATCATCGGCGCGCTGTCGGCGGCCTTCGTACTGTCGGCCTTCTCCGGCCTGCACAAGGGCGTCAAGTGGCTGAGCACGCTCAACATCGTGCTCGCCGCGTGTCTGATGCTGTTCGTGTTCGTCCTCGGCCCGACCGTCTTCGTCCTCAACACCATCCCGGCGGCCGCCGGCGGCTATCTGCACGACCTGCTGAACCTCGCGACGCGCACGGGGGCGTTCACCGACTCGGCGTGGCTGGGCGCGTGGACGATCTTCTACTGGGCGTGGTGGCTGTCCTGGGCGCCCTTCGTGGGGACGTTCATCGCCCGCATCTCGCACGGCCGGACCATCCGGGAGTTCCTGATCGGGGTCCTGCTGGTGCCCAGCGGGGCGACGGTGGTGTGGTTCTGCGTGATGGGCGGGAGCGCGCTGCGCCTGGACATGACGGGCACGGCGGACATGGCCGGGACGGTCAAGGAGGGGGCGGAGGCGTCGCTGTTCGCGCTGCTGGACACCCTGCCGCTGGACGTGCTCACCTCGTGGATCGCGATGGCGCTGGTGATGACGTACTTCATCACCAGCGCCGATTCCGCGTCCCTGGTGATGGGTTCGCTCTCCAGCCGGGGCGCGCTGCACCCCCGCACCTGGCTGGTGGTGACGTGGGGCGTGCTGATGGCCGCGGTCGCGGCGGTCCTGCTGGTGGCGGGCGGCCTGAAGTCGCTCCAGTCGGCGACGATCCTGGTCGCCCTGCCCTTCGTCCTGGTGATGCTGGCGCTGTGCTGGTCCCTCGTACGGGAATTGCGCGAGGACCCGGGCGCGGGCCCGGCCCGGCACCACCCGCTGCACGGGCTGCGGGACGCGATGCGCACGATGATCGGCGAGGCGATCACGGAACAGGGACCGGTCCGCCACCCCCGCCTGCGCCGCGTCGCGGAGAGCGCCCGCGACCGCGAGGACGGCGACAAGGGCGGCGGGGCCGGGGGCGCTTAGGCCGCGCCCCGCGGCTGCCTCTCCTCGCGCGCCAGCGCCTTCTTGTGCCCGGCGTCGAGCACGGCGACGACGGCGAACGTCACGAGCACGACCGCCACGGCCCCGACGTAACACCAGGGGGCGGACAGGTAGTTCACCGCGATCATCAGCGACGGCTCCTTGGCCGTGAACAGCCGGAAGAAGAGGGCGGCCGCCCCCTCCCAGAATCCCGCTATGAACACCAGGAGCATTCCCAGCCGGTACCAGGCCTCATTCATGGCCGCCTCCGGATCGCATCGTTCCGTCACGTGGACCTACGTTACGACCGTATCAACCATCGGGGAGGGAATTCCATGCATTCATGAGGCAATATCCCTTTTCATCACACATTCCAGCAGGAGTACGCTCCATGCATGCGTGACGAAAAGAAGGCCGTCGGCTGCCGGGTGTGCGGCGCCCCGCTGCCCCGGGCGAGCCGAGGCCGCCCGCCCGCGTACTGCTCGCGCGGCTGCCAGGCCAAGGCGTACCGGCAGCGGAAGAGGCCACCGGTGGCGGCGCCCCGGACTCCCGCCGGGCCGGGCGGCGCGCGCGCCCGCAGGCGCCGCGAGATCGCCGAGGCCGTCTGGCGGATCGCGGCCGGGCGCGGGCTCCACGAGGCGAGCACGCGGGAGATCGCCGCCGAGGCGGGCGTGTCACCGCGGGTCGTGCAGTACCACTTCGCCGGCAAGCACGACCTCCTCGTCTCCGCGCTCCGGATGCTGCACGAGGAGAACGAGCGCAGCGCCCGGACCCGTGTCGAGGCGCTGCGGTGCCCGGACGACCCCCGTGCGCTGCTGCGGGCGATCCTGGACGAGTTCCTGCCGCTGGACGAGCAACGCCGCATGTCCTTGCGGGTGTTCGCCGCCTATTACGCGCGCAGCCTCACCGACCCCGGGCTCGCCGCGGTCTTCCTGCACGGCGGACAGCCCCTGGAGGAGCTCGTCGCGGCGATCCTGCGCGGAGCGCGGGAGGCCGGCAGGGCGGCCCCGGACATCGACCCCTCGCGGGAGGCGGACCTCCTGGTCTCGGGCATCACCGGCCTGGGCATGGACATCGTCCACGCCCGCCGCACGCCGGAGTCGGTGAGCGAGGTGGTGGACTACCACCTGAACCGGCTGCTGCCCGTGGAAACCCCGGGCACCTAGACCGTCTTGACCGCGCCCCCGTCGATCATCAGCTCCGCGCCCATGATGCTGCGGGCATGGTCGGAGAGCAGGAAGGCGACCAGGGACGCCACCTCCTCGGGTTCGGTCATGCGGTTCGTCGTCATGCCGATCATCTGCGGGACCTGCTCCAGGAAGGCCGGCAGGTCCGTGCCCGCCGCCTTGGCGAGGTGGTCGCCGAAGCCGTTCTCGGCCTCCCACAGCGGGGTGCGGACCGGGCCGGGAGAGACCGTGTTCACGCGCACTCCGCGCGGGCCGAACTCCTCGGCCAGGGACTTGCCCAGAGCGTTCAGCGCGGCCTTGGCGGTGGTGTAGTCGACCGGTCCGCTGGAGGGCACGCGGGCGCCCATGGAGGAGATGTTGACGACGGCGCCGCCCCGCTCCAGCAGGTCCGGCAGGGCGGCGCGGGTGACGCGTACGGCGCTGAAGAAGTTGATGCCGAAGGTGGCGTCCCACGCCTCGTCGCCGGTGGCGAGGAAGCCCTCGACGGAGTAGGTGTCACCGCCGCCGACCCCGTTGACCAGCAGGTCGATGCCGCCCAGCTCGGCACGCGCCGCTTCCACCGCGTGGGCCGCGCCCGCCGCGGTGGCGAGGTCGGCCGTCACGGCGGCCGCGCCGCTCGCGGCCAGCTCGTCCGTGACCGTACGGGCCACGCCGACGGTCCGCACGCCCTCGGCGACGAGCCGGCGGACGGTGGCGAGGCCGATGCCCCGGCTCGCGCCGGTGACGAGGGCGGTCTTGCCGGTGAGGTGGAGGTCCATGGGAAGCTCTTTTCTTTACCTGGAGGTACAGAAACAAGGCAGGGGTGAGCCCGGCGAACCGGGCGGGGTGGTTCAGAGGGGGCCGAGCACTCCGTCGATCACCCGGCGCAGCCGCTCCGGGCCGTCGGCGGTACGGGCGATGACGCGCATACCGATCACGGTCGCCAGCAGGAGGCTCGCGGTGGCCCGGACGTCGAGGCGGCCGTCGATCTCGCCGGAGCGCTGCCCCTCTTCGAGCGCCGCACGGAAGGCCGCCTCGGTGCGCTCGAACATGCGGCGCACGAGCTCGGTGGCCTCCTGGTCCACGCCGCCGAGCTCGGTGGCGGTGTTGACGCCGAAGCAGCCGCGCCGGCCGGGGTCGCCGAGGTCGATCTCGATGAGGGCCTCGAGCCCGGCCCGCAGCCGGTCCCGCACGGAGCCGGGCCCGCCGAGCAGTTCGACGAGGGCGGCCGCCTGTGTGTCGCGGTAGCGCTCCAACGCACGGGTGAACAGGGCGTGCTTGCTGCCGAAGGAGTGGTAGAGGCTGCCCTTGCCGATGCCGGTCTCGTCGACGAGGTCCTGCGGCGTGGTCGCCCCGTAGCCCTTGCGCCAGAAGACGTCCATGGCCTGGTCGATCGCCATGTCCGGATCGAACTGCTTCGGTCTGCCCATGCGTTGAAGACTAAGCCGTTCTTGACCTGAGGGTCAAGAACGGGTCGTGAGAAATTCCGGCGCTACCAGTGGCGGCCCTCGGGGAGTCCCGACAGGTGCGGGGCGGACAGGTGCAGCACTTCGTACCGCTCGGTGGCGTCCTCGGCCTCGGGTACGCCGCGCTCCCAGAGGACGAAGCGCATCAGCTGCCAGTGCCGGGGGTCGACCGCCAGCGCGGCGGTGTGCACGCCGTCGCGCCGTGCCAGCGCGCGCAGTTCGCCGGTCTCGCGGCGGACGAGTTCGGTGAGGCCCATGGGGTCGGCGTCGGCGGGGACAGGGGTCAGGCGGCGGGAGGCGGCCTTCGGCGTCGTGGCACGGGCCGGGCCCGCCTCCGTGGCGACGCCCGCCCAGTGCTGGACGGCCGGCCGGCCGAAGTCGCGGATGATTCCCTGGAAACCGCCCCCGCCGACGAGGAAGGCGCTCATCGCGCCGGTGTCGTTCCAGAGATAGAAGGGGGCGTACTGGTTGACGGGAGAGCCGTTCACGCCGCGCTCGCGAATGACGTACGCCTTCAGGCCGAGCCCGGCCCGGTCGTCGAGGGTGTGGCCGAAGTCGGCCACGCGCTCGCGGATGACGCGCATGTCGTAGTCGGCGGGCAGGGTGATCTCGTACTGCTGGGCGTGCATGCGGACCGGTGTCTTCCTGGCGGCGTCGGGGCTGATGGCGTCCGGGCCGATGGCGCCCGGGTTTCTCACCGGGTGGCGGCGTGACCGGCCAGGAGGCCGAGCACGCCGCCCACGGCCTGCTGGAACGGCTCCACCGAATGGGCCGCGCGGGCCAGGATGTAGCCGCCCTGGAGCACGGCGACGACGGCGGAGGCGGTGGCGGCGGGGTCCAGCGCCGCGTCCAGTTCGCCACGGTCGCGGCCCTCGGCGAGGATCCCGGCGAGGCGGCCGCGCAGCCAGTCGAAGGTCTCGTCGACCGGACCGCGCAGCGTCCCGTCGGCCATCACCTCCGGATCCTGCGTCAGCCGGCCGACGGGGCAGCCCTTGAGGACATCTCGCTCGCGCAGCAGATACGCGGTGATCCGCTCCAGCGCCGTGCCCGGGGCGGAGAACTGTTCCTCCGCCTTGGCCCGCATCTCCTCCGCGGTGCGCCGGATCGCGGCGAGCGCCAGATCCGGCTTGCCCGCGAAGTGGTGGTACATGCTCCCCTGCCCGGCGCCCGCCCGCTGCTGGATGGCCTTGGGGCTGGTGCCGACGTATCCGCGCTCCCAAAGGAGCTCACGGGTGCTCTCGATCAGGCGTTCCGAGGTGCTCATGCGGCGAGTGTACATACCAGTAGGTACAGAGGAGAAGGAGTGAGCGGCCCGCCGACGGTCGACGGGCCGCTCGGGGTGTCCGGCGGTCAGGAGGGCTGGCAGACCCCGAAGACCCTGAGGGTGACGTCGCTGGGGCTGACGCTGTTCACTCCCAGCAGGTAGCGGTTCTCCGCCACGAGGGGGTATTCAGCGACCTTCTCCAACGCCCCCGCCCAGGTGCCGACCTGGGCGTACCCGCCGCCGACGATCCGCGTGCCGGAGGGGCACACCGGGCTCTTCAGCACCTGCTCACGGGCGAGGGAGGCGACGGTGAACTCCTGTTGGACGATGCGCGGCGGACCGCCGCCGCCGGGCCCGCCTCTGGGACCGGCGGGACCTACGGGGCCCTGTGGGCCCACGGGTCCGGCCGGGCCCTGTGAGCCCGCGGGTCCGCTGACGCCTCGCGGGCCGGCGGGGCCGGCCGCCCCGGAAGGTCCCGCGGGGCCCCTCGCTCCGGGGTCCCCCTTGTTGCCTTTCGGGCCCATCGGGCCGGTCGGGCCCGATGGGCCCGCGGCACCGGCCGGGCCGACGGGCCCCTGGCGGCCCGAGGGACCGGCGGGTCCGGTGGGCCCGGCCGGCCCTGCCGGGCCCGTGGGGCCGGTGGCTCCCGTAGCGCCCGTGCCGCCTGTGGCACCCGTGTCGCCCCGGTCTCCCCGAGGGCCGGGAGGGCCGCCGGGTCCGGCCGGTCCCGCGGCTCCGGCGGGACCCGCGGGTCCAGCGGGTCCGGCCGGTCCCGGCCTCCCGGTGGAGCCGGACGACCCGGCGGGGCCGACGGGACCGCTGGGACCCGTGGGCCCGGCGGGTCCGGTGTCACCGGGCTCGCCCCTGTCACCCTTGGGCCCGGCCGGACCGACAGGACCCCCTGGGTCTCCCCTGTCGCCTTTGGGCCCGGCCGGGCCGGGCTCGCCCCTGTCGCCCTTGGACCCGGCGGGACCGACAGGACCTCCGGGGTCCCCCTTGTCACCTTTCGGCCCGGCGGGGCCGATGACACCGTCAGCTCCCGCATCGCCCTTGGGCCCGGCGGGGCCGGCCGGGCCTGCGGGGCCCTTCGCTCCCGCCGGTCCCGCGGGCCCCACACGCCCCGGGTCACCCTTGGGCCCGGAAGGCCCTGCGGGACCGGTCGGCCCTACGGCGCCGAGGTCGCCTCTGAGGCCGGTCGCGCCCACGTCACCCCTGTCGCCCTTGTCGCCCCTGTCACCCTTGCTGCCTTTGGGGCCCTTCGGGCCCGCGGGGCCCGTCGGACCGATGGCCCCGGCCGGACCGGTCGCACCCTGCGGACCGACAGCACCCGTGCCACCCTTCAGGCCCGCGGGCCCCGCCGCACCCGGCCTGCCCTGCGGCCCGACCCGCCCCGGATCCCCCTTGGGCCCCTTCGGCCCCACCGGACCGGTATCCCCCTTCGGCCCTTTCGGTCCCTTCGGGCCCTTCGGGCCTGCCGGGCCCACCGGTCCCCGGTCCCCCTTGTCACCCTTGGGCCCCCTCGGGCCCCGAACGGGACGCCGGGAATCGTGGCGGCCGTCGCCGCACACCGGCACCGAGCCGTACGCGTGGACGTAGCGCGCGCTCATCCAGCCACCGCCCCGGATGAGCCTGTACCACGAGCGATCCCCCCGGACGTCCTCACCGACGGCCCTGCACTCGATACGGACGCGCTCCCCGGGGCCGTATGTGGCGACGACCGGCATGGCGGTCGTCGGCCCCTTCCGCACATGCTGCCCCGCCCCGGCGATCACCTCTCCGGGAACCCCGTCGTCACGGCCTCGCGCGACCGCGGACAGCACACCGCCCGCCGACGTGCAGAGCGCGAACATCACCCCCAATGTGACGGCGCCGCCACCCGCCACAAAGGCGCCGACCCGCCTCCTCTTTAGCGACATATCGCTCCTATCACCCTCAGAAACCTGGAGTCGCACAGGAACACAGCCGCAGCAACGGATCGCCGGGACAAGCCCGCGCCTTGACCCGTATGCGGGCACCGCACCACCCGAGGGAGGGAAGGTATGTCATACAACACGACCCCGTAAGGGTGATGGGCCTGAATATCGACAAATCTCCAGTGGGGGCGATCCCTTCTCGTCGCCGGTCGAATATCGACACATCCACAGAATGGCGCCCATGAAGGTGTGTCCACCGGTTCACTCAAAGCCGTCGCCCGCGCGAGGTGTCGCTGCGTACGCTCGCGCCATGAGCGGCGGCGAGGCGATGTCCGGGGCGCGGCGGCCCCTGGTGGTGGTCATGAGCGGGGCCGGGATCTCCACGGACTCCGGGATCCCCGACTACCGCGGGCCCAACGGGCTGTGGCGGCGCGATCCGGAGGCCGAGAAGCTCGTCACGTACGAGTTCTCCATGGCGGATCCCGAGATCCGGCGGCGCGCGTGGCGGATGCGGCGCGAGGGGCCCGCACTGCGGGCGCGGCCGAACGTGGCGCACGAGGCGGTGGTGCGGCTGGAGCGGTCCGGTACGCCGGTGCGCGTGATCACCCAGAACGTCGACGGGCTGCACCAGTTGGCGGGGATGCCGGAGCGGAAGGTCCTCGAACTGCACGGCTCCGCGCGGTCGGTGCGGTGCACGCGATGCAAGGCCCGGTCGGGCATGGAGGAGGCGCTGGAGCGGGTGGCCGCAGGCGATCCGGACCCGGCATGCGAGGCGTGCGGGGGCATTCTGAAGTCGGCGACGGTGATGTTCGGCGAGGGGCTGGACCCGGCAGTGCTGGGCGAGGCGGTGGCCGTGACCAAGGCGTGCGACATCTTCATCGCCGTGGGCACGAGCCTCCAGGTGCACCCCGCCGCGGCACTCGCGGGGCTGGCCGCCGATCACGGCGCGCGGCTGGTCATCGTCAACGCGGAGCCGACGCCGTACGACGACCGGGCGCAGGAGCTGCTGCGCGAGCCGATCGGGACGTCGCTGCCGAAGCTGCTGGAACGGATCGCCGCGGGCTGAGCGCGGACCATGTCAAGGAAGGGTTGACAAGCGATCGATGTCAAGGAAATCTTGACGTCATGATCACCGACATACGGCCGGGCACGGCCCGCAGCTCAGCCCTCCGGGCCGCCGCCTTCGGCATGTTCCCCATGGCGATCGCCCTGATCGTCATGAGCACACGGCTCTCGGACGGCGCCGATGTCGCCCGGTACATCGTCTGGGGCGCCGCCGTCTTCGTCGTGCTCTGCGCCATCGGCATGCTCGCCGGGGCGGGCCGGGCCGCGCGGCGGGAGCGTGACCGCGCGACTCTGGACGCGCTGGAGCCGCTGCGCGCGGCGGACGGCCGATGAGCGACGAACCGCTGATCGGCCCGGAGGAGAGCAGGCGCGTCCGTGAGGGGATCGCGGGCGCCGTCCTCGGCGCCCCGGACGGACTGGCCGAGTCGCTGGAACACGACGCCGAGGGCTATCTCCGCCTGGTCGCCGCCACCCGGGTCGGCGCCGAGGAGACCAGCCGGCTGCTGCGCGAGGCGGTGCAGGGCGCGCGGGCGGCGGGCCACAGCTGGGACACCATCGGCCGCATCCTCGGGGTGAGCCGGCAGGCGGCGCAACAGCGGTTCGCCGCGAAGGGCTCCGCGACCGCGCCCGGCGCCACGGCCGGAGGGCCGGGCGTACCGGAGCGGCGGGTGCTCACCCCGCTGACCGCCTTCGACGAGATGGCGGCACTCGCGGAGGCGGGTCTGGAGGGCTGGCATGTCGTCGACTACGGCCCGTACTTCCACGTGGTGGAGGCGTCGGACCACCCGTGGGAGCACCGCCGCGTCCCGTTCGCCCTGGGCAACCGGCACCGGCGGATGGAAGCGGAGGGCTGGGTGCAGGTGGGGGCGGGATCCTTTCCATGGGCTTATTACAAGCGGCCGTTGAAGGGTCGGAATCGTTGATGCGGGTGGGCGGGTTCAGCCCGTAGGGGCACCTCTGGGGGCACCCCCGGCCGGAGCCCGGGGGAGGGAGCTCGCGGACACCGCCGCGCAGCGGTGGTGCGGACGAGACAGCCCGCACCCGGCCACCGGGCCTCGGCCTAGAACAGCCGATCCGGATCACCCGCCCCCGTAGCGGAACCCCGCTCCAGCGCAAGAAGCATCCGCTTGCGCTCCAGTCCCCCGCCGTACCCCGTGAGTCCACCCGTCGAGCCCACGACCCGGTGGCAGGGGACGATGATGCCGATGGGGTTCTTGCCGTTCGCCAGGCCCACCGCGCGGGACGCGTTGGGCGCGCCGATGTGCTCGGCGAGTTCGCCGTACGAGAGCGTCTCGCCGTACGGGATCTCCAGGAGCCCCGCCCATACGCGCCGCTGGAACGGCGTGCCGTCCAGTCGCAGCGGGAGCTCGAAACGGGTCGTCCCGCCCGCGAAGTACGCCGCGAGCTGGCGCAGGGCCTCGGTGAACGGCCTGTCGTCCCGCTCGCCGAACGTCTCCTGGGGCGGCCGGTGCCGCTGGTCGGTCATGTAGAGACCGGAGAGGGTGCCGTCGGTGGCGACGAGGGTCAGGGGGCCGACGGGGCTGTCGGTGACGGTGTGTACGCGCTGCATGGTGCTCAGTCCTTGGGCATGTCGTTGATGGGATGGTCGTGGGCCGCCCACAGGTGCTGGACGGCGTACGCCCGCCACGGCCGCCACGCGGCGGCGTGCCGGGTCAGCGCTCCGGGGGTCGCGGGCAGGCCGCGGGCGGCGGCGCCGTGCCGGACGCCGAGGTCCGTCGGCACGAAGGCGTCGGGGTCGCCGAGCGCCCGCATCCCGATGATCCCGGTGGTCCACGGGCCCATGCCGGGGAGCTCGGCGAGCTGTGCGTACGCCTGTGCGCGGTCGCTGCCGACGCCGAGGGGGAGTTCGCCGGACGCGAGGGCCCGGACCAGTGTCACGACGGTGGTGCGGCGGCCGCCGGGCATGGCGAGCGCCGCGGGGTCGAGGCCGGACAGCGCCTCGGCCGACGGGAAGAGGTGGGTGAGGCCGCCCCCGGCCGGGTCGTCGACGGGCTCGCCGTGGGCGGTGACGAGGCGGGCGGCGAGCGTGCGGGCCGCCGCGGTCGACACCTGCTGGCCGAGCACGGCCCGTACGGCGAACTCCTCCGGGTCCACGGTGCGCGGCACCCGGCGGCCGGGGGCCTTGGCGACGAGCGGGGCCAACCGCTCGTCGGCGGCGAGCAGTTCGTCCACCGCCTCGGGGTCCGCGTCGAGGTCGAGGAGGCTCCGGCAGCGGCTGATGGCTCCGGCCAGGTCGCGCAGGTCGGAGAGGGCGAGCCGGCAGTCGATGTGGTCGGGGCGCGGGGCGAGGGCGACGGTGCCGTGGCCGTACGGCAGGCGCAGGGTGCGGCGGTACGCGCCGTCGCGCCACTCCTCCACGCCGGGCACGGCGGTCGCCACGAGGTGGCCGAAGAGGTTGTCGGGGCACAGGGGCGCCCGGAAGGGCAGCCGGAGCGCCAGCACGCCGGGCGTGGCGGGTTTCCGGCCGTGGGCCGCGCGGGCGCGGAGCTCGGTGGGAGAGAGCGCGAAGACCTCGCGTACGGTCTCGTTGAAGGCGCGGACGGAGGAGAAGCCGGAGGCGAACGCGGCGTCCGTCATGGGCAGTTCGCTGGTCTCGATGAGGATGCGGGCGGTCTGGGCACGCTGGGCGCGGGCCAGGGCGAGCGGGCCCGCGCCCAGCTCGGCGAGCAGCTGGCGCTCGATCTGCCGGGTGCTGTAGCCGAGGCGGGCGGCGAGCCCGGGGACGCCCTCGCGGTCGACCGTGCCGTCGCCGATGAGCCGCATGGCCCGGGCGACGAGGTCGGCCCGCTCGTTCCACTGCGGCGAGCCGGGGCTGGCGTCGGGCCGACAGCGCTTGCAGGCCCGGAAACCGGCCTGCTGGGCGGCGGCCGCGCTGGGGTAGAAGGTCATGTTCCGGTCCTTCGGCGGCACGGCCGGGCAGCTCGGACGGCAGTAGATGCCAGTGGTGCGCACGGCGGTGTAGAACCACCCGTCGAAGCGGGCGTCCTTGGAGCGGACGGCCCGGACACAGCGGTCGAAGTCGGTGTACATGCTTCAAGGATCGTCCGCGGCGACGGCTTTGGCTCGCGGAAATCCGACATGGACGTTTGAGGGGCGGGAGGGGCGGAAATGGGTGCGCCCTCGAAGGAAGGCGCGCCCTCACCGGCCTACAGCACCGCTTCTCATAGCGTGATCATTCGCTGAACCGCGCATGACCGATCTGGTTGAGCGGTTGGTACCGGATGTTGTTCCAGCGGGTGGCGCCCCCCACGGAGGTGAATCGCCCGCAGGGTGGTGGCCGACGGCGGGCCGGTGATCGCGAGACGCCGGCGGCCATCGTCTTCGTGGCCACCTCGGGCTGCACCTGGCGGCAGTCGCCGCCGGTGTTCGGGCCGGCCTGGCCCACGGTCCACCGACGCTTCGCCCAGTGGAGCCGGGAGAGGGTCTGGGCTCGACTCCATCGGGTCATCCTCGACGAACAAGGCCGAGCACTTCCTTGCCTTCACCGGATAGCCGCAGCCCTCATCAACTACCGCCGACTCACTACGCAGACGACAGCGACTAGGATCTACGGCGACATCGCGTGCCGGTCACCGGCTGGGTGAGGCATGGAGGTGTCGGGACATGCCTTCGGAGGCATTCCTTGTCAGTCGAGTTGAACCACACGATCGTCCACGCCCGGGACAACCGGGAGTCCGCACAATTCTTCGCGAACCTGCTCAGCCTTGAGATCACCGCCGAGTGGGGCCCATTCATCGCGGTCGACCTGAGCAACGGCGTCACACTGGATTTCGCCACGATCCCTGCGGACAGCATCACCCCCCAGCACTATGCCTTCTTGGTCTCCGAGGAGGAGTTCGACGCGGCGTACGCGCAGATCAGGCAGCGCGGAATCGAGCACTACGCCGATCCCCACCAGAACCAGCCCGGCACGATCAACCATAACGATGGCGGCCGCGGCGTGTACTTCATGGACCCGGCGGGCCACGCCATGGAACTCATCACCGTGCCGTACGGCGGCTGGACCTCGTAACCCCATACACCGAGGGCCGCACCCCCGCGCGGAGTGCGGCCCTCAATCGCTGCTGTGCCTCGTGTGATCCCGGCCGGCGCCCTGCGGCACCTGCCCGCCGCCCGGCAGGTGCCAAAGGAATCGGCGTCTAAGAGGTGAGCAGCTTCAGGATGTTCTCCGTCGTGTCCGTCTCGGCCAGGCGCGGGAGGGTCCGCTCCACGGTGACCCGGTGGATCTCCGGATCGGGGTCGGTGACGGCGTCGGTGGCGATCGTCACGTGGTAGCCGTGTTCGTGGGCCGCGCGGGCGGTGGACTCGACGCCCGCGCCCGTCGCGATGCCGCCGAGGACGATCTGGGTGACGCCCCGGCGGCGCAGCTGGAGGTCGAGGTCGGTGGCGTGGAAGGCGCCCCAGGTGTGCTTGGTGATCACGATGTCGCTGTTCTGGCGGTCGAGTTCGGGGGCCAGGTCGGCGAAGTCGGCCGGGGGCTGTCCGCCGCGCGGCGGGGCGTCGGAGCGGCCGGGCGCCGCGCCGACGACGCGTACGAGCACGACCGGCAGGCCGCGCTCGCGGAAGGCCGCGGCCAGCCGGGCGCCACGGGCGAGGATCTCGGCGGAGGGGTGCGCGGTGGGGAGGGCGAGGATGCCCTTCTGGAGGTCGACGAGGACCAGCGCGGTCCTGGGGTCGAGGGTGGTGGCGGGCATGGGGCAGCTCCTCAGGTGCGGGCGCGCAGGGCGCGGTCGGTGACGGTCAGGACGACGAGGGACAGGCTCAGCAGCGCGGCGAGCGGCGTGCCGCCGTGCGCGAGGAGCAGACCTCCGCTGCCGAGGGCGAGCAGGGCGGCCACCGTGGTGAGGGGTGCGCGCGGAGGCCCTTCGTGCGGGCGCCGAGCAGTGAACAGGCCGCCACCGCACCGGCCATGGGGAGCATGACGAGGCCGGTGGTGAAGTCGTGGCCGGTGTCGATCGCGGTGGTGTCGACGGGGCTGAGGGCCGCGCCGAGGAGGAGCGGTGCCATGAAGCGGCCGCCGAGGGCCGGACCGGAGTCGCGGTCCGCCGGAGGCGGCGCGCCCGTCCCGCCGTTGTCGCGCGCCGCCCCGGTGGCGGGGTCCGAGGTGCGCGTCCGGGGCCTTTCCTTCCTCGGCTCATTCCTCGACCAGGCGTTTGAGCAGCCGGGTCGCCTCGATCAGGGCGCGCTGTTCATCGGGGCGCAGGCGGCGCTCGATGGCGGCCGCGAGCCAGCTGTTCTTGGAGTCGCGTACGGACGCGAGCGCCTCCTCGCCCTCCGCGGTGAGGGAGAAGACGACCTGCCTGCCGTCCGTGGGGTGCGGGGAGCGGGTGACCATCTCCGCCTCCTCCAGCACGCCGAGGATCACGCGCATGGACTGCGGGCGCACGAGCTCCGCGCGGGCCAGGGCGGCGGTCGTGGCGGGGCCGTCGGTGCCGAGCCGGCTGAGCACGGCGCGCTGGGAGGGGGTGAGGGCGCCTTGGGGCGAGGCCGTGCGCAGGCGCCGCATGAGCTGGGAGACGGTGGCGGCCAGATCGGCGGCAGCGCGTTCCTGTTCCTTGTCAGGCATGGCACCACCGTAAAGAACGACAGATAAACTTGCAAGTTCTCCTGTCGAGTTATCCACAGGCCGCGCGCTGGTCTTGCCACCGAGCGTGACGGGTCATACGGTCGCAGCACACGTGGATCTACGCGTGTCAGCCTGGCTGACGCCCCGGCAAAGGAGCAGCTCATGGCCAATGTTGTGCGCGCCGCTCTGGTTCAGGCGACCTGGACCGGCGACACCGAATCGATGATCGCCAAGCACGAGGAGCACGCCCGCGCCGCCGCCGCGCAAGGCGCGCAGGTGATCGGCTTCCAAGAGGTCTTCAACGCCCCGTATTTCTGCCAAGTGCAGGAGAGCGAGCACTACCGCTGGGCCGAGGAGGTGCCCGACGGGCCCACCGTCCAGCGGATGCGGGAGCTCGCGCGGGAGACCGGCATGGTGATCGTCGTGCCCGTCTTCGAGATCGAGCAGTCCGGTTTCTACTACAACACGGCGGCCGTGATCGACGCCGACGGCCGCTATCTGGGGAAGTACCGCAAGCACCACATCCCCCAGGTGAAGGGCTTCTGGGAGAAGTATTACTTCAAACCCGGCAATCTCGGCTGGCCCGTCTTCGACACGGCCGTCGGCAAGGTCGGCGTCTATATCTGCTACGACCGCCACTTCCCCGAGGGCTGGCGCTCGCTCGGCCTGGCCGGGGCCCAGCTGGTGTACAACCCCTCCGCCACCTCGCGTGGACTCTCCGCCCATCTCTGGCAGTTGGAGCAGCCCGCGGCGGCCGTCGCCAATGAATACTTCGTGGCCGCGATCAACCGCGTGGGCCGCGAGGAGTACGGCGACAACGACTTCTACGGCACCTCGTATTTCGTGGACCCGCGCGGGCAGTTCGTCGGTGACGTCGCCAGCGACACCAAGGAGGAGCTGGTCGTCCGCGACCTGGACTTCGGCCTCATCGACGAGGTCCGCCAGCAGTGGGCCTTCTACCGCGACCGCAGGCCCGACGCCTACGACGGGCTGGTCCGGCCGTGAGTGCCGCACCCCCGGAGGTGCCTCCTCCCGGCCCCTCCGGCGACGCCCCCGCCGCCCGTCTGCACATCCGGCACCGGGCCGTGATGCCCGAGTGGCTCACGCTCTACTACCGCGAGCCGCTGGAGCTCACCCACGGCGAGGGCCGCCATGTGTGGGACGCCGAGGGCCGCCGCTATCTCGACTTCTTCGGCGGCATCCTCACCACCATGACGGCCCATGCCCTGCCCGAGGTCACCAAGGCGGTCGCCGAGCAGGCGGGGCGCATCCTGCACACCTCCACGCTCTATCTCGACCGCCACATGGTCGAGTTGGCCGAGCGGATCGCCTCGCTCTCCGGGATCCCCGACGCGCGGGTCTTCTTCACCACCTCCGGCACCGAGGCCAATGACGCGGCCCTGCTGCTCGCCACCACCCACCGCGGGTCCAACCAGATCCTGGCGATGCGGAACAGCTACCACGGCCGGTCCTTCTCCACCGTCGGCATCACCGGCAACACCTCCTGGTCACCCACCAGCCTCTCCCCCCTCCAGACCCTCTATCTGCACGGCGGCGTGCGCACGCGCGGGCCGTTCGCGGAGCTGTCCGACGCGGAGTTCACCGCGGCCTGCGTCGCGGATCTGGAGGACATGCTCGGCCAGGCGCACGGCAACGTCGCCGCGCTGATCGCCGAACCGGTCCAGGGCGTCGGTGGGTTCACCGCGCCGCCCGACGGGCTGTACGCCGCGTTCCGCGAAGTCCTCGCGCGCCACGGCATCCTGTGGATCTCCGACGAGGTGCAGACCGGCTGGGGCCGCACCGGCGACCACTTCTGGGGCTGGCAGGCGCACGCGGCGAGCGGTCCGCCCGACATCCTCACCTTCGCCAAGGGCATCGGCAACGGCATGTCCGTCGGCGGGGTCGTCGCCCGCGCCGAGGTCATGAACTGCCTCGCCGCCAACTCCATCTCGACCTTCGGCGGCAGCCCCGTCACCATGGCCGCCGGCCTGGCCAACCTGACCTATCTGCTGGAGCACGACCTCCAGGGCAACGCCCGCCGCGTCGGCGGTCTCCTCATGGAGCGGCTGCGCGCCGTCGCCGCCGGGCTCCCCGTCGTCCGGGAGGTGCGCGGCCGCGGCCTGATGGCCGGTGTCGAGCTCGTACGGCCCGACGGATCGCCCGCGCCGGAAGCCGCCTCCCTCGCCCTGGAGCACGCCCGCGAGCGCGGCCTGCTGATCGGCAAGGGCGGCCACGACGGGAATGTGCTGCGCATCGCCCCGCCCCTCACCCTCACTGTCGCCGAGGCCGAGCAAGGCGCCGCGCTCCTCGAGCAGACCCTGCACCAGGTGCAGCACGCACAGGAGGGGGAACGGCCATGACCAGAACGGCCATTCGCGGCGGGCTCGTCATCACCGCCGCCGAGGAGACGACGGCGGACGTCCTGATCGAGGACGGCAGGATCGCCGCCCTGGCCACGCCGGACAGCGCCGCCGCCCAGGGCTGGACGGCGGACCGCACCCTGGACGCCACGGGGAAGTACGTCATCCCCGGCGGGGTCGACGCCCACACCCACTTCGAGCTCCCCTTCGGCGGCACCGCCTCCTCCGACACCTTCGGGACGGGCACCCGCGCCGCCGCGTGGGGCGGCACCACGACCGTCGTCGACTTCGCCGTCCAGCCGCGCGGCGGGGCGCTGCGCGAGGGGCTCGACGCCTGGCACGCCAAGGCCGAGGGCGTCTGCGCGATCGACTACGCCTTCCACATGATCCTCTCCGATGTGCACGAGAGCTCGCTGAAGGAGATGGATCTCCTGGTGGGCGAGGGCGTCACGTCGTACAAGCTCTTCATGGCCTATCCGGGGGTGTTCTACAGCGACGACGGGCAGATCCTGCGGGCCATGCAGCGCGCCGCGGGCAACGGCGGGCTGATCATGATGCACGCCGAGAACGGCATCGCCATCGACGTCCTGGTGGAGCAGGCCCTCGCCGCGGGCCGCACGGATCCGCGCTACCACGGCGAGGTCCGCCGGGCGCTGCTGGAGGCCGAGGCCACCCACCGCGCCATCCAGCTCGCCCGGGTGGCCGGCAGCCCTCTCTATGTCGTGCACGTCTCGGCGGAGGAGGCACTCGCGGAGCTGGCGCAGGCGCGGGACAAGGGCCTGCCGGTCTTCGGCGAGACCTGCCCGCAATACCTCTTCCTCTCGACGGACAATCTCGCCGAACCGGGCTTCGAGGGCGCCAAATACGTCTGCTCGACGCCCCTGCGGCCGCGCGAGCACCAGGAGGCGCTCTGGCGCGGGCTGCGCACGGACGACCTCCAGGTGGTCTCCACCGACCACTGCCCGTTCTGCTTCGCCGGCCAGAAGGAGCTGGGCCGCGGGGACTTCTCGAAGATCCCCAACGGCCTGCCCGGCGTGGAGAACCGCATGGATCTCCTCCACCAGGCCGTCGTCGAGGGCCGCATCACGCGCCGCCGGTGGATCGAGATCGCCTGCGCCGCCCCCGCGCGGATGTTCGGCCTCGCCCCGCACAAGGGCACGATCACGCCCGGCGGTGACGCCGACATCGTCATCTACGACCCGCACGCGCGGCAGACCCTCTCCGCCGCGACCCACCACATGAACGTCGACTATTCCGCCTACGAGGGCAAGCAGATCACCGGGCAGGTCGAGACCGTCCTGTCGCGCGGCGAGACCGTCATCGAAGAGCGGCAGTTCACGGGGCGTGCCGGGCACGGCCGTTACGTACCGCGCACCACTTGTCAGTACCTCGCGTAAGGAGCACCGCCGTGGACTTCGGAATCGTCCTCCAGACCGACCCGCCCGCCTCCGCCGTGGTGGACCTGATGCGCCGCGCCGAGGGCGCGGGCTTCCACTACGGCTGGACCTTCGACTCCGCCGTGCTGTGGCAGGAGCCGTTCGTCATCCTCAGCCGCGTCCTCGACCACACCGAGCGGCTGATCGTCGGGCCCATGGTCACCAATCCCTCCACCCGCACCCCCGAGGTCACGGCCTCCACCTTCGCCACGCTCAACGACATGTACGGCAACCGCACCGTGTGCGGCATCGGCCGGGGCGACTCCGCGATGCGGGTGGCCGGCCGCAAGCCGAACACCCTCGCCACCCTGAGCGAGGCGATGCGCGTCATCCGCGATCTCGCCGAGGGGCGCGAGGCGGATGTGGGCGGCACGCCGATGCGCCTGCCCTGGGTGCGGGACGGCAGCCTGCCGGTATGGATGGGGGCGTACGGCCCCAAGGCGCTCGCCCTCGCCGGGCGGGAGGCCGACGGCTTCATCCTCCAGCTCGCCGACCCCTTCCTCACGGAGTGGATGGTCAAGGCCGTGCGGACCGCGGCCTCCGACGCCGGGCGCGATCCTGACTCCGTCACCGTCTGCGTCGCCGCGCCCGCCTATGTGGGCGACGACCTGGACCACGCGCGCGAGCAGTGCCGCTGGTTCGGCGGCATGGTCGGCAACCACGTCGCCGACCTGGTCGAGCGGTACGGCGAGCACTCCGGTCTGGTGCCGGAGGCCCTCACCGAATACATCAAGCAGCGCCACGGCTACGACTACAGCCACCACGGCCGCGCGGGGAATCCCTCCACCGACTTCGTGCCCGACTCGATCGTGGACCGGTTCTGCCTCCTCGGCCCCGTCGAGGCGCACCGCGAGCGGCTGGCGGAGCTGCGGGCGCTGGGGGTGGACCAGTTCGCCCTCTACGCGATGCACGACGCGAAGGAGTCGACGATCGACGCCTACGGCCGGGACGTCATTCCCGCGCTGACCGGCTCCTAGGGGGTTCGCCCTCGACCGCCGTACCGGGCCTCCTCCGGTCCGGCGGTCGGCGGCTTCCCGTACGAGCTACGGGCATTCGCATGCGCGATGCCACAAGACCACGAGGCCCTCGCACCTCGCCTTCACCTGCCTGTCTCCTGACCTTCGCACCGCCGACGCCCATCCGGCGGCTTCCCGGGCGCACACTGACCACACCCGGCGCACACGCCTCGCGGCGCACGCGACGCCCGCCGCCGGGCCCCCGTTCCCCCGCTGAAGGAGGCAAGGCCCCATGCCCGTACCCGTCTTCCTCCACGGCCCCGGTGTGCGGCTGGAGCCGCTCGGCGAGCGGCACGTCGAGGCGCTGGCCGCGGCGGCGGCCGAGGACCGCGGGAGCTATGCCTTCACGCCCGTGCCCCATGGGGTGGAGGCCACGAAGCGCTATGTCGCCGAGGCGGTGGCGGCGCGGATCGCGGGGCGGGCGCTGCCCTTCGCCGTGGTCCGGGCCGCGGACGGCCTGGTGGTGGGCTCGACCCGGTTCTGCGAGCTGGACTACTGGCAGGGCCCGGTGCCCTGGCCGCCCGGTCCGCGCGAGCCCCTGGGCGACCCGCTCACCGCGATACCCGACGCGACGGAGATCGGCGGCACCTGGCTCTCCCCGCGCGCCCAGGGCACCGGGATCAACGCCGAGGCCAAGCTGCTCCTGCTGCGCCACGCCTTCGAGACGTGGGGCGTCCGGCGGGTGTCCCTGCGCGCCGATGCCCGCAACCTGCGCTCACGTGCGGCGATCGAACGTCTCGGCGCGGCCCTCGAAGGCGTCCGCCGGGCCCACACCCGCGGCCTGGACGGCATGGTGCGGGGCACGGCGTTCTACTCGATCCTCGACGAGGAGTGGCCCCACGTGCGGCAGCGGCTCGAACAGCGGGTGGCGGCGGGCCCCAGGCCGGAGCGGTCGCGCCCGCTCATGTCGGCCTAGCCCGCCCTTCACAGGACTTACGGGACGCGCGCCGTCCACTCCTCCGAGCTGAACTTCGTCTCCGCCAGTGCGCGGGCACGGGCCATCTCCTCGGGCGTGACCGCGCCCTCCGTCAGGCCGTAGCGGTCGCGGAAGGAGGCGACCATGCGCTCGATGACGGCCGCCCGCGGCAGGCCGGTCTGGCGGCGCAGCGGGTCCACGCGCTTCTTCGCGCTCTTCGTCCCCTTGTCGGACAGCTTCTCCCTGCCGATCCGCAGCACGTCGAGCATCTTGTCGGCGTCGATGTCGTAGGCCATGGTCACGTGGTGGAGCACCGCGCCCTCCGCCCCGACCAGCCGCTTCTGGGCCGCGCCCGCGATCTTCCCGGAGTCGGTGGCGATGTCGTTGAGCGGCTGGTACCACGCCTTGACGCCCATGCCCTCCAGCGCGCCCAGCACCCAGTCGTCCAGATAGGCGTAGCTGTCGGCGAAGGACAGGCCCTGCACCAGGGCGTCGGGCACGCACAGGGAGTAGGTGATGGTGTTGCCGGGCTCGATGAACATCGCGCCGCCGCCCGAGATCCGGCGGACCACGGTCATGCCGTGGCGGGCCGCGCCCTCGGGGTCGACCTCGTTGCGCAGGGACTGGAAGCTGCCGATGACGACGGCGGGCGAGCCCCACTCCCACACCCGCAGCGTCGGCGGCCGCCGCCCGGCCGCGACCTCGGCCGTGAGCACCTCGTCCAGCGCCATGTGCAGCGCCGGGTCCTGCGGGCCGTCGTGGATGAGCTGCCAGTCGTAGTCGGTCCAGTCGGTGGCCTGGGCCAGGGCGCGGCGGACCGCGACGCCCACGGACTCCGCGGTGAAGCCGAACATCACCGTGCCCTCGGGCAGGGCCGCGTCGACGCGCGCGGCGAGCTGCGGGGCGAGGGTATCCGCGGGCGCGCCCTCCAGGGCGCGGTTGATGTCGAGGAGCGCCTCGTCCGGTTCGAGGAAGAAGTCACCGGCCACCCGGACGTCGCGCAGGGCTCCGTCCTCGACCTCCAGGTCCACGACGACGAGCTTCCCGCCCGGAACCTTGTATTCGCCGTGCACGGCCGCGTCCTCCCGCTTGTTCTCTCCGGCCGGTCCTCCGACCATCAGCGGAATCAACCGTAACTCCGCCATCTACTGTCACTCTCGTGGGTGAAGCACCTACACTACGTGCACCCCACACATAACACCGCTTTCCACGCTCCGTCCTTCTTCGCTCCGTCTCTTCACCTCCCCCCACCCGCTCCCCCGGTCTGCCGGGCGTCGGCTCGCGACCGGGTGCGGGGCCATGCGCGGAAACGTTCCGACGCAGCAGCCCGTTCGAGGGGGGAACCCGAACGTGAACACCTTTCTGTCGCGCAGGGCGAGACGGACCGGAGCGGCTCTCGCCGTCGCGCTGACGCTGGGGATCGGCGCGGTCGCCTGCGACGACTCCGACAAGTCCGCGGACACCAGGCCGACCGCCGCCACCTCCGCGCCGGTCACGCCGTCCCAGGAACCGACGACCGCGCCGGCCTCGGCCCCGCCGTCGTCCGCGCCCGCGTCCGCCTCGGGCGGCGGGTCCCCGACGCCCGCGCCGACGCCCAAGGAGGAGGCGCCGTCCGGCGGCGGTACGGCCGGTTCGGCAGGGGGCGAAGGCAGCCGTTCCACCACCGGTGGATCCGGCGGCACCACGTCGACCGGCGGTTCGTCCGCCTCCGGCGACCACGCGGGCGCGTCCGCGGTCTGCATCGACGGCTCGTCCTCCTACTCCGCGCACCGCAGGGGCACATGTTCCCACCACGGCGGTGTCGCGCGGTGGTTGAAGGATCTGCCCTCCTGACAGATCCGGGAAAACGCGCCCGCGTGGTTGAAGGAACCGCCTCCGCGGGATCTCCTAGAGGTCATGTTCACGACGCGGCCCACCTTGCAGGGCACCTTCGGCATGGTCTCCTCCACGCACTGGCTCGCCTCGCAGTCCGCGATGGCCGTGCTGGAGGGCGGGGGCAACGCCTTCGACGCCGCGGTGGCGGCGGGCTTTGTCCTGCACGTGGTCGAGCCGCACCTGAACGGCCCGGCCGGTGAGATGCCCGCCGTCATCGCCCCGGCGGGCGGCGCCGTACGGGTGCTCTGCGGTCAGGGGCCGGCGCCCGCGGGGGCGAGCATCGCGCACTACACCTCGCTGGGGCTGACGCTCGTGCCCGGCACCGGGCCCCTCGCGGCCGCGGTGCCGGGCGCGTTCGACGCGTGGCTGCTGCTGTTGCGCGACCACGGCACCAAGCCGCTCGCCGACGTCCTGTCGTACGCCATCGGGTACGCCGAGTCCGGGCACGCCCCGGTCGAGGGGGTCGGCCGGACCGTAGAGGCGGTGCGGGAGCTGTTCACCCGTGAGTGGCCGGACTCCGCCGCGCTCTATCTGCCGGGCGGGCGTCCGCCCGCCCCCGGCCGGCTCTTCCGGAACCCGGCGCTCGCCGCCACCTGGCGCCGCCTCCTCGCCGAGTCCGACGCGGCGGGCGGCGGCCGGGAGCGCCGCATCGATGCCGCCCGCCGCGTCTGGCGCGAGGGCTTCGTCGCCGAGGCGCTCGTACGGGCCGCCGCCCGCCCCACCCTGGACTCCTCCGGCGAACGGCACGCGGCCCCGCTCACCGGTGACGACCTCGCGGGCTTCCGTGCGGGCTACGAGGACCCCGTCACGTACGACTGGAACGGCTGGACCGTGTGCAAGGCCGGCCCCTGGTCGCAGGGACCGGTCCTGCTCCAGCAGCTCGCCCTGCTGGGCGAGCTGCCCGCATACGGCACCGGGGACTACGTCCACACGCTCGTCGAGGGCGGCAAGCTCGCCATGGCCGACCGCGAGGCGTGGTACGGCGACGCCACCGGTGACGTGCCGCTGCGCGAACTCCTCTCGGACGGCTACAACTCCGCCCGCCGGGCCTTGATCGGCGACTTGGCGTCGTACGACCTGCGTCCCGGCAGCCCCGGGGGCCGCACCCCGCGCCTGCCCCGGCACGCGCTCATCCCCACCGGCACGACGGAGGTGCCGCTGCTGCCGGGCGGGGGCGAGCCGACCCTCGCGTACGGCACCGACCCGGCCGTCGGACCCGACGGGGTGACGCGCGGCGACACCTGCCACCTCGACATCGTCGACCGCTGGGGCAACATGATCTCCGCGACGCCCAGCGGCGGCTGGCTCCAGTCGAACCCCGTCGTCCCCGAGCTCGGGTTCCCCCTCGGCTCGCGGCTGCAGATGACCTGGCTGGAGGCCGGGCTGCCCAATTCCCTCACCCCCGGGCGGCGGCCGCGCACGACCCTGACGCCCTCCCTCGCGCTGCGCGGCGGCGAGCCGGTGCTGGCCTTCGGCACACCCGGCGGCGACCAGCAGGACCAGTGGCAGCTGCACTTCTTCCTCGCGGTCACCCTGCGCCCCGCCGTGCGCGGCGGGCTCGATCTCCAGGGCGCGATCGACGCGCCCAACTGGCACCAGGACTCCTTCCCCAGCTCCTTCCACCCGCGCGAGAGGCGGCCCGGCTCGGTCACGGTGGAGGCCCGGATCGGGGAGCGGGTCATCGGGGAGCTGCGGCGCCGGGGCCACGACGTGACCGTCGCCGGGCCCTGGTCGCAGGGACGGCTGAGCGCGGTGGCGCGCGACCCGGAGACGGGCGTGCTGTCGGCGGCCGCCAACCCGCGGGGCATGCAGGGCTACGCGGTGGGCCGCTGACCCGGGGTCCGTTCACGTGGAAGCCATCCTGTGGCCATGACCACGCCCCCGGATGTCGGTGGGGCGTGGTTCGATGGACGCATGATCGATGAATTTCTCGCAGGTGATCTGAACCACGTCGAGGAGGCGGTCCGCAAGGCGGCCGCCGCCGAGATCATGCCGCGTTTCCGGCAGCTCGCCGCGGACGAGATCGTCGAGAAGAACGGCCCCCACGACCTGGTGACGGTCGCCGACCGGCTCGCCGAGGAGCACCTGACCGCCTCACTCACCGCCCTGCTGCCCGGCTCCGTCGTCGTCGGGGAGGAGGCCGTGCACGCCGACCCCGGCATCCTCACCGCCCTGCGCGGCAGCGACCCGGTGTGGATCGTGGACCCGGTCGACGGCACCCGGCAGTTCGTCCACGGCGACCCCGGCTTCACCACGCTCGTCTGCCTGGCCCACCACGGCGAGCTGCTCGCCTCCTGGACGTACGCGCCCGCCCTGGAGCTGATGGCGACCGCCCGCCGCGGCGGCGGCGCGGAGCTCAACGGCGCCCGCCTGAGCTCCGGCTCGCCCGAGCCGGGCAAGGTCCTCGAAGTGGCGACCTCGCACTACGACTTCACCGACGACGAGCAGAAGCGCGTCCTGGCCGCCCTGCGCACGGACGGCGTCGCGCCGCGCCCCTGTGGCTCGGCCGGGCTCGAATACCTCAACGTCGCGCGGGGTCACATCGACGGCCTCGCCTTCTCCTGGGAGAACGCATCCAGGAAGCATCAAGCCAGAAGGGGTGTGACCTGTACTTATGTCTCGCGACGAGTGGATCAAGCAATGGGCCAAGCGAGCTCCGAAGCTCCCAGAGGAAGACCTGAACCGCGCAATCCACACGATCACAGGCACCGGAGCAACTGGCAAACGAGCTGGCCGGAAGCCGTAGCTCGCAGACGTGAAGAGACCCCCGCAGCGACCACGCGGGGGTCTCTTCACGTCTGCGAGCCATCGACCAGCGTAGAAGCACAGACCCACGTACCGTCGAACCGTGGACTTCAACATCACTCCAGAGGAAGAGCGCCTCCTCTTCATGATCGCGGATCACTTGGACGCCGGGAACGTGCCGACAGTCGATGAGCTCACGACAGCGGTCGGACACGACGCACAGCCCAAGGTCCACTCACTCAGCCAGAAGGGCTGGGTCCTCGTCAACGATCACGGTGCCGTGGTCGCCTTGTCTCCGATGGCCCTCCAGGCCGTGCGTAACCTCCGCTACGGAGGGCGAGGGGAAGCATGAAGAAGCCCCCTCCGGTGATCCGGAGGGGGCGGAAGAACAAGGGTCAGTGCTTAGCGCGGCTCTCGCCGACACTCATGGTCGATGCGGAAGGCCACGCCGCAGCCGCTCCCGGTCTCAATGTAGCGGTCCAGTTCCACGCAGCAGTGGGGACACTGGCGCACCCCCGGCCGCGACTCCGTCCACGCCCTGGCAACGGTGATCTGCGTGTCCGGGCGGAGGTAAAGCATGTCCGGGTAGTCGCGGCCATCGTCGGCCGCGTTCCCGTGCACCCTGCGGAGCCGCTCCTCTTCCCGCTTCCGGCGCTCAGCCGCCCGGCGCTCCTCCTGGGCCAGGACGAAGCTCCGGACCAAGGGTTCGTCGCACCAGAAGATGTCGTCTGCCCCTGCGGTGTCAGGGGCTTCTACGGGGGGCTCGGGCTGCTGCCCGAGAACGGCCGGCTCGGATGCCGGAACTAGGTTGGGCTGGGTGTAGCCGTGGCGACCGCGGGCAGGCAGCAAGAGCCGCAGCCCCCAGGTTAAGAAGCGGGCGATAGCATCGCGCATACGTCGTTCAGCTCCTCAGAAGCTGTGTTCGGCGAGCCCCGGATTGGCCGTTGCACCGGTCTTCCGGGGCGCTTTTCGTTTCAGCAGCGACGCTAGACCTCACTCGTTCAACATGTCCACATGTTCAACACGTCCACTCGTTCAAGTCGCTCCCAATGGCTGGTTTGTCTACGCTCTCCCTATGCCTGAGAGCCCGTCCGACCCCCGCGCCGTGCGCGCCCCGTACATGCGAGTGCTGGAAGCGCTCACCGATGAGATTGGGGCGGGTAAATACGAACCAGGTGCTCTCATTCCGTCAGAGGCTGATCTGTGCGCGCGGTTCGGGGTCGCGCGTGGAACCGCGCGGCGGGCGATACGAGAGCTCCGGGAAAGGGGTCTTGTGGAGACTGAGTGGGGGAAGGGCACGTTCGTGAAGCAAGCCGGCGAAGCCCAGGGCGAGTAATTTCCCGAGGCAGCACAAAGCCCCACCCGGCTGGGTGGGGCTTCAACAACAAGGAAAGGGCCTCACCTGATGAGGTGAAGCCCTTAAACCCCGCATGTGCGGGGACAACGTCAAGCAGTCAACGGGAACACCCCCGCATGTGCGGGGACAACGTCACGCAGTGAACGGGAACACCCCCGCATGTGCGGGGACAACGTCACGCAGTGAACGGGAACACCCCCGCACGTGCGGGGACTACGGGCCCAACTGCCCTGCCTGCACAGGAGACTCTAGAACCTGACCCGCCAGGACTGCAAGCAGTCGCCTAACTCCTGGGGAGCCGATCATCCCCCAGCCGGCCGTTCTCCCAAGAGAACTGCGCTAGAAAACCTTCCGCTTCGATCTTCGCGCTGATCGGCCCACGGGGACCGGGCACTCGCTGCTCCGCCTCCCGGTAGAGGTGCTCTCGTAGTACGGCCACCACCCGGTCTGATCGCTCACGCGACATGACGACACGGAACTCGCGCTCCTCGCCGGGGCATTGCTCATCTGGGAGGTTCATTGCCATCCGCGCACCCTACTGTGCAGCACTGGCGCGGTATCCATCGAACTCACCCATGGACAACCACAGATGCGCTAGTGTGCTCGTTGTTGGCACGCGCGCAAGCGGGTTCCGACACTGCTCCGCGCAAGCGGAGGTGAGCCGAGTGCTGCGGGGATACCCAGGCCAGAGGCCGCCCTAGCTCCGCGCAGGCGGAGGTGTGCAAAGCCCCCAGGTCACCCTGGGGGCTTTTTTCATCCTTCTCGGTGGCAAGCCCCGTCCAGACGAAGAGGTCCCGCCCTGTGGGCCCTCTTGCGGACGCTACCTGGGGCACGTACACGAGTAGCTCCGCGGATGCCCCGCGACCACCATAATGATCACCCCTAGGCCGCGGCAGTTGCGGCACCCGCGCCGACCTGTGCTGACCGTTGTCTCCACCTCGCGGCTAAAGTGCTCCACGATGTGTGCCCGGTGAGGGTCTGTCCAGTTGACCAAGCGGCGACGCTCCCCCTCACTCTCGAACGCGTCTTCTGGATGTTCGGTCATCGATCCGACCTCTCTGCTCAGACCGACGGATGGGCCTCCGGGGAATTGCGGCCCGCGAGGCCCCGAAACCTGAACAGCGTTCGTGGCCACGATCTTTGCCGATCCCATGGCGGCTCTTCTTGACACCCCGAGCGTACTGACGACGGCGCGCCAAGTCTTGGCTTCGAACGTTCAGCCCCTGCCGGCCGTGAGGTAGTCGACAGGGGCCGAACATTCAGTTCGGTCCGGTGTTCGAGCAGTCGCCTGTGCACGTCCCATTCGGCGGCGGCGGTGAGTGCTCGCACGTAGCGCGGACCTGTACCGTGATGCTCGGATCGTCGGGTGCCAGCCAGAGCGTTCGGTCCGGCGTGTACCCGGCTCGGGTGATCGCGGCCTGTGTGCGTTCCAGTTCCCCGGGGTCATGCCGGGACGGGTCGGGTCGCTGCGGCACATGATGAACGTACCGGCCCGCTAATTTGTTGCAGAAGCGGGTATAAATGTGCGAGTTGAGGATCAGGGCATGCCAGCCCTCATCCACAATTCGCGAGGGTCGAAAACTCTCACCTGGGAATGCCGCGCAGGCCACCACGAATTTGATAGCCTCGGCGACTATCCGCTCAGCGATCTCCCTTTCCATATCGGGATTGTTGTCCAGAACGGTAGCTGTCACGTTGCTAAACGCCTCGACGCTCAGCAGCTCCCGGACATTTCTACCCGTCTCCTGAATGGTGCTCATACTCTCCCCCTTTCGTCGGCCTGCCTTGTGCGTTCTTGGTGCACCCTTCCGGCCGCTCGCGACCAGACGGCCGGAAGGGCGTGGTGCCCGCTCCCCGCCGCGGCCTCAGGGACACCCGGCAGGGCGCGGAGTCTTGTGGCCGTCCG
Source organism: Streptomyces sp. NPDC020379 (assembly GCF_044387105.1). Taxonomy (NCBI): domain Bacteria; kingdom Bacillati; phylum Actinomycetota; class Actinomycetes; order Kitasatosporales; family Streptomycetaceae; genus Streptomyces; species Streptomyces sp. NPDC020379. Next base: position 130,240 of record NZ_JBIRVR010000002.1, read on the forward strand.
GCTGTCCCCCGTACAGCCGGACGGCTGAGCCTGCCCCTCCGCCTTCTAGGGAGGGGCCCTACGGTGTCGGGGGATTACCACCGCGGGCCGTGCAGAGGGGCAGGGGTCTAACGGCGGTGCGGCGCACCTTGGACAGCGAGCCAGACGATGACGCAGAGGGCGAGAACCAGGAAGCCGGCCAAGAGCAGCCCCTCAGCGTGGCCTGCCCAGTCCACCCAGCGGCGGTGCCGCCGTCGGGTCACTGGCCGCCCTCCCGGACAACGAACGCTTCCATCTCTTGGATTAGACGGAAACCTCCGTGTCCCGACCGCCCAGCGTGTTCAAGGCAAGCCATCTGCACGGGGCCCGGCCCGGATTCGTCCGTGATTTTCCAGGGGCAGCGCCGACAGGCGGCGCCGTACGTGATCAGGTCAGGGTGCACCGTAATCGCGTGGGGCAGGTGTGGGAAAACAGCGCGAGTCACTGCGTCACCCCCGCCGTGTGGCGCTTGGCCCTGTGGTCCGTCAGGGCGTCAGCGAACTTCTGCGCATTGGGATTGTCGCCACGCTCCAGGCAGGCATCCCGCGCTTTGATGAGCTTCACGCAGATCCGGCAATCCACGTAGTGGATGGAGCCGATGGCCGACGAGTGCGGCATGGACACGACCGGCGGGGATCCGTAGGCGGGGCTGATCGGACGGGGCATCAGCATGACGGCCTACTGCCCTTCACCTGTACGCCGTACGGGCCGCATTGGAAAACGCGACGGGTACCAGACCGCTCCTGACTGCCCGCTTCCTCAGCCTCCCGCCTCGGGGGCGAGGCGGCGACGGGCCCCGTGGCGAGGCCGGCCCTTCGACCGCTTGATCCGTCACGATCCTGCCGATCGCTCATACTCTCCGCCCCCGATCGGCGTTGCGCTTCTCGTCACGGGTGGCCAACCGCAGATCTTCAGGGCGACACAGCCACTCACGGCCACCGCCAGGCGGACGGAGCCACACCTCTACCCCACACTCCTGCATGACCTCTCCGATCTCCTCCTTACCGGTGTCCATCACTAACGCCCCAGTGCGGTACGTCATCGCCGGGCCCCATCCTTCCTCAAGATCCGAAGGGTGATGTTCAGTCAACGCCTGGTGAGGGCAAGTGAATAGATGCCAGGGTGTAGGCCACTTGTATGCCTCTTATATGCCAGGGGACCGAAGGGGAGGCCATGACCGTCGGCGACAAGATCCGTGAACTGCGCGTGAAGGAACTACGGATCTCGCAATCCGAACTGGCCCGGCGGCTCAACGTCGCCAGGTGGGGAGACGAGGGGAAGCGGACAGGCAGTGTCACGGGGCACTACGTGTACCGGTGGGAGAAAGGCGCCAGGCTGCCGCGTTTGTGGCTGCCGTACCTGGAAGAGGTGCTAGGGGTTGACCTCGCCGGTTACGGTGAAACTCCCGCACCTGATGCGGATGGTCTTGACGTTGAAGGGCTGGTACCTCCTGTGGATCGTCGGGCGTTTCTTGGGGCCGGGGCCGTAGCCGGCATTGCGCTGTCTGCTTCACCAGCTATGGCGCAGGGCCGTCGCATCGGCCAGGCTGACGTTGTCCGCGCAGGTCAACGACTGGCAGCACTACGCCGGTTGGACGACTACTCTGGTGGAGTCAGCGTCTACCCGAAGGTACTCACGGAGATCGACACGCTTGCCGGGCAAGCCGCGCACGGCACATACTCTGAGGCTGTCGGGCGCAAACTGCTGTCCGGGCTAGCCGAGCTGTACCAGTTCGCCTCTTGGACCGCCTTCGACGCGGGCCGAATCCCCCATGCCCGGAAGCTCGCTCAGGCCGCAGCGAGCACCGCCAACCAAGCTGGCAATGACACTCTGGGCTCAACCGCCCTATCCGAGCTGTCTTACCTCACTGCATCCACCAGCAACCCCCGTGAGGGCGTGGCCATGGCGGAAGCGTCCCTGGCGAATGCGCCCAAGGACGTCCTTCCTGCCGTGCGTGTGGTCCTGGCGGATCGGCTCGCTTGGGCCTGCGCCAGGACTGGTGATGCAACTGGTGTTGGCCGGGCAATCGGTCTCTCTGAGCAGGCACACGATCAGCGCGATACGTCGCGGGTGGAGGAGCCGGATACTGTCTACTGGATCAACCGGGACGAGTCGGAGATCATGGCTGGCCGGTGCTGGGCAGAGTTGCACGAGCCGAAGAAGGCCGTGCCGATCTTGGAAAATCTGACGGCTCCGTACGACGACACACATGCACGTGAGGTCGGCCTGTATGCCTGCTGGTTGGCAGGCTCCTACCTCGATGCTGGGGCTCTTGATGAGGCGGCCAACGCCGCGACCCGGGCAGCCAACCTGAGTTTCCACACGGCATCGCCCCGCTTGAACGAGTGGGTCAGCGGTACGCTCGGCCGCTTCGAGCCGTACAAGGATCATGCGGGCGTCCGCGACCTCTTGCGCGCCTACGCCTGAGTTCACGGCTTCGAGCAGCGTGGCGACGACCCACGTAGACGCACGAGCCACGTCCCCACAGCAGAGCGAGCCCCCACCCAGTCACCCGGGCGGGGGCTCGTCTCATTGCCGTTGAACCTTGGCCGGCTACTTCGGCGACATAATGCGGTCGATAGTGGCGCGGGAGGCTCCCGTGATCCGGTGCAGCTCCATGCGCGCCATTCCAGTAGCCAGACACCACCGGAACAACTGGTCCCTGCTTCTACTGACCCGGGTCCACGCCTCAGGCACTCGACGGGCGAAGACATCCCCCCAGTTGGTTCGGTCGCTCTGGGAACGAGCCTCCCAGCCCAGCCACCAGGCCCCGGGCTCGGGCGGCAGCGCAGACATGTCCGGGAGTGCTGCGTCAGCCCGGTGCCGCCCCTCCGCCAAGCACGCTTCCAGGCGGCGAATTTCACCCTGGAGCGGACCACGGTAATCGACCCGATAAGAAGGAACGAGAGGGGCATCTGGGCTACGGCGCTCGGTAGCCGCGGCCTTGTGGGCGTCGATGACCTCATCCGGGAGGATGCCGCGCACTTCCTCCTCCCGGATCCGCCGCTCGTGATACCCCGTGAAAAAGCGCTCCTGTAGCCGGTCTATGCGGGACGCAAGAGACCGCTCCTGCGTGATCGCGCTCGCGCTGGCCGCCCACGGGCGGAACTGGTCGGCGAGGCAGGCCGCGGTCGCAGCAGCGTCCTCCCACGCGCACTCTGCCCACGCCATGCCGACGGGGCCTTCGTCCCAGAGGTGAACCACCACGCCGCTCATGACGAATGCGGTGTACCGCTCTTTCGGGTGCGCCACGTGGAACTCCGGCAGCCATCCGTTATGCCAGAAGTGCGCGCCGGTGTCGGGTCGCTCGTCGCTACGGGTGTTGATCAACGGCAGATCCATGAACCCTCCCTCGATGTATCGTTCGATACATCTACAGCATTGCACATGTATCGAACGATACGCAAGGGGTGTCTGGCTTCTCGGTGAAAGCACCCCAGCCGGCCACCCCCCTTCGATCAGCTCCTGCCGTCGAGTAAGAGCACACAACGGCGCCCCATGTAGGCGCTATTGGCCACTCCCTTCCGCAGGGCCTGTTGATGATTCATTAGTTAGCCCCTGAAACTCGCCAGACCTCACAGAGCACCCCAAAAAATGGACTCGACGGGATATTTTCCGACCCGACAGGCATGCGCAGGCCAGTAGAGGCATCAACGCCCATTTTTGCGTCCTCCCGGCGTTCTGCGGGCCGGCTGCTGAAAATTTGATACCCGTACACGGTCGGAAAGAGGCACCCCCGGTGGGTCCTGCGGCCGCCTTTCTATGTATTACCCCCGGGTGCTTTTAGGGCTCTGACCTGCGGAGATGTAAAAGAATGGGGTGGGGTGTGAGGGGTTGGGGAGTGCTTTTTGGGGTGTGGGTCACATTGATTAGATCGGGTTTTTTTGGGTCCTGGTGCCTTGGAATGGGTCTTGTCCCGCTGTGCGGGGTGGATGGGTGCCCAATGGGTGGGTGCTGGTCGAACTGGAATGGCGTTCTAGCTAATGAATGGGGCGGGGAAATGGGCATGAGGTTTTGGAAGCCGGTGGCGGTTCTGGTGTTGGTTGTGATGGCTGTTCTGGCTGGCTTCCTGGGTGGGGAATGGGAGAGGTCTGGAGCGGTGGAGCATGCGACAGTGACCGGCTACCAGAAGGGTTTCGATGAGGGGGCTTGTAAGCCCGCTCCGTGGAATCCACGTCGTGATGGTGGTGGGGATATTCAGGACGGATTCGGAAGTATTTGCGGGGAGTTTGAGCCTCGGGGCGAGTACGCGAAAGGTGCCGAGTAGTCGATTGGTTTGCGTGGCCCCGTTTGTGGGGCGGGGCCACGCCTTTCTTGAGAGTGGGGAGGGAATAGCTGTGAGGGTCATGGTTACGACTCCGGCCCGGAATGCCATGGCGGGGCACGGGCTCACGGATGCTGGGCTGATTCAGGACGATCACGGCATGGCGGTTGCCTACTCCGTGTTCTGCCCGGCGACGGAGCGGTACAGCCTGGTGACACTGGACGGCCGTTGGATCATTCCGGGTAAGGAGGGTTACAAGTCGCGGGGGCCGGTGAAGACGTACGCGCGGAAGAACATTGCCGACGTGCGCCCGGATGGTCTGGTGATTTTGGAGCCTGTTCGGCACAACGGGCCTTTCCAGGCCACACAGTTCGGGCGCCGGAAGGGCACCTGTCGCGGAGCTCTCGGAATGAGCATGCGCGCCATGGTCGGCTTCGACTGCACATGCGGTGCGACAGTCGACGTAAGCCACGTGGCCCGTATCGGTTGGGCGATCGTGCGGGATGGTCGGGGCTCGCACACTGTGAGCTATGCCCTGGATGCTTCGCACGCCCGGGAGTTCGGTGCGGTATCGATGGAGGTTCCGGAGACTGCCAATGTGGTGGTCAAGACGCCCGCCCAGGAGTCCGAGCCTGTCACGGAGCAGCCGGAGCAGCGGGAGGAGGAAACGGACCGGGAGACGGAGTTCGAGCCCGCCCCGGAACCTGCCCCGGAGTCCGCTGAGGCGGGGGCGTCCGCCGCCTTGCTTGCGGGCACGCCTCGGAATGCGGGCGTGATCTTCTACGAGGCTGCCGACGCGGGTTGGGACGTGCGCGCGGAGCGTCAGGCCGCCGACTTCAAGGCGAATCGGGGACGGGCAGCAAGGCTGTTCTCTGAGGAGGGTGACGGCCGCAAGCGTTGGGTGTCGGAGGACGGCCGTACGGTCATTGCTCTTGCGCTGCCTGAGGACGCTGTGTCGGATGTCGACAAGCGTTTCGCGGATGTGCTGGCGGGGGCGATTGCTGCGAAGGATGCTGGACGGGTCCTGAAGCCCTCGGACGTGCCGACCAAGGTTAAGCACGGGCGCGGTCCGGGAGATGCCTTCAAGCGCGCTGTTGTCCGCTCTGCTCAGCCACTGGTCAAGCCTTGGAGTGCTCCGAAGATTCCCGCGGAGGGCAGGCCGTTGAGCGGGGATGCGCTCGCCGCTCTGGATGCCGATGGTGTGTGCGCTGAGGTTGAGGTTGCGCCTGGGGTGTGGTTGCCGCGTGCTGCTGTCTATGTGGCTGAGACTGCCGCGGCGAACGGCTGGACTGTTGCCATGGAACGGCACCGGTCCGGGACTGTGATCGTGCGTATGGCTGGTCTGAGCCCTCGGAAGCCGGTAGGCGTGGAGGTGGATGCAGTCTGGACGAACGGCATGTTTGATCAGACCCGTTCGGTCGGATACAAGAGCGGCGCTCGCCTGGATTCCGTGGTTCCACTCTCGGTGGTGTTGACCACGATCGGCCAGAGCGCGAATCCGGGGACCATCGTCACGGCTAGTGCACCGGAGGAGTTCCGGCCGGACAGCGGAGAAGCGCAGGAGAACGAGAGCAGCGCGGCGCCGGAGCAGACCCCGGTAGAGGACTGCAACGGGTTCTTCCTGGATCACGATGGGGAGCACGGGGAGCCGGGGCGTGTGTATGACTGCGCCCGTCCCAAAACGCACGCTGGGGAGTGCTCGCCGGTATGGGGTGACCGGTCGACCATTCCTGCTCCGGTCGTCTCTGAGCCGCAGGACCAGGAGCAGCCCGAGGAGACTACGCCGGAGGAGATGTCAGAGGATCGCTCGAATCCGTTCGCGCTCCCGTCTTTCGTCCGGGCGGTGCGGCTTGATCTGTACGGGCACAGGTGGGGTGTGGAGTGTGACCGGCACGGGGGTACGGCGTACCTGGTGCCGGGTGAGTACCGGGATCGGGAGGACGCTGAGGGGCACGCGCTGTTGCATGCCTACGATCATCCGGTTGTGCGGAAGCCGCTGATGGAGGAGGAGATCGAGGCGGCTACCCAGCTGGCCTTCTCTGACGCCCAGTTGGATGTTCTGAGCTACGCGGATCAGGGTTGGCTCACGGAGGACGCGACCGGGTTCTATGTCCCTGAACAGCGGGAGTCCTGGAAGCCGAAGAAATTCGCCGTGAACCGTGTGCTCACCCTCTGGGCTGCGGGGTTTCTCGACGCTCGCAGCGTCGATGAGGGGCACCGCCGGTCTCTCGCCCTCTCCGACAAGGGCAAGGCCGCGTGGGAGCTGTGGGACCGGGCCCGTCGTCTGGATTTGGTGGAGCCTGCGGAGAAGGACAACGCGTTTGGTGTCACGGCTGCTCAGCGTCGGGCGTATCCGCTGCTGAAGAACGTGAAGCCGGAGGAACGCCCGGAAGAGGCGGCGGACGACCGCCCGGAGGCTCCGCAGGGCGCCACAGAGAAGCGGGTTGGGGAGTTGGAGCCGCTTTGCACGGTGCGGCTGCCCAACGGCGTCCTGGGGCGGGTCATGGACGTCGACGGGCAGATGGCACAGGTCCTTGTCAGCAGTGCCATGCCAAGGGACGCCATCGAATTTTCCGTCGCCGACCTGGAACGGGTCGATGAGATTCCCCGCCTGTACGTGCCGTACGACACGGTCATCGCCGACGGGGCCGCTCACACCGTTTCTAAGCGGCTGGGCCCGGACCGGGTTCTAGTTTTCGCCCGCGATGGGAACGGCGAACAGCGGACGTTTGCTACCGAGGACGTCACGTTGCTCGCCGACATGCCGCCGGTCGAGTGTGAGCGGATGGCCGATGGATGGTGGCGTGTCACTTACGACGGGCAGGTTTTCCTCTCGGCGAACTTGCCTGACTCGCTCGTCCGGGGGCGGCTGGCGACGCTTTGCAATCTGACTGTCGACGAGTCGGGCGAGATGGTGGGCCGGGGCTTCGGATGTCCCAGCAACGGACCCTCCATCTATTGGTACGCAGCACATCCCGGCGTTCCGGCGCCAAACGTCGCTTGGTGGCTGGACTTGCAGGGCGAGGGAACACCTCTGCCTCCCATGACTGAGGAAGAGCGCGCCTACATGGCGGCCGGGCCGCAGGCGGAGAGGACGACGCCCATGCAATCCGTCAGGAGTGGAGAAAAGCCGGTGGCCAAGGGCAAGGCGCCGAAGGTCGGAGACATCCATTTCACCGGCGCCAAGGGAGATGAGAAGGCCGTTCTGCTTGACCAGTGCTATGAGGTCGAGGAGCTGGCCGGTGAGTACCTGGTGCACCACATCGGCAGTGGGGATGAGGTGTGTCACTACGTGAAGGGTCGCCCGGCCATGAAGCGGGCGATTCTCGCGGACGCCGTTGCGCGTGGGCAGGAGTCGGAGCGGGGCAGTGCCGTAGTGGCTGTTGTGGCTCCGAAGCCCAACCCCGCCTCCCCATCGGCAGGGTTGGACACCACCGTGCAGCAGCCGTCCAGTGAGTACGGGTGGGAGCGTCCGGGGCAGCGATTCGCGATCGGTGATGTGGTCCGCTCCGGTCACCCTCGCGCCCATCTGGACGAGTGCACCAGCCGCACGGGGGTGGTCGTGTCCGTGCGGGAGCATGGCGGTGAGCAGATCGTCGGGGTGCGCTGGGACGGGCAGACGTCGGTCTCGTATGAGCAGGACTCCAGCACGCTCGTGCACGTGCCCACGGTGGTCATGGAGCGGGGCCAGGAGACGCAGGCTCCGGAGCCGACGCCCGAGCCGGGCACGGACATCGTGGACGCGGAGATCCTCGATGAGGACGACGAGGGGCCACAGGTATGTGAGGACTGCGAGGAATCCCCGTGTGCGTGCGATGACCCGTACGCGCCGGAGCCTGAGCCGAAGGGGTTGGAGCTCGACGGGCAGGAGCTGACGGAGTGGCTTGACTCCCTTACCGGGGAGCAGCGGCAGGAGATAGCCGGAAAGCTGCCCGTACGCTGGCTCTACCCGTGGCAGGAGGGGCAGCCGGAGCGCTGCATCAACGTGTGCGGCGGCTGCGGGGGTGGCTGTGTCGGCTACCGGCAGATTCTCGGCGTCGACCTGGACATGATCTGCATCGACACCTCCAAGGACGCCTGCGCGACCGCCGAGGCGGCCGGGTGCACGGTCATCCAGATGGACATACGGGAACTCGACCCGTGCCACCCGGCGTTGCGCTGGACCAGGCGGGCCGCGTTCACGATGCCGTGCCCGGACTGGACCATGGCGGGCAAAGGCGCCGGGCGCGCGCCGGAGAACGTGGAAATCCTGTGCAACGCGATCGCCGATGTGGCGGAAGCGTACGGCAACGTATGGGTGACGGGCGGCGCGTATGGGGACGCCTCCACGGCTGTCTACAGAGACGTTGCCGACTTCCCGGTAGAGGAAATGTGGTCGTGGATCGACGACATGACTGCAAAGACGGCCGGGCTCATGCTGGCACCGGTACTGATCGGCATGGGGCTGATCGCGGCAGGCGCGCCGCTGGAGACAATACTCATTGAACAGTCTCACTCCCTGCCTGAATCGGTGCGGGGCGCCATCGGCATTGAGTACATCGTGGCCGGATGGGATGGCGTGCGCTGGGACGTGCTGAACGCAGGCGAGTTCGGTGCGCCGTCGAACCGGCGGCGTGCGGTCATGATGGGCCACCGTGACAACGTCCTGGAGGCGGTGGAGGCTCCGGGCATCGTCACCATGGCCTCCGACGCCATCGGATGGGCTCCCGAGACCCGGATCAACACGCGCGGTGTGCGGAAGACGCAAGGCGGCAACGCGTTCGTCATGGGCCGGACCATTCCGGGCGTGACCAGCAAAATCCGCGGCTGGTACGACGAAGCCACAGGCCGACGATTCACCATTCCCGAGGTGTGCAAGCTGGTCGGCCTGCCGGACAACCACCCGGTGACCGGCTCGCGCACGTCGCAGTGCCAGCAGCTCGGAGACATCTTCTCGCCCCTGGTGTCCGCGGCTGTGTGGGGCACTCTGCTGGGGGTGCCGTGGCTTGAGATGCTGCGGAACTACCTCGCCCTGCACTATCCGAACGTCCACGGTGCTGAGGACAAGGACGCACCGATCACCGCCCCCGCGGGCGGCCCCCAGTCCGAACCTGCCGACGAGAACGAGCGCCGGGGAACGGAGCCCCGAAAGCCGGTTGAAGGTGGGGCCGAAAAATCGACGGCTGAGGGCACGGGCGAAGACGCGGCAGGCAAGGCGCTGCCGTATCACAGGGAAGGGTGCGACGGCCGGACCAAGTGGTTGTACGTGGCGGCTGAGGGTGTGGCTCGGATGCTGCGGCACTACCTGGCATGTGACTGCGGCGGAACCAAGCTGGGCAACTTCCAACTCAATGCCCCCGCCATGAGCACCGGAACACAGCGCAACCCTTTGGGGATAGACGACGTCGACACCCGGAGCGCGGACGCCTTGGCCGACCGTGAGAGCTATGACCGTGTCGGGCGGTTCGTGGTTTTGGACGAGGTGACGAAGCGGGCTCCGGTGGAGTGGCGGCACGACAGGAAGCCGATCCCCGTTGTCATTGACCCGAACAGCGCGGCGCAGCAACGCACCCTAGGAGGAGCGGCCGGGGTCGTGGCGCCCGCCGACCGGGCGGAAAACGGGGTCGAGGGTCCAGCCGGCTGGAGGGGTCAGGATTGGACGCCCGCCAATGGGGACGCGGACCAGGGCGCAGAGCCCGCCCCTGATGACATGACTGGCCCGGTGGTCGTGTTCATCGCCAGCAAGAACACCGCGCCGCCGCGCCTCCGTGTTCTGTGGCGAGTGACCCGGGCTGAGGCCGTGAGGATCTGCTCAGACGACCGCTCAGGGGGACGGAAGCACATGCTGTGCTGGACGGCTGATCCCGGAGAGCAGGGGCGGGACTGGGAGTTCGTCAGGGACAGCGGCTCGTATAACGCCCTGCTCTCAGAGCTGGGCATCACGCCCGCGCGTACATGGGAGCAGCCTGAATCGGTCCCGGATGTCGTGAGCGAGAGCAACCCTGACCCGCTGTGCGGGGAGGACGGCGAGCCCTGCAACCACGCCATCAAGTGTGACGCGGAGGGGCAGGGGCTTGAGAAGTCGGCCGCCAACGAGAACGAGCAACAGGCAGCGTCGAACTTGAAGCACGAGCACACACAGGAGCAGGGGCGGCGGGACATGACTCACCAGACGACACAGTCGGCGCCGGACGCGGCCGCCCGGATGCTCGAACGCCTCGCAGAGCAGATCAAGCACCCCAACATCGTGCCCTTCGTCTCCCCCAGCTCGACCCCGGACCTTTCCAACGAGGTGACTCCGAGCGTGATCGAGGAGCCTGCGGATCCGGTGTGGTGTGCCGCACACCAAGTCCCCACAGAGAAGCGCCCGGCCATGGAGGTCGAGGCCACCGAGCAACTCACCCTCGCTGGCCGGGTGTGGGCCCTGTGCGCCGAACACGCGGCACAGTTCGGCGGGCTCCTGGTGGATCTGATGGGTGACCCGCCCGCCGGATCGACGCCCGCTGACGAGCACGAGCACGAGCACCAGGAGCCAGACGCGACAGAGGCCGCGGCGGCCGACAACAAGGAGTCGGGACAGCCGCAGGAGAACCCCAGCCCTCAAGCCGGCTGGAACCCACAGATTTTCCGCCCGGTCGACACAGGGGACGACGACGCCGATGGCCCGTCCGTGATGCTCACGGGTGAAGTCCCCGGCTACTCGTGGGATGACGCCCGGCAGGCCCTACGCAACGCTGGCTACCGGGTCGTGGGACGGGCCGACGAGTCGACCGTTCTCCTGATCCTCGGTAAGGGCGGAGAACGCAACACGACCAAGCTCCAGGACGCGGCCGAACGCCGTATCCCCTGCATGGACGTACGCGACCCCGGCCGCTTCACGGCGGCCGTGTGCGCCGGGGAGTTCGTGGGTGGCGACCCGCTCCCCACACCGATCAAGCAGGACCGGAGGCGCCCGAGCGACCGTGAGCGCACCCAAAAGATCCGGGCGTGGGCGAAACAGCAGGGCTACCCGGTGTCGGACCGGGGGCGGCTCCCTGACCCCGTCCGCGTGGCATGGACGCTGGCACACCAGAGCGAAGGGATCGCAGCGTGAACACCCCCGATTTTCAGACCATGAGCACCGGCCGCCTTCGGGCGGTGGTCGCCTCCCTCGCACCCCACGTCGAATACTCCCCGCTCGGGCTGCTGGTCGGGCTGCTGACAGCCTTCTCCGCGATGCTCCCGGAAACCCGTGTCCAGCGCGGCTCAGGCTCTATGGCGCTCATGCTGCACATGCTGATGTGCGGCGAGACCGGCGAAGGCAAGGGCCAGGCGTGGAACCTCACGACTGCGATAGCCAAAGACGCGAACGCATTGTTCATGAACGGCCATATCATCAATGGTGTGGTCGGTGGTGCAGGGCTGATCCAGGCCATAGCCGACCGTGGCGGTCACGCCCTCGTGGTCGATACCGAATACGCCCGTGTGATGCGCGCCGGGCGCAGGCAGGCCAACCTGTCCCAGGTGCTCCGCGATCTGTGGGACGGTGCCACGGTCGCCACCTCCAGGGCGAAGGAGCCAATCGAGGTCGACCACCCGCGCGTGGCCATCATGGGGCACATCACCCCCGCCGAGTTCCGGGCGAGCATGAGCAGGACTGAGCGGGACAGCGGCTCATACAACCGGCTCCTCATCCTGCCCGTGAAACAGGTCCGGTGGATCAGCGAGCGGGATCAGATGCCCGCGCACCTGATTCCGGACGCGGGAGAAGCCATGGCGCGTGCGGTGCGCCATGGCCAGCGGACCACGCTGGTCACGCTTGCCGACGACGCCTTTGAGACGGCGGACATCGTCCGTCAGGATCTGCTGGCCAAGGCGCGGGAATCGGACGACTTGAAAGCATTCGCTTCCCGATGCAACGAACAGGCCCGCCGTGTCGCCGCGCTGTTCGCGCTGTTCGACCGGCGCACCGAGATCACACGGGATGATCTCGAAGCTGCGGCCGCGCTGGTCCGGTACTCCATGGAATTCGTTGAGGAGACCCTTGCGGACATGGACGCCCCGAAAGCCGTCCGCCAGCCGAGGAGCCTGCTGGAGAGGGCACGCGAGCGGATCCTGATCCACGGCGGTAGCGTCAAGTCGTCACAGCTCCTTCCGTACCTCAAGATCTCCGAGGCTGAGGCAAAGAACATGCCGGGCCTGCTGTGGAGGCGTGAAAAGGGGCCGGGCGGCGGCCGGGCCAGCTTCCGCTTCTGGCTCGAAGGCACGCCGGAGCCGGAGTTGTGGGAAGGGTGGAGGATCCTGCCCAAGATTGTGCCCGCTGAGATGTCGACGCCCGCGTCGGCTCCGGCACCCGAGCCGACGCCCGAACCTCAGCCAGCACCCAGGCCGAAACCGAAGGCCACGCCGAAAAAGCGCACGACCGCACCCCAGGGGGCCAGCCGGCCTGAGGCCAGGCCCACCAAAATCCCGGTGACGGCACAGAACGCACCGGCTGCGGGCGCACTCATAGACGCATTCCGGGCCCTGCTCTAGCATCAACAAAAGGCCCCCTACCCGGATTGGGTAGGGGGCTTCTTCGTGATCACTGCTGATAGGATGCGACGGAACTCGACCAAGAGGGGGGAAACCTCATGGGAAACGGCTACAGAGACGTAAAAGCCGCCACCGATGACACACACAAAATCATCTGGGGTGCCTGGTTCTTCACCGGGGTGCTGATGCTCATTCTGGGAATCGCCACAGACGGCATACCCATACTCGGGGTAGTCGTGGGGTTCATTTTCGAATGGGGATGGATCCCCGCAACCATCATCGCAATCATTCTCTCCATCATGGCGGAGAATAAAAAGGATGACGCCCGGAAGCGGGCCATGGAGTAGAACGCAAAAAGAGCCCCCTACCCGAAATGGGTAGGGGGCTTTTATTTGTTAGACAGCCAGGGGGTTAGAAGTCGAGCGGGGGTATGTTGCGGCGGGCCGGAACTACCACTCGCTGTGTGACCTCACCGCCACCCAGGAGCGCAACCGCGAACGCGTAGATCAGAGCGTCGGGCAGGTCGGGAACGTAGTAAACGACGAGGGCCAGGGCCGCCGATACGACAGCCAGAATCCGGGCTGAATGGGCCTTGATGAATTCCATAGCGCCTACTTCCAGTACAGGCCGCGGGCGCGACGGGCAGTAAGAGACGCAGGCTTGGTGTCCGCAGAATCAACCGGCGCATAGGTCACCTCGAACCGCAGCGTCTCACCCGCAGAAATCGACCCCACATGCGTGAAGTCCACGAAAGACGAACCCGCGGTGGTGAGCCGCTCAATGATCGGGCCGTTCCAGCGGGAACCGTCCTTGAGCTGATGGAAAAAACGGCCCTGCACGGTGGAGCCGGCCGGAGCCGACAGGGTCAGAAACACCGTGGCCGTGTACGACTGCGCGTCAGAAATAAGATCGGTACGGCCGATGTCCAGCGTGGTCCAGGTGTCAGGCTTCAAATCGAGCTTCTGGTCACTGAATTCGCCGAGCGTGTACGGAATGTCAGTCTCCTTTGTTGTTGTGGGGTTGGGGGTCTGGCCGGTGGCACGGGCCACAATCCCGGGAAAAATCTCGTCGTGGAACTGGTCGACACGAGCATCACCGGGGCAGTCCGTGCCACCATCCGACCAATCCGAATACATGCGGTGATAACCGAACCCGGGGTCCGAGGCTGATCGGCACTTACGCAGCGGGACATCATGCTTTTCATGCATCCACACCCCGAGGCGAATAAGCGTCTCAACCTGGGCGGGAGTCCACTCGTCCGATGCGTCATCATTGCTGGCAGTCTCAACGGAAACGGCTCCGGTGCCATCCCACCGACGGTTCGCCCGGAAATTAGCATCCGCTCTGGTTTCGGTTCCGATGTACTGCGCAATGGAACCGTCGTAACCGACCCCGAAATGCGACTCCAGGTTCGTGGAGTCGCGCCAGAATTCGTAAGTACGCTGCGGTGTCCATGCCGCAGCGATCGAGTGAAAAATTAGCTGGGTCGGCTGGATAGCGGGCTGGTCGTCCGATTCCGGCTGCAACTCCAACTTCTGAGCTCCCGGATACCAAGCCATACATGTTCCTCTCTTTTGGGCATGAAAAAAGCCCCCACCAAGGGGGGCTGATGATTAGTTAGCTAGTCCGAGTTGTCAGGCTCCACCGCTGTCGTATGCGGCTCGATACCGCTCTGGCGAAGCTGCCACGCATAATCGGCACTCATCTGCCGATAGAACTCCGCCCACTCCTGCAACTCATGGACGGTGTCCTGTAGTTCACGACGCCACTGGGCAAGGTCTTCCATGTGCTCACGCCGGGCGCGATCAAAGGCATCATGCCGCTCGAACCAGAGTTTCAGGAACCCTGCCAGTGAGGCCGCGCCACCGGCGCCGAGCACCAGGTTCAAAACGTCGACAGGCACACCCTCCTTATTTCTTAGATAGATCCCACCCAGCGGAGTTCAGCGAACGACCCTGTCCGGTACTGGGCCGACACCTCGTCATCAGCCCACCCGTAGCTGGGAGACGAGAGGCATTTGGCCGCGAACTGGATTTTCGATCCGGTGGTGAGCCGCTGCACGGTCGAGTGACCGCCCACCATCGTGAACCGGGTCGCCTGGGCGGGAGAAAACGAATCGACGCTTGCTGCGGCGACCGCGTCCCCCGAACCTGTGGTCATGTTGACGCCGATCTCCACCCAGAGCTGATGCCGCAGATCATCCGCCCCGGCATCAGCAGTGAAGGCGCCACCGATCGTGATCCGGTACCGGCCGTCAACGGGTGCAACGAGCTGCCATGCCGTGTCGCTGCCCATCGTCCAGTCCGCTTTGGAGACCGGGACCATGCCGGGCCACGTCTGGTACGAGGTGACCGGGCCCGGTTCCGTACCGGGCGGGTAGAACGGCAACACCGAGAACGCACCCTGTGGGAGCTTTTTCCTCCGCATGCCCGTGATGCGGGCCGCGGGCGGGTTCGCTAGGAACTGATGAACCGCATTGATTCGCCTGGTGAGCTTGGCCGCGTCTTCCAGCTCCCGCGGAGCCCACGACTCGACAACAGGAATGGTCATGGAATCCTCCCCACCCATCGCAGTTCCAGGAACGAGCGGCCGGCCAGCGTGGAGCGGGCCAACACGAAATCCTTGTCAGCGATCCCCATCACGGATACGACCTCGCCCTTCGACAGGGCGATCGTGGTGGAGATCGATCCCAGGTAGCGCGACGTCCCGTCGCTGGCCGTGCTGTAACGCCCGGGGCAGTGCGAAGCGAACGGGACGGCACTCGTCCCCCACTGACCCTTGCCCACACGGAAATGCACGTTGCTCGCCTCGCCGTTGGTGTCGATGACCCCGCCAAACGTCACCGCATACAACCCGCTCTCCGGCACCGCGAGACCCCACACCGTGCCATCAGGTCCGGTCTTGGCCATGCCGCTCGGGTCGTACTCATCAGCCGGTCGAGTGCCCTTCCCCGCCTGGTAGAGCGGGATGGTCGCCCATGTGTTGAAGGGGAGCCACCGCCCGCGGTCGACAGCATCGGCCGGGTTGGCGCCCGAGTAGGTACCGCGCTGCCGAAGCGCGAGCTTGGCGGCCGGCGGCCGGTACAAGAAACCGTGTACGTCTCGTACGTAGGCGTTAAGCGTGTCGGCTGTGACGATCTCCCGCGAACGCCAGTCATGAACAGTCGGTGTGACCATCAGGGCCTCACCCCCACCCAGCGCACTTCCAGATGAGTCAGCGCCTGGGCGGCGTCGCCGTCACCGAACACGTACACATCGCTTGCGTTCACCGCAAGGGACACGTAGTCACCAGCGTCGAGCGCAACCGTTGCCGACCCTGCCCCCACCTTTTCGCGGGACTCCGACCGACCACACCCGAAGCGCAAGAACGCCAACGACGAGATGTTGTCGCCTCCCTCCCGGTTGCGGTTCACTGCGGCCACCGCAAACGGCAAGGCGCCAGTCGGCGACCGGACCACCACCCCACACGTCACCTCATACAGCCCTGCAACCGGCACGGTGATCCTGTAGGGGTCTCGGGACATGGCCCCGCCCGTTATGTCGTACGAGAGCGCGGCACCGGCCCCCATCCCTGGTGTGTCCCACCGCACTGCCCGCCATGTGTCCGCTGCTTTCTGTTCCGTGCCCTGAGCCGCCGCAGTGCGGCGGCAGGCCGGGGGCGACAGGAAGCCCCGAAGAACATCGGACACGTACCGCTGGAGGTCGGCCGCGCGCAGGCGCTCGCCGTCTCTCCACGTTCTGACGTCTACTACGTGATCACCTACCCGAGAATCGTGGTCGTGCCGAGAACCGACGCGTTGTCGTCGCCGAGGATCCATGTCGGCCTGCCGTCGCCCGGGGCGCCCGGGATCTGGATCGTCAGGCATGCGGCGCTCTCCACCGTGGCATCGAGGAGAAGTTCCCCGGCCGGGCCACCGCCGCCCGGCGTATCAGCCGCGAGGAGACTGATGGCGTGGGAGCCGAACCAGCCGATCTGATCCGCCCTCGGGATCACTCCGTCAGGCCACTGGTAGCCGGTGAGTACATCCGACTCCGCGAGGACGATGAACAGGGAGGTAGCGCCCGCGGGCGGGGTGAGCGGCACGTGGTTCACACCGTCGTACTCCCTGATTGCCGTGACCGGTGTTGATGTCAGCGCCGACGCGTCGCCACCGCGATAGAGCAGGTTCATCGCGGTGGAGCTCCTGGACCCGGCCGTCTGCCACACCGCCCTCTCCGGTCGGCCGTCCCACGGCCACACCACCACCGAGATCCAGGCCCCTGCCGTGAGCTGGTGAGACTGAGCCGTGTACCCGGCGGGAGTGACGAGCTGGGGCCTCTGATCGGCCGCAGCCACCGACACGACGAAGTCGCCGACCCGTGCGGCAGTCGGGACGGGCAGGCTCACGTAGTCCTGCCCGCCGTAGATGCCCGTGGTGGCTCCTACGTGCTGGGGGTAGGGAATGGGGGCTGGCCGGCGGGTCTGCCACCCACCGCCATCGAAAAATCGCACCGTGGCCGGGGTCCACTGCGTCCCGTCCCACACCCGCTGTGTGCCTGCGACCCAACGGGAGCCGTCCCACACCATCGCAGAGACGTCACGTGCCATAGCTCACCCACACATCCCCAACACGGGGATTGGAAGGGGCGGTTGGGCCCGAGAACACGCGAGCGTTGCCAATGTTCGGTGCCGAGATTGCCCCGGCTGCTTCGACGCGGCCGTCAGCCCGTACACGGAGCACTGCGGGCTCAGAGCCCGCCCGCCCACGGGACACCAACAGCGCCGTACCTTCCGCGGGCATCGTCTCGTACTGCCCAACCGACAGTGGGACATGGGGCCCGGCGGGCTCAACGACGACTGCACCGGAGTTTTTGATTCGAGTGAACTCGTCATATCCAGCAGGGGACTTCGTGTTCGTGGTGATACGGACCATGTTGCCGACAGTGTCCGCGACACCGTCATTCGAGTCCGGCACCCGAACCTCAAGCCACGTCCGCCCCCTCTCCGAAGCCACTTGAGCGCCGCGCCGGGGCATGTAGTTCGTGAGCTGCTCATCCGTGTACAGGCGACTGTTATGCGGGTCCAGGGCCTCAAGATGGGCCTTGAACCGTTCGCCGACCGAGTTCGAAACGAGCTTCAAGCGGCCGACACCGAAATCAATCCACAGGGATTCGGCCCCGTTCGCGGGTCCCCAGAAAAGCGGGATGACGCCTCGCTCATCGGCAACAAGCTGCGTAATCGGCGTCCCATTGATGTCCACGAGGTCTGTGACCTGGGTGGCTGACTGCTCCTTGCTCGTCCAGGCCGTTCCTACCGCGGCCGGGACCCGAACGCCCGCCTCGTTTTCGGCGACGTCAGCCGGCGTGCCACCGAAGAGATTTCGGTCTGCCATTCAGCCCCCTTCTAGAGTGTGTCGGCCTCGTACGTGCCACTGAAAACGACTGAGCTCCGACGTGGGACGACGAGTAGGTAGTCGAGACCCTCGCGAAGCTTGTTCGCGCTCGGATAAAGGATCTTCACGACGTTCGTGCGGTTCCCCATCCATGACATCCCGGTCAGTGCAACGAAGTTGGGTAGCCCAGCGTCGTAGCCGCCATTGATCATGTAGCCCTGGAAGGCTTGACCGACAGCAGGAGCCGGATTCACGGGAAGCGTAAAGGAAATCGGGCCCTCCCCAGTACCCTTGATGTCACTGTCCGACTGGTTGTTGATGTCGACAGCAAAGGACACCGTATTGGGGGCAATCCACCGCCAGATACCCCGGTACTGAATCCCGCTAGGAAGCTTGCCTGTGTTGACCAACCTCGGTTCGTACGTCCGCGGCTTGCCCAAGTGGCGGGTGACCGTGTACCCGTCCCGGCCGACAAATCCTTCGTACTGGGTGTCGTTGCCGTTGTTGTCCAGGTCGTAGACCAGGGTGCCCATAGGGTGATAGTCGGCGGTCTGCCGCGTATTCCACGGTGATGTGATCGGCTGCGGCAGGTCGTACGGGGCTACAGCATCCACCACCAGGGCCCCGTCTTTTGCGGGCACCAGCACTTCGTGGAGCACCATTTCCCATACCTGCCCCGGAGTTCGCCGCGGGCGGGGCGACACAGGAGCCTTGGCCGGCTGCCCCTTCACCACCGCAATATTCGCCGACCCCTTCGTCAGGTCGACACGCACGACCACGGTGTCCCGCCGCGGGTTCTCGGTGGGGTTCGACTCGATGTTCACCGTTAGCGTGGAGTCGAGGCGGTAATAGAAACCGCCCACCCACGCGGCACCTGGCTTGAGCTCGACCGTCCTGCCGTTGACCACGTTCGCGGCGAACGGCAAGGCACCACTCTGGTAGGAGTAATTAGTTAGCTTGAAGTCAACGCGATCTCCACCCCACATTTTGGCCATGTCTTGCCAGTCGAGTTGAGAGACCGCAGCCTGACCACCCGAGCTGTTCGACTGCCCGAATGGGTAGCTTCTTTCGGGCATCACATCCTCGCTTCCAGCTTGCGCAGCTTCTCCCGCATCTCCGACACCTGCCTGTACAAATTCAGAGGCTCACCCGTCCCTTGCTCGCCGACCTTCGGTGCCACGTCCGAACGCCCTCCGTCATCAACGGATATGGTCACTTCGCGCACCACGTCCACGTACTCCTCACCATCCGCAGTCACAGTCACGACATCACCAACCCGATAGTCGCGGCCATATCGGACCTGTTCAGTGTCGATGGGGTAGATCTGGAAGTGCCCGTTCTTCTCACCATCCTTGAGTGCCTTCTTAGCCGCGTCTTCCGCAGCTTGAAGGAAGTGAGACAGAGCGACCGGCTTAGCCCTTTCAACAGCACCGGGCAGAGCTTTCTTCGCTGCTTCTTCGGCGGCCTTCGCCGCAGTCAGTACCGTCTGTGCCGCCTTCTTCTCGTCGTCGGTCTTGGCCTCTTCGAGCTTCTTTTCTGCGTCGGCAACGCGCTGAGACGCGGCAGTGACAGCCGCCTTGGCCTTCCCTAGCTCCTCCGTCCAGTCCTTCCCATCAGGGCCCATACCGACGTCCTCAGTCCCGTCCGACCCCTTCTTCACCACAAGCTCAGGTCGACCGTCCTTGCCCGTCTTCAGCGGGATATCCCGCCGGTCTACGAGGAATTCACGCATGACGCCCCACTCTGCTTCGCCCTCTATGTCGATACGTTGGAGTAGGTAACGGTCGGAGCCCTCACCCTGGCAAGCGACGATCGCCCGCGTCACGGTTGGCGCCTTAAGCTGCCAAGTGAATTGCTTCAAGTTCCCGAGATCGGTCGAAAACCGCACCTGTTTCGATAGGTCGCGGCACTCGTACACCTGAAACTCGATCTGACGGGAAACGGGGCTCCATGCGAACCGATAGCCAACCCGCTTATCCTTCAACCACTCCTCAGTCTTGGTGCCCAAGCTGTCGAAACGGAGCGTGTCTTTGACCTCTGGCCCGACCATCGACCCGGGGCCGGTGCTCAGGCCGTCGACGCGGCGATCAGGAAGAGCACGGCCCCCCAACGCCCTGTCGACCTCAGACCAGATGACCTGTCCCACAGGCCCGGCAACGGGTCGACTGTCCGTTCCGCTGTAGAGCTTTTCGACTGGCAGGGGGCTGCCGGCCGCGGAGACAGCCGGGAACGCGAGAAAGCCATACAAGAGGTCGTCGTCTGACTTCCCACTGACGAATACAGAGCCTTCCGCGGTGTGTTGGTCATTGGTCCAATACCGTTCGAACGCATCAATCCCACCGGTAAAAACCGGTTCGGGAACACCGTCTTGGTAAACCGCAATGCCCCGCCCCTTTTGCAGCAACTCCGCTTGTGCTGTGCCGGACTTCACGAGCAACTGCCAGGTGCCCGGCTGATTGAAGCGGAGCACCAGATCAAGTTTGATCCACGTGTCGATCTCGCCGATGATCCGACGCTCACCGCCCTGCGGAGTATCCCGGACGAGGACTCGGTATCCCAAGACGCCTCCTAGTAAGTCTCGTAGCGCGGCTGGAAGGTCAGCCGCAGCGAAGCATCACCGCCGCCGGGAATCATCTCGACGGATATCTTTGATTGGCCTGCGGGGATCGGCCAAAGAGCCGGATTCGGTCCGATCAAGGGCCAGTAGTTCACGCCCTGGTCATCCTTGAGGGACTTGTAGCCGGGCCGAGTATCGACCGTGAGCGTTCGGCCCGCCGGGACCACATCAGATCCCGATGCCAGGATCTCGAAGGACGAGCCGGCCCGGGCGAAACGAAAACCTCGGACCGGACCGCGCAACTCCCAGATGGGCCAGGCGTCGACGTCGCCAGGGTTGGTTACCGAGAGGTCGGTCGTGGAGACAAGCCCGCGCTCCAGATGCAGCGGCAGGAAGCTGCCACCAGCCGACAGGAAGGGTTGCCCGGCACCGAATTTCCACTCCGCGACCTGGACCCGGTCCGAGTAGAACCACGGATCGTGGGCCGTGAATTGAAGCCCGTAGCGGGCCCACCGGAAGCCCGCCCGATCCTCGCCCTCGTCACCTTCGAACCCGCCCTTATAGCGGCAGTACAGGTAGCGAGGACGAGAGTCCGCCTCGATGAAAGTCAGCACGCAATACCCGTTCTTCGGGTTGAGTGCACTCACCAGCTTCCGCTTCAGCCCCAGGAGAGTCCGCCGGTCGATGCCGTAGAGGAAGACCGGAATCATGACCTCGCGCTGAGCCACCCGGGCCGATCTAAATATCGCCCCGTCGAGGTTGGGGGACGCGTCGGCGTGTAGCTCGACCGGGGGCATGTCCAGGCCCTGAGCGCCGGACTGCATCGTGATCCCCGGCCAGTCCTGGCCTTGAGAGCCAGTGAGGGGAATCTCCTCCCCCTGGCCGTCGTTCCCGCGAATGGACACGTAGGTGTGGCCCCACTCCACCGGGAGCGGTGGTTGCGGCCGGGGTTGAACCGGGCGTTCCAGCACCTGTTGTTCTGTTGCTGGTATCGGAATCCGGCATCACCCCCTCTCTGCTCACCGGCTGGTCACTGATTGATGGCACGCGCAAGGACCAATGCCAGTGTCAGAGAACGACTTTCCGGCATCCGCCCCTCCCTGTCCTTCGTGCCCTCGGAGACGTTCGCGATGTAGGTGAGGAGGTCTCCGATTGCCGCCCCCAGCTCGTAGTCACCGAGGTAGGCAGACACCCGCCTAGAGGCAATCCGTAGCTCCCCAAGCAGTAGGTGAGCTTCCGTGTGCCGCTCCGCGATCTGGTCGCGCTCCAATGTCCCCATGCATATCCCTTCTAGTAGCCTGCCATGACCTCCGCAGTGCGCAGAGCCCGCAGCACGGCATCACTCGTGTTCTCCGCTTTCGCCTCATGAACGTGAATCTCATAGCGCCGACCAGACATGAGGCGCTCTGTGTCGCGGTCGTTGTAGACCCGCTCACCACCCCGGAAATTCACCAACTCAGGACCGTGCTCGCCCACCATGGCCAGACCCGCTGTCGCGGATTTCGTTCCGGTCCAGTAGCCGGAGGTGCCGCCGAGTGCGCGGCGCCAGCCGGAGCCGTACCGGTCGATCGCGTACGAGAGCCCGGCGTAGACGGAGGCGTACGGGTCGTACTGGCCCCGCGAGCGGTATGGCCCTGCGTAGGCGGCGAACGTTGAGCCGATCACCTGCATCAAACCCTTGGACGGATCTCCGGCCGCGGCGTTGGAGTCCCAGTTGTTGACCGCCTGCGGGTTGCCGCCGGACTCCACATCGATCCGGTGAAGCACCAGACCGACATCCGAGAGGGAGATTCCTCCGCGGCCGCCGAGCTCCCGGATCACCTGCTCGACCAGCTGTCGCCAGCGGGCCACCGGCCCGCCCTGCCCCGCCGCGTACTCGCCGACGCCCTCAGAGAGCCGGGCCAGGGAGCCCGGCCACGGGTTGAGGATCGGCCCACCAGTACCGGGAGCTGCACCACGCGGCCGAAGTGCGCCATCAGCCCTGTTCCCGTATCCGAGCTGGCGACGCAGGGAGCGGCTTTCGTTGCCGCCCACGGTCTCCAACTGGTCGCCCTGGCGGCCGGTGACGATGTTGATGTGACCCCAGTCGCCGGGGCCATAGCCCCGGTACACCATGAGGTCACCGGGCCGGGCCTGCGAGGTGGGCACCATGCCCATGTGCTCGACCCACGTAGCCACGGCCGGCCAGCGATTCCCGGGCGTGCCGGTAGGCGAACCGCCGTAGGAAGCGGTCGACTGAGCGTGGTCGACAATCCAGCTGACGAAATCAGCGCACCATGCTTCGTACTCGGCTGAGCCGATGTACTTCGCGCCTGACAGATCGCCCGACTTGGCTTCCTGAAGGGCGAGTTGGGAGACCGCTCCGCCACCGCCGCCGGTGTGCTCGTCCACCCACTTACCCCAGGCGGTTACCCAGGGGCGTGCCTTCTCGAAGGCACTGGCGTTGATACCCCCGGCTACGCCGAAGTCGGCGGCAATGTTCTTCAGGCTGGGGGCAATGACCGCTGCCCAACCCTTGCCGATCGCCTCCTCGTAGCCCTTGTAGTCGTCGTCCTGGTGCTGGCGCACCCAGGCCCCGCCGTCGCCGACGATGCCGCCGCGGGCATAGAGATTGCCGCCCTTACGGGCTAGGTCGTTCCACCGGTAGATGGTGTCCTCACCGAGCCAGCGAACGACCTCGGGGCGCACAATGCCCTCACCCCGGGTGAGCAGGGCCGGAACATCATCGACGCCCGGCGCATACCCGGGGACCACGCCACCCGTGCTGAAACGGACGGGGTGAAGAGGGGCCTCCGCCCCGGCAAGTTTTGCCATCTCCGCGAGCATCGGCACCGAGCCCGCGTTGTACGGCCCGGCGATCGTGCTCCTGGTGGAGTCGTCCACGTAGCCCATGGCCGTACGCCACACACTCTGGATGCTGGCGGCCGTCACCTCGAAGAATCGGCGCAGGCCGTCCAGGCCGGCCGCCAGTCTCCCGAACTCAGCGAGATTGGCGGTTGTCGATGCCGAAACCTGGTCCTGCACCCCACGCCACACGCCCTGGTGCGTGCTGGCAAGCGTGCGCTCGGCTCCGGCGAGAGGGCCCGCCAGATACTGAGCCCACCGCCCCTGGGCGGGGATGATCTGTCCGTCGACGGTGTCACGGACCAGTGAGCCGATGGCGGTCCACGCCGCCGCAGATGCGGCCTGGTGAGCCTGTACGGCCGCCGTCATCTCTTCAAGAGCCGATGTGATCCGGCCCGCAGCATCCTCGACGGCCGCGGCATCGGGCAGAGACGTGACGACATGTACCTGCTGCGAACCCTGCCCGCGGCTACGGGGCGGGAGTATCCCGGAGTCGGCGGCCCGGTTGAGGCCGATGAGGGCACTGTGCCCAAGAGCCCGGAGCGCCGCAGGGGTCAGCACACCTTCGCCGGGGGCCAGCAATGACGGCACGCGGTCATTGCCGGGCGAGTAGCCCGGAACAACGCCACCTTGCGCAAATTTGAAAAGGCCCTCGGTGTTAGGCATCGATTCTCGGGCGCGCGCGTAAAATGCGTCCCAGACCTCACGGGCGTATTCACCGGGATTCCCCGTGATCTGCTTGTAGGCATCGAACACGCCCTTCACCGTTTCGATCTCACCCTCGAAAAGATCCTTCAGGGTCGCTATCGACTCGTCCAGAACCTTCTTCGGGTCGGTGATCAGGTCCTTAGCGAGCGTCCCGAGGCCCTTGACCATGTTGGCGATTCCGCCGAACAGATCCTTAATCATCTCGAAGAGCTTGCTCGGACTCAGCAGATCCTTCGTGAACTTGGTCCCGCGCTGGAGAATGTTTCCTTCGCCTTGCCAGACGTCATCCCAGAAAAGCTGCCCGGCGGTCGGTGCGACCGCGCCGGCCGCGATTCCCAGGAGCTGACCGACACCTGTCGGTGTGACGCGCAAGAATTCCGGGAGCCGGTTGAACATAAATCCGCGCAGATTCTCTACACGGTTGTTCGCTGCACGCCCAGAGGCGTCACCGCCGACACGGGCACCCCAGTGCCGCACATTGGTTCCGGTCTCACCGCCGATACGGTCACCAGCGCGGGACATTCCGATGCCGGAGGTGAAGGTGTTGAGAACAGGTGAGAAGTCGATGCCGTTTTGGAGTTCATCCAGGATTGAGAAGGGCCAGTCTCTACCGCCGCTGCCACGACGGCCCGCAATGCCGCCACGGGCAAACCTGCTCAGGTGGCCGCGGGCTGCCGCAGCATTCCATGCATTGATGGTGCCGACACCGAGATGAGCTGTGACCTCGGGGCGCAAGATCGCTTCGCCCCGGGAGAGCAGGGCCGGAACATCATCGACGCCCGGCGCATAGCCGGGGATGACACCGCCAAGCGCCTTCTTCGTTCGTCCCCGGCCCCCCTTTCCCTTCTTCTCGTCATCGTCGCCACCGCCACCCGTGATGCGGTTGACGTTACCGACATGCGTATTGAGCCGCTCACCCTCATCAGCCGCATTCTTCAACGCGGTCCTGAGAGAGTTGACCGATGACGTCGTCCCCGAAACACGCTTTTTAGCAAGAGAATCGATCTTCGAATTGATCGTGCTCAGCTTGTCCGCAACGGCTGCTGTAGCGGAATAAAGGGAGTTACCCCCACCCTTGAGATTGTTCCGCAGGGTTTTCAGTGATTGCTGGTTGAGTACCCGGAGGCGTTCGATGACTTCCTGAACAGCCGAACGGAGCCCGTTGACTTTCGGGACAGTCTCCTCGAATTCCTGCCGGAGAGCCTTGAGTGGCTTCCCGTTCAGGGTGTCCATGGCGGAGCCGACGCCCTTGACCCGGGCCTCTGATGTCTCCGCCCTCTGCGACAGGAACGTGAATTCCTGACGTACCGTGCCAGTGCTCGACTTGGCATTGAGGTCCCGCACGGCGTTGGAGACGGCTTCGATCTTCTGCTTCGCGTCCTGTGCCGCAGCCGCAACGTTCTGACCAGTACCAGCCGGACCGCTCAGGCCGTCGGCTGTCGGGTGGAGCGAAATATTGTTGACCTCGCGAAGCTGCCGCTGAAGATCCTGGATTTTCTGGTCCAGTTCCCGAAGGGCCTGCTCAGCTTGCGACGTGTTGACGCGCACAGCATTCTCGCGGCTATCCGTACCCCGAATCTTGTCCCAGGCCCGCCGGCCAACGCTCCGATCGTCCCCGCCACGGAGCTCCGCACGCTGCGCCCGATAAGCCTCCCTGTAGCTTCCCCCGGAAGCTCTAGCCTCCCGGCCAGCCTTAACCTGCTGGCGGATCCGGTTAGCCCCCGTACCTGCGGCGACTATGCCACGCCCAACTGTGAGGGCAGGGCTCATCAGCTTGAGCAGCTTGCCCGTGAGTTTGGCCAGCAGCCCGAACCCGATCAGGAAGGGTGCGGCGAGGGCGGCGAATTTTGCGAGTTTCAGAAAAGCGTCTCGCCAGCCCGGATGGGCGTTCAGGAAGCTGACAGCTCCCTTACCCCAGCTCGTGAGCTCTTTGAGGACGTCTAGGAATTCTGAAAGGAGCTCCTCCGCCAAGGGGAGTATTTTCTTCTTGCCTATGCCCTTGACGTCGTTGAGCAGGCCGCCCTGATAGTCGTAAACGACATCGCCATTGTGGTCCTTAACCACTTTGCCGTTGTCATCCCGCGCGGCGACCTTACGCCCCATGATTTTCGTGCCGAGACCGGTGTACTCAAACCGGCCGTCCTTGCCCTCCTTCATAAAAAGAGACTGGAGGCCGACCTGGGCAGACTCTTTCATCTGCCCGATACGGCCCGAGATCGTAGCCCCGGACATTCGGGCAGCAGACCCCTGAATACCATTGCTCTTGTCGCCCCACCGCTTCAGCAGCGCGTCAACAAGAACCGTACCCTGAACACCCCCAGTTTCTTTTGCGTTCTGCATGAATTCATACATGAACGCGGAGGCGTCTTTACGCTCGCCCTTTTCGCCTGTACCGTCATGGAAGCCAAGCATCAAAGCAAGATCCTCAGCAGGCATGCCAATAGCCCGCTCGAACTGCTTCATATTGCGCATGGGCACACGGCCCATGTCCATCATGACCTCCATGGCATACATGCCCTGGGACACCAAATTCGGGTCCATAATGCCACCGTAAGCGGCACTGTCACCGATCATCTTGACGACATCGCCGGACTTCTTGGAGACCCTCGCAGACCCCTTCTTCCGGCGCTCAGGGTCATTCGACCGGAAATCCCCGTCATGGGAGCCGATAGCACGCGCAAAACGAGTGCCGTACTTCTGCATATCTTGCAGAGAATACGGAGTCGCAATGGCGTACTTCTGCATTTCCTTGAGCATGCCGGTGACGTCCTGGACCTCCATGCCCATACCGCGCAGACCGGTCTGCGCCTGCATCATGCTGTCCGCAGATTTCACACCCACAGCCGTGAGCGCAGCCGCCAGCACGCCCAACGGG
This sequence comes from Streptomyces sp. NPDC020379, assembly GCF_044387105.1. Classification (NCBI taxonomy): domain Bacteria; kingdom Bacillati; phylum Actinomycetota; class Actinomycetes; order Kitasatosporales; family Streptomycetaceae; genus Streptomyces; species Streptomyces sp. NPDC020379. Next base: position 157,370 of record NZ_JBIRVR010000002.1, read on the forward strand.
GCGATCAAGCTATGGGTGACCGCCCGGCCGGTCTCCTGCGCATGGGTACCAAAAGTGGTGAGCTTGCCCGTCGCCTTATCGAAGCCCGCGTTAAGACGCTTCATGAAAGAAGCGGCTGTGGTGTCCATGGTGGTGAGGGAGCGCCGGTATTCGCCGATCTGCTGCTGGAGCGTCCGCCGCTGCACCTGCGCGTCCGCCAGCTGCTCACGAAGCTCCGCTTTACGAGCCTGAGCCGCAGCACGGAATGCGGCTATCGACTCCCGAAGGGCCTGCTGGGCAGCGAGGGCGATTTCCCGGGCCATCAGCCGCTCAGCCTGGACACGGAGGGCCCCCATGCGCTGAGCCTCTGCCTGCGCCTGACGCTCCAGGCGCGCCGTCTCCAGGATCTCCGCGCGCTTGCGGCGCTCGTTCTCCCGGTGCGCCGCGTAATAGTCGCGCTCGTACGCCTCACGCTCGCGCTGCTGACGGTCCTGCTCACGATGGATCTCCCGATCCATCCGAGCCGAGTCCTCAAGAAGACGCCGCTTCTCAGCTTCGGCGCGCCGCGTGGCCTGTACCTGAGTCTCCGCGGAGCCTTCGGCGGCCTTGACCTTCTCCGCTTCCGCCCGGCGATACTCCGCTAGATCCTCGTGGTACGACCTGAGCAGGGCCTTCGCCCGACGCTGCGCCGTCCGGTCCTGCTGGGCGGCGAGCTCCCGATCCGCGCGAGCCATGCCCTCCAGCGACTCCTGATGAGCGCGGAGGGCGAGCTTGGCGTCACGTGACAGGCCGCGGGTCTGAGCCTCGGACGCCTCCAAGGCGTCACGGGAGCGCTTCGCGACCTGGGCGCCATGCGTACGCGTGATCTCCTGCTCCACACGCGCAAGCCGCTGCTGCTCGTTCTCCTGGACCTTCTGACGCTCCCGCGAGCCCCTCGCGGACGCTGCCGTCAGGGTCTGCTGGACCTTGGCAGCCTCGGCGGAGATTTCACGCTGGAGGCCGGCGAGCCCCTGCATGATCCCGGCACCCATGAGACGGCCAGCCTGGACACCAGCCTTGGCCATGCTCTCGGTGAATTTCGCTCGCAGGCGCCCCAGGGCTTCCTGATCGATGCTGGGCTCAATCAGGATGTAGCCCGTGCCGATTTTGATGGAGCCACGGGGGCCCGCCATGCGACCTCCTAGAGGTGGTTCATTTGCGTGAGGAAGGCCGACAGGTCGGCACCCGAAGCGAATTCGGGCTGTGGTGGGTCCGGCTCGAAGCCGGGCCGCGGAACGGGGTCAGGCAACGGCAGGTCACCCGCCGAATCCGAATTAGCCTTGATGAACAGGTAGTTGGAGATTTCAGCCGTATCGCTGATGCGGGCTATCAGGTGGTCGGTGACCGACCACTGCGCGCTCTGGTCGACCTCGGCGAGGAATACGGATCGGCCAGGCTTGCGCAGGAGCGACTGAATCAGGACGTGGACCCGGCGGAGGGAGAGCCGCCCGCGCCACAGGTCCAGGAGATCAACCCCGAAATGCTCCAGGAGGTCCGCTTCCAGGGCGTCCCCGTGGTCCCGGATGGCGCAGACGGCGCCGATCAGTTTCCCGCGTCACCGAAGCCGGCGGCCTGCGACACCTTCTCCGCGAATGCCTGAAAATCCCTGATCGTGGCCCCAGTTGACTTGTAGCGGCCCCACTGGTCACCAAGCATCAGCTTGATTGCCTCGATCTCATCCTCTGCGTCCAGAAGCCCCACAGGCATGTCCATAGGGGCTGGAACCGTGTACGTGATCCCGTCGTGCTCGAAGGTGGTCGGCTGCTCGGTGGCCTCCGACTCCTGAGCAGCACTCGGCTTACGCGTATTCGGCTTGTTCGCGGGCGCCTTGCTGCGAGGGCGAGTGTGGGACTTGGGGGAAGTCATAAGTCTCCAAGGGGGATTAAGGGCATGAAAAAAGCCCCACCGATGGGGGCTAGGAAGGAGAGGGGAAGGGGGTTAGCTCTTGGCCGCCACGGTCAGGGAACCGGCCTGCGCCTCGACCCCGGCCACGGCCGCCTTCACGACGTACACGCCGGGCGTCGCATCCTCAGCGACAGACACCGTGGAGGAAACGTTTCCGCGGGTGTCCGTGGACGTCTGGGCTGCTGTGACCTTGCCCTGAGACGGGCCCGTGATCGTGATCGTGATCGGCTTGGACGGGGCGAAATTCTCGCCCGTCAGCACCACGCTGCCGCCCTGGGTGACGGTGTTGCCGGACAGGCGCGCTGCCGCAGGCTCCTGAGTAGTATTCCCTGAGTCGTGCATGTCGTCATTCGTCAGCAGGTAGCCGAGACCGCCGTTGTAATCCATGGCGTCAATCGTCAGTTCGAACTTTCCCGCTTCGGCGCGCTGGAGCTGGATGGCGCCGCGGTCCGCGATCATGGCCCGGCCAATCACGCACCGGTACTGCGTCTTGCCCTGGCCCCAGTCCACGACGAGGCTTATTTCCTTGAGTTCGGGGGTGGACTTGAGATCGAGCCGGTAAAGGCCAGGTGTGTCCTTGGACTCCGACCACTCTGCACCAAAGAAGAGCTCGGTGGTCAGACGAGACGTTTCAAGAAGGGTCGCCTTGATCTTGAAACTGGCCTCCTTCACGTTGTACAGGATCGGCGTGGCGCTCTGCCATGCCTTCTGCGGATCGACGGAAATCTCCGGGGTGATGGTCACCCCACCCTCGTCCACGTATCCGAAATTTCGGTACGGCGGGCCAAGTGCGTCGAGTGTGGTCGGCAGTACCGTGCCGGTGCCCGGTGCGTCACTCGCCCGCGGCGCAGGCGCCATATAGAGGGCGCCGCTCGGAGCGAACCTGATCTTCTGGGCATTACCCGTCTGGGCAATCGTCACACAGCCTCCTGTATTTGAGCATGAAAAAAGCCCCCAGCGGGGGCCCGAGTGAGATACGAAAGTTAGTCAGTGGTCCAAGTAATCGAGTCAATGACCGGCGGCTTCGGCGGCACATGAGGAACGGGAGGGGTCCGCACCGGGGGGCTCCACTCCGACTCCCCGCCCATCAACTTCGTGAGTTTCGCCCGGACTTCGAAAACGTCACCCTCCTCGAAGGGGCGACCGTACAGCTCTTCCGTCAGGGTGAATGCAGTTGCGGGCCAGTCCTGGCCCGTGGCAATGACGCGAACCCGCTGTTCCGAGGACGTCTCGGGGTGAGCATTTAAATGCGTGATCTCTAGAACGATCTCGGTACCGGGCACCCCGGCAATGTTCTGGAAATCAAATTTCATGGCGCTAGGCAGTGGGCTGCTCCTCGATGTAGGTGATGGCCACCTCCGCGCGGTAGCAGTGCTCACGCGAGATGAGATCAGGCAGGTATTTGGGGGTGTCGACGTCGGCGACGTCCAGGACCAGGGCGCCGGGCACCGAACGGCCGGGCATGCCCTCCAACAGCAACTCGCGGACCAGGTAGGCCAGGCCGGCCGCCCGCTCACGGTCGGGGTGGAGAATCAGGTACTCGATGGCGACACGGTCGGCGCGGTGCCGGACGACACGCCGGCCGCCGTGGTGCACCAGATACACCGTGACCTGTCCGGGCTCGCGCCCCACCAGATCCCCAGTGACCGCCCCCGGTGGCAGCGGCAGGCCCCGCCTCAGAAAGTCGACTGTGAAAGCAACCGGATCGACCATTATTCGATCTCCGCCTTCAACAGCGCCTTCAGGAGGTACTCATGGCCTCCGTGCTCGCCGCCCTTACGGTCATGGAAACCGCGCTCCTGGAGCATCGCATGCCGAACCTTGTAGTCCTCTTCCGTGACCACCAGGCCGTACCAGCCCTCAAAATCCTTGGCCACCCGGGCATGAATGTGAAGCTTGATCCGGTTCCAATTCTGCTTGGCAATCCCCTTCTTCGGGGCACGCTGCCGGGGAGCGTCCTTGATAGCCGTAGCGGCGATCTTCTCCGCCTCACGGAAGACAAGCCCCTGCACGCCAGGCGTACGAAACAGCTCACGCTCCCAAGCAATACGCAACACCAGCTTGGGTTTGCTCAATGCTGGACCCTCCACACTCGCACGGTGACATGCCTCAAATTGCCCTGCCCCCAGCGCTTCGGCTCGCCATCGACCTCATACCAAATACCGTCGTGCCGGATGCGGTCGGCGGAATCAACGGGCACCCCCCACGGGAGGTAGACCAGGAGCCGTTCCTGTGCGGTCTCACGCTCCGGACTCCGCGCCTCAAAGCCCCGGTCAGGCTGGACGCTCCCCAGCCCCGACCACACCAACACCGCATGCCCCCAGTCGCGTTGCCGCGTATAAGTGCCTTCGGTGAGCGGGGCCCGGTGGACCTCAACAGGGTCAGCGAACAGCATCGCCGTCCCGGGTAAGCCGGATAGTCGACAGATTGGGGCGGTAGCGCTTCAGCGCCGCCCTGGCGGCCGGCGACAGTTGCTGAGAAACTGCCGCCGACCCGAACTGCACCTCGACCTCACCGACCCTTTCGGAGACGATGCCGGGGGACATCGCGAGCCACCGGATCACCTCGGCACACAGCACGGCGCGGATCGCGGGGAGGTCAGGGTTGTAGCGGCTGCCGCAGTAGTCAGCGATGAGCGCCGCGGCATCCGTGATGAACGCCTCCACACGCGGCTTCTCGGCGTCTTCGAAGGCCCGGCCCATCCGTACCTCAATGTCGGTGACGGTGACGGGCATCGGCCTACTTGCCCCCGGGCTTCGGCTTCACACCGAACACCACGAGCTGTTCAGGCCGGATCACCTTCGCGTCGTAGAACAGACGAGACTTCACGGCCTGGGTGAACTTCTTCTCCGGCTCGTACGCCTTCATCTCAGCAAACGGCACCACCAGCGATACGGCGGCCGTCGCCCCCAGGATCATGTCAATGCCCGAGGCATCAGTGTGCGCGTTCCTGACGAACTTCTGGGTACTGCGCGTGTGATTGCCCAGCGTCGTGGAGATCAGCACCGGGATACCTAGGATCTGCCCGATCTGCCCCGTGGGCATCACGGCTCCACCACCCCAGTGCGACGCGTCCTTGAACTCTTTATTCCGCAGCAGCGCAGAACGGATCTTCGGCGAGATCACCAGGTAACGCGACTCGGGAGCCAGGTTGACATCAAGCTCCTGAAGCATGTCAACAAGAATGTCGTACACATCATCGGTAAGCCGATCGCCTGCGGAATTCTCAGTGCCCTCAAACTTCTTGATCTTCCCGTGCAGGGAATCAGACGCCGGGGTACCGCCTGCCGGAACGCCGTTGTAGTCACGGCCCTCGATCGCGTGCGCAATCGTCTTGGCGATCAGAGAGTCGATCGTGATCGCCGTCCTGCGGGCCCTCTGCGACACCAGGTTCCCGAAGAGGTCGAGGCCGCTCTTGGTCTGCCACTGGTGCACGTCATCGATCTCAATGTTGAAGCTGGAGCCCTTGCGAACCCGGACGTCCATGTATTCAAGGCTGGCGTGGTCGGCATCGGCGATCGAATCGTACGCCGCCACGGTGCCCTTGTCGTGAACGGTGTCGTCCACGAAGTGAGGTACGTGAAGCACATCGCCCTCACGCTGAAACTCACCCTCAAAATTTCGGTTGCAGATCAGCGGTGACCCGAGAACAAGGTTCTCCTCAAGGTCCATGAGCAGCTGAGCCGAATACAGTTCGGGGATGAAGACATTGCCAGAGTTGGCCTGGTAGCCATCACCCCGGGTTGTGTTGAATCCACCAGCAAAAACAGGGGCAGAAGTCAAAGGCAGCTCCAAAGAAAAAGCCGCCCGCAGGCGGCATCAACAGTTCAGGGGGTAAGGCGGGGTCTAGAGTTCGCCGCGCTGGAGGGCATCAAACTGGCCCTCGCGATTCGCGGCGACGATCTGAGCCGGCGTCATCCGGGCCATGTCCTCGCGCGTGAGCTGAGGGACGCCCGCCCCGCCCTGGCGTCCGAGCCCGAGGCCCTGGGCGTACTCCTGCCGCGGGCTGCTGCCCGGCAGGGAAGACACGAATGCGGTGATCTCATCAGCGTTCACCGTGCCGTCGTCACCGACGAACCGCCCGACATTCAGGTAGTCGAGGGCGGGGAGAGTGACGCCCGCCGCCGCGGCCTGGGCGCGAAGCTCGGCGCCCGCCAGACGCGGGGCGAACTCGGCGGCGAAAGCCTGTCGGGTCTCGACGCGAGCGGCCTCTAGCGCCTGGTCATGACCGGTTGCTGCGTTCCGGAGGGCCTCCAGCTCGTCACGGGCCTCCGTGTAGCTCGCCTCATGCTGACCCGCCAGCGACCTCCACCTGTCGACCTCAGCCCGCAGTGCCGCAACAGCGGAAGCATCCGGCGTGGCCGGGGTGTTCTCGTCCAATATGCACATCCAATTCGAGTCTGGGGGCTTACTCGCCCATCTCACGGGCAGCATTATCGGAGTTGCCTCGCGGGGGCTTCCGCGCTGCCTTCTCCGCAGCGTCCGCAGCGGGTACGGACTGAGCCATAGATGCCTTATCCGCTTGCGACATGTACCTGTCTGCCATCTCCATAGCGGCCTTCGCTTCCTGCTCCAACAGGCGCTGGAACCGCTCGATCAGCTGCGGGGTGTACCCCGCGTCAAGCCAAAGTTGCTGTTTCGGAACGTTGAGCATCTGGAGCTTCAGGAGGGCGTCCACGTGCTGTGCCTCGGTGCGCTTCTCGGGGTCACGCCACATGACTTCAGCTTCGAATGCCTCCGCCCGCTTACGGTCGTGCTTGACCAGGAACGCAAGCCGTAGCGTGCGTTCCCAGCTTTCCCCGAAGTGCAACATCCGTTCACGCACCTTAGCGATCAACCCGGCTTCCGCAGAGGTGATGGAATCGCCCGACGGGACCTGCCCGCCCTTCATCATGTAATGAAACGGGACCCTCGCGATTGAGGCCAGGTGCACAGTCAGCATGTCCACCAGGGCGACATAGTTACTCAAGTCGGCGGCGGCGAATTGACCAAAGGTGGCGGCCGGATCCTCGGCTTGAAGAAGCTTGTCCACAGCGACGCGAAAAGGTTCCTTCGGGCGACCGTTCTCGTCCTCCTGGATCTCCAAACCTGTCACGTACCTTTGCGGCCAAGCCGCATACTCGGAAGCAACGAGAGAATCCGCCGTCACCTTATTGACCGCATTTTGAATGGGAATGATCGGCGAGAGGTCGGAGAGCGGTTCCCCGACCAGCCGGGAACGATTGTGCAAAGGGACGACGGGAACGACGCCCAGCGGGTTGGGCTTCGTGGTTTCGACGCGGTAGCCAGCGAGCGTGGGCCCTCCGGTGCACACCGCATCCCGGAGCCACAGCGTGCAGTGCTCACGACCCCAGTCGTCCACGAAGAACTTGGCTGCGGCCTCGACCTCGCGGCGGGACCCGGCCTTGAGCTGAATGACGGTCGTCTCGGCAGACTCGACCGTGATGGTCGGCTCGCCGTCCTCGTCCGCCCAGACAACGACATAGGCCGCTCCCTGGATCATGGCATCCAGATGACCCGAGGCAGACTCGGCATCCATGAAATTGCGCTGCCAGATCCGACGGGCCGCCTTGTCCGCCTCCGGCTCATCCGTCATCCGGAAACCATCAACGGCCATACGCTCATTCACCGAATCGATGACCAGCCCGCAGAAATTATCGCTCCACCGGTCGAAGACCTCCGCGAACTCACTCTGATACTTCGACTGAGCGAACAGCATGCGCTGGTGATGACCATCGTAGTAGTCCCCGAAGATACGAGCCCTGGCCTGCTGGGCGGAGAGCTTGCCTTTCAGGTAGTCGAGCCACTGTTCCGGACTGGACGGCGGGGCCCCTATCTCGCCGATAGGGACGGCGTACTTGTTTGCGGCCAGGTTCAGACAATCCCCCTAACTACGTAGGGCCTTGCTCGACCCGACAGCCTGACTTCTCTTCATGTGCGTGGGTGCCCGCCCCCGGACTCGAACCGGAAACCTGGACGGCGGTGCCGCCCTGCCTCCTCCGATGGGGCCAGACGGGCAATGTGAGGGAACTACACGGGCTTACGACCCCTTTCGGCTCACCCCCGTATGAAGCGGGGGCCGGTTACTCGTGGGCGGTGCAGCCCCCTCACACGCTGGCCACACGTCGGCCCGACGATCACCCAGTAACCGCCAGGTGCACGGCAGCACGGGCCAGCACAAGAGCAGCCCGGACCCAACGGGGCCGGCCTGCTCAAGCCAAATCGTTTCTCCTAAAAGCCGACGACGCGACGGCGCTTGAGCTGCATGCGCCCATCGGCAATAGCGTCGGCCCTCGCCTCGATAGCGAGAATGGCACACACAGCCAGGTCAATGACCTTTCGAGACCGCGGAGATTCTTTAGTGATCAAGATGCCCTGTGGAACCTCACGTGTGACAGCATTGAGCACATGACGTGTGAGGTCGAGGTTCCCGTCATGCTTGACGTCGCCGACAGCAACCGCCGAATGAAGGCGTTCAGTGGCCTGCACCATACGGGTAGGCTTGTTGGTCCAGAACTCGTATACCCGGTCATCCCCGTACTTGATTGCCCAACGGCCAAGTGCTTCCTGCCAGTAGGGGGGATCGCCGTAGAACCATTCGACCCGGTAGCTCTCGAACGCCTTCTTCACCGCGGCCTCGACAGCGAGGACGTCAACTTCCCAATCCGGCTGCTTCGGGTCACGAGGGTTCTCCCACAAGCCGAGAAGGAACAACTTGCCGTCTCGAAGACGAGCGCCCACGAGCCCTGTTGAGTCCCCTCGGAGGCTCCCGTCGAAGCCGATAGCGATCTGATCGCCGGGCTGTATCGGATCATCCCCATCGTCAAAGCAAGCATCCCACTCGGCTTTCGTCAGCCAGCCGTCGGCGTTTTCCTGAATGTTGTTGAGATAGAACCTGTACGCGACCGCTGCACTCGTACGCGGGTCCATGACCGCCGCGACGATGCCGTCAACGTCGACCCAATGTGAATCCCCGTAGGCTTCAACGACGCCTGCACGAACCGCGGCCTCGTCCTTGAGGTCGATGTCCCGCACCGCTTCACGGCAGTCGTAGAGGATGCCAGGAGCCCCCAGTTCCATTGCGGCCTCGTAGGTCCGCTGGGCAATGCTCGCCTCGGAAGGATTGAACGCATTGGTCGTCTCGATCAGACGCGAGCCGGCGCCCGAGGTCTTCTGAACATTTCGGTCCAGGGTCTCCCAGACGTACGTGCCTTGATTGCTGTCCACCCAGTGATGGACCTCGTCGCACACAACGAAGCGACCCACCGGCCCCCGGCAGGGTAGTGCCTGCCGGGGGCCGGGCAAAGGTCGGCCTCGCCCCCTCAAGCCCACGAGAAGAGGAGGTGACAGGCTCGATCCGCCCCGGTTTGCCGTCCTTGAACTGGATCAGCCCTTTGCCGATGTCCAGGTTGAACTCCCGCTCGGCGGGAGACTCGGCGAGCATGCCGCGGATCATGTCCCGGGTGTTAGCCGTCTGGTCCAGGGACGTTGCCGCGATCTGCACCAACGGCAGGGGAACGCGCTTGCCTACGGGCATCCCGTTCCCATCGAAGTGGCTGAAGCGCGCGGGCCCGATGAACTCGACAATCGCCAGGGCAGCCAAGAGAGGTGTCTTGCTAAACCCCAGCCCTTCGCGCGACGCAGCGCGGCAGACCGGTACAACCACCTCCCGCGCTCGTCAATGCTGTACATCCAGAGGACGAAGCGCAGTTGCTCCGGACTGAATCGCCAGGGCTGGCCGGCGTTCTCGCCATCCGGCTGAACGATGTACGTCTGAGCCCAGCGAATAATGCCGTACCCGAGACTCCGAGAGGGGTGAGGGACACCAGACGGCACGTTTCCCGTCAGGGGCAAACCCTCACCCCCCTAGGTCAGTTCTCCGACAACATCTTGAACAACTCTGCGTCCAGATCAGCCACCTTGACCTCTTGCGCAGCCTTGGCGGCCTCTTCCTCGACCTGCTTGCCGAAATCCATGCGCAGCCGGGCCCGGTCCTCCGTGGTCGCCCCCCATTTCCCGACGCGCTGACGAATCTCACCAGCCAGCCTGACGTTCCCCGCGTAGAGCTCGTCCACCAGTTTCGTGGTGATCTCCAGCTCCACCCAGTCCGTGGATAGCCAGTGCTGAGTCTGCGGAGCCGCGGCCCACGTTGCCCAGAATCGCCGGGCGCCGTCCGTCGCTATGCCGAGAGCCTCGGGCAGCGCCCGGCCTTCGCCGGCTTGCGGGGTGAGCTGGTGCTCACCCAGGGCGTGGTTGACGTTCCTGCGGCGGGCGTTCGGGTCGGGTGCAGGCCCACGACGAGACGGCATGAGCTCTGCACCTCCTGCGGTAGGGTCAGCGGACCTGTCCGACATGGGGTGACGACAGGTCAAGGCCGGGGCGATCGAGGGAATCATGCCGGGCCACTGAGGCCCCGGCTCCGGCCGGGGCCTCGCTCTATGGCCGGTCCTCGACATAGGTCTTGCGACGGTGGCAGTCACGGCACAGCACCCAGAGATTTTCGAGCGCCCAGGTACCCCCGCGGGCGACCGGGATCAGGTGATCGACTTCCAATTCGCTGCGTGAGCCGCAGCGCTGGCACGTGAACCGGTCACGGGCCAGGACCAGGGCCCGGCGGCGATTAGCGTCGCCTGGGCGCGATGAGTTCCGGGCCGACGTCTGCCAGCCCCGTTTGGGCGGGGCGTGCGTTTCGCAGCGGCCCGAGCGGACCGTCACGGAAGTGCAGCCCACTGTCATGCAAATCGATTTCGCTCGGGGCATCGTGGTCTCCCTCCGTGCGTGGTGAGTCGGCGGGATTCGAACCCGCTCTGCCGCCCGGCCCGCCCCGAGCCGGGGCGTTGGGGGCTGCGTGCACTCCACACTGCGACTCCAGCGAGGAGCGACCCCGCCTTGGGCCGTCCCGGGGATCAGCCGGGACGGTTCGAAAAAGGGGCCTAGGCCGGGTACTGATCTGGCGGCCTAGGCCAATCTCTCCTGGATTTCGACCAGAGAACTACCAGAGAGCTATAGATCTAATGAGTTCTTCTAGGAGATCTGACAAGAGAGAAATCTGAACTCTTATACTCTCTCTCCCCTCAAGGGGAGAGAGTAGAGTTAAAGAACAATTTTTAAAAGATCTTTCTGTTCGTTCGACCTCGTTTCACTCGGTCTCACTAAGTATGTAGGGGGGAGTCGGAGCTTCTGTGACGGTCCCGGTCCAAAGTGAGACGCAGGTCACATCCTCTGGCCCAGGCGGAAGGCTTACTCGGACCGGATCCGGGCAGGCGAGACATCAGTGTGACGTCGGAAGTTGATCTGAGTCGCGGGCGGGGCTAGCATTCGAGCGGCCTCGGACACCCTGACGCGCTAGGAAGCCGGACTTGCAATGACGAAGTTGCCGCCAGATGCTGTGCTGAGAAAGTTGATGCAACTCGGGGCAACAGATGATGAGTTGGCGCGCAGCTACGGCGTGACCCCGCAAGCCGTGTGGAAGCGCCGCAGCGGGCTGGGCATGCTTAAGAAGCCGATAGCCACTCGCGTTCATGCGGCACTCAAGGAGGCTTGGGATGTTAAGTCCACCTCCGTACCCGGACGCCAGTCACACCACAACAAGCGGCCTTTGCAAGCCCTCAAATACTATATGAGGCAACGGCTTGGTGATGAGACGCTATCGCCAACGCAGCTCAAGCAAATTGGCCAGTTCTTGGAAAATGTGAGCTCTGGTCGATTCGTTATCGAATACCGACGCGACACAGAAGCGGGGTTCTTCTACGTTCCCAGGGAGGCACGGGATGAAGATCTCTTGGTCCGGTGGCCTGAGGGCGTTCCTCTGCCCGGTGCGGACATCGTGGAGGCCATGAGACTCCCCCCTGTGGACAGCAAGGCTCCCCAGGAATAGACAGCGGCCTCAGGCGGTGACACCGCCTGAGGCCGCTTCAATATCGGCATCGGTACTAAGCCCAGCCGCCCCAACGCTGCTTGAGCTGGTCTATCAGTGCGGCATCCTCGGGGCTCCAGCGCTCTCCGGGCTTGTGCGTCACCCGCCGGTTCCCGGGGGGCTGCGAGCACAGCAGTGACGGCGCGGCAGATTCACCCGCATACCAGCGCTGCCCCGGCATATCGACCGTGATGCTCCCGTGGCACCAGCGACAGGTTTCCGTCTGTGGGTAGCCCTCGAAGGCCGGCAGCTCCGCCAGGAGGCCCCGGAGCTTCTCGTCAAGAATGTCGATTTCCCCCGCCAGAACGGCGGCCTCGTCCTGTGCCGTCGCATCCTGCGGGTCCTGGGCGAGCCGCTCGGCGCGCTCACGGAGCTTGTCCAGGTCGTACCGGACGCCTACGGCCTGAGCCTCGGGGCTCTGGTCCTGGAGCCTGAGGTAAGTGACCTTGGCCAAACCCTCCCCCGCGGGGACGCAGTTTGAGCACGTGCTCTGGGGCCATCCAGGCGGAGTGACGGGGTGATCGCACGGCTGAATGACGGTCTCGGCGGTGACGGTCTGGAGGGTCACAGGTACTCCCGGGTGGGTGGATGCGTGCTGCTGCCGGTGAACGGCCTGGTGGGGCAGAGGCGGAAAAGAGTCCGTGAAGTCGGTCGTGGTGATCCGCTGGGGCTCACGACGAGCCGGCGGTTCCTGCCCCGGGTGGAAGTCGACAAGAAAAAACATGCTCGCGGGCAGGTCGAGCGGCGTCGAGACACTGATCCTGATCCAGCCGGGCCCGAACTCCGGATGGCACCAGGGTTTGATGTCACCGTCGGGGTGGGACAGTCCCGCGGGGATGGACCGGTGCTCTTCATACAGGTCCCGGGTGATCGGGTCGGCCAGGCAAAGCCTTTCGAGGGCCTGGAGGGTGGCGTCGTGCTTGTGCCGGCTGGAGAGCGATCGCAGCATGGCGACAAGCGTGGGCGCCCACACAGTGCGCCAGTGAGGCAGCGTCTTGGCGCGGGCCTCCGGGTTAAAGAGCAAGTGGTAGAGGGTGTTGCATGGCATGCGCCCGTCGGCAGAGTAGAGCGCGGCAGCGTGCCGGTTGTAGGCGATGACGTTGCCCGCGTGGTCGCAGAGGTAGGCAACCCGCGTCGTGGCCTCGACCATGTCTTTCAATACTTGAGGCAGCAGGACAGTGGAGTTGGGCCGGAGGTCGCAGGGCGGGTGTTCTCCTCGTGCAAGGCCGAAGAACCTCACCCATTCCTGCTCGGTGAAGTCGAGGATGATGGCCACGTCACGCATGTAGTCAAGGCTCGCGCGCTGGCCGCGCTCGAACTTCCCGTACTCGCCGCGTTTCAAGAGGTAATCCATGTTCGAGTGGGACAGGCCGGGCGCCTTGCCGCCCCGGCGTTCGAGCCGTTTGGGTATGCCCCGTGATTCGGGGCTGATACCTGCCCGCGCCTCTTTGAGCATCGCCGCCAGCGCCTCTCTGTCCATCTCGTTGTTTCCTCTCTGACCGTACGTAGGCCGGTGGCCTTTTGCAGGGGAACGATTTTCCCCGGGTAAATTTCCCCCGGGGAAAACCTAGCGCCAAGTAGGTCAAGATTCAGTCAAGCTGGCGGCTTAAAATGGGCGGTCATAAGGAAGCAAAACGGTACACAGTGGGTGCATCGCGCGGTGGAGACGGTCACTTGATGGCCGGTCGGTGTCAGTGGGGGGCACCAAAATCGGCATTACCGTCACATGGCGTGGCCTTAACGTTGCCTATGCGTGAGGTTCGGTGTTATCAATGGATGCCGGGGGGTTGATATGAGTAACGCGGGGGGAGCTTGACTGTGGTTCACTTCACTGCCGTTGTGGAGTGGAGCGGTGAAGATGCTTGGAAGTCTTGCCCGTTGGCCTTCTCCCTGTCACGTCACGCCAGGCGCCAGGAGCTTGCCGCGGCAATATTTGAAAGCTCGTTCACCGACGAGCCTGTATGCCTTCTCATGACCACGGGCGCCGCCCTCTTCAAGGTCGAGGCAGCCGCAGGCCACTACTACGACGTTGTACTCACCGATCTAGCTACTGACGACTGCGCCAAGGAGTTGCACAACGTGCTCACAGCCCAGGGCCTACCGAGGTGGCGGCATGCCGTCGTTGACCTCGACCATGCCGACCGTCCCCACCCTCACTTCCCCGGAAGCGCTTCCATCCGTTACCTGATCATTCACCCGGAGGCCGCCGCGTGAGCATCCAAACCCAACCCCGCTCGGTGTCCCAGCTCTTGCAGTACGACGAGCAGTGTGCTTGGCGGTACAACCTCCAGCGCATCCAGCGGGTGACACCAAGGCCGGCTGCCTGGTCCCACCACGGCACGGCTTTTCACTCCGCGGTCGAGGCATACGAGAAGTCCGGCAGAGCCATGAGCGAAGGTGAGGTGGTCGAGCTCTTCGCCGACAGGTACAGCGTTCTCACCAACGAGGCATTGGATCAGGAGCCGGATACGGATCGGTGGCTCGCGGCCGGCTACACCGGCGGAGAGGACATCGAGCGCCGGTATTTTCTGGGCCAGGCCCAGGCCGCTCACTACGTGAAGTGGGCGGCGGAGAACCCGGCAACGACCTGGGTGACACCCTCCGAGGAGATCGGAGTTGAGCTCCACTTCGAGGTGGAGATGGGTGGTGTCGTCGTGCGCGGCTACATAGACCACCTCCTCATCGATGAGGGCGGGTCCGTGCGCGTGCGGGACTGGAAGACCGGCAGCATGAAAAGCCGGTTCCAGCTCCAGACGTACGGCGTCGCCGTCCGCAAGCTCTACAACGTCGAGGTCGACCGGGCTGACTGGTACCTCGCCAAAGAGGGCAGGTCGTCACGCCCGGTCAGGCTGGACGAGTCCACGGAGGAGATGGTTGCCGAGCGGTTCGCGGCCATGGACGCCGGAGTCAAGCGCGGTGACTTCCCCGCCAACCCCGGCTACTCGTGCCGGTTTTGTGACGTGAGCCACGCATGTTTTTTTAAATAGAAAGTTGATCTGAGTAACCTCGGTGATCTAAGTTCTCCATGCGGCCCCCTTGGGGGCTTCTTTCCGGCCCAGAAAGTTGATCTGAGTAACATGTACTCGCTCAGTCAAAGCATCCAGATAGCAGGGGCCGTAGGCGACCCCATCCCCAACCCCTTCAAAGGACTCAGTGACCTTGACATTGAATTCCGTCGAGGCGAACTGTCTGTACTCGCCGCAGCCAGCGGCACCGGAAAATCAGTCCTCGCCCTCAACCTCGCCATCCAAGCCAACATCCCCTGCCTGTACTTCTCGGCTGACTCGACCGCGGCAACCCAGCTCATGCGAGCAACCGCGATCATCACCGGCGAAGACTCGAAAGTCATCAAGTCCCGCCTCCGGCAAGGGGACTTCGCCGAGTACGAGAACGCCCTAGCCGAACGGTGGTGGATCCGCTTCAACTACTCCGCCAGACCCACCCCGGAAGAGATCGAACTCCACCTCATGGCCTACGAGGAGGTGTTCGGAACCGACGTTCACCTAACGGTGATCGACAACATTTCCAACCTCGACACCGGAGGCTCCGGGACCGCCTCTGAATACACGCAAGCCCTCGAAGAACTCTGCGACTACCTCAACGAAATGGCCCGGGAAATCGGGGCCCACGTGACCACCACACACCACGTCATCGGCGAGTATGCCGATGGGCTCAAGCCCATCCCACAGAGCGGCATCAAAGGCAAGGTCTCCCGCGTCCCCTCGCTCATCCTGACCATCCACAAGGCCACAGAGGGCCTCTACTCCAAGACCCTCAATGTCAGCCCGGTGAAAAACCGTGATGGCTTCGCCGACGCCAGCGGCGAGACCTTCGCCCAACTCCACTTCAACACCGTCAACATCCGCCTCGAAGACCTCTGACCGGCGCCCGCTCACGGAAGAAGGAACCGCACATGGCTCGCCCCGGCTACAGCATCACCATCGAGATCACCGAGCTTCTCCACGACCAGTTTCCCGAGCTCGACAACCGCGCCGTCGAGCACCTGGGCCAGGGAGCCACTCCCATCGTGGAATTCACCCCCGGCCGCCGCTTCGACTTCGGCCGGCTGGCCCGAGATCTCAAGCGCCATCACGGCCGTGCTGTCTACGTCTACCCCCGCCGGGGCGGCCTCCGCTGGGTTGAGCTCGTAGACGCCCACGAGATCGCGATGGCCGCCCAGGTCATGGGTGGGCTTGCCCGCGACCTTCAGGAGCGCAAGCGGGCCAAGGCTTGAAGGGATTCCGCACCTGCACCCGCTGTGAACGCCGCCGCGCCGACAAGTTCTTTCACGGCACCCGCGGCCGCATCTGCGCCTCCTGCAAAAAGCGCGGCCGGAGCAAAGCCACACACGAAGCACGGGTGCAGGCGACCTACGGCCTCCAGGCCGGCGACTACGACCGTCTCTTTGAGCTCCAGGGCGGCAGGTGTGCCGTGTGCGGCGGCACCAGGCGGCAACGGCTCAGCGTCGACCACGACCACAAAACCGGGCTCGTCCGGGGTCTGCTCTGCCGCATGTGCAACGGACGGCTCCTGACAGCCGCACGCGACCGGCCCGAGACCCTGCGGGCCGCAGCCGAATACCTCGAAGACCCCCCGGCCCAACGCCATTTGGGGCCCCGCTACTACCGAGGAGACGACACGCCATGAGCGAAGACAAACCACCCATCGCCCTTGTTCTCAAAGCATATTTTCCCGCTTGGGACGAGCCCGGTGAACGCGGGGCCTGGACCAAGTGCCTCTGCCCTTTCCATGAGGAACGCAGGGCCTCCGCCTCCATCAACTACCAGAAAAACCGGATCCGTTGTTTCGCCTGCGACCTGTCCTTGGACTCGTACGAGGTGATTGAAAGAGAGGAGGGGGTCAAGTTTGTGGAGGCTAAGCGAGTCGCAGAAGAGCGATTTGGTCACCGCGGCGAAGAGCTACAGCCGCAGCTACCCGGGAAGTCCCTCCGAGGGGTACATGGTTCATCGCGGCCTGGGGGAGGTCGCCGACAGGTTCAAAATCGGCTTCGCTTCGGATCCGGTAACCGGGCATGAGCAGTACCGGGGGCGCCTAGCCATCCCCTACCTCCGTCCAGCCGGGGGCATTAACAGTGTCACCACAATCCGGTTCCGCTGCATATCCGACCGCTGCGTAAAAACCCCGGACGGCACCTACCTGGAGCCCCACGAGGAAACCCACGACGGGCACCCCAAATACCTCGGACTCCCCGGACA
Source organism: Streptomyces sp. NPDC020379 (assembly GCF_044387105.1). Lineage (NCBI taxonomy): Bacteria > Bacillati > Actinomycetota > Actinomycetes > Kitasatosporales > Streptomycetaceae > Streptomyces > Streptomyces sp. NPDC020379. The sequence continues at coordinate 174,425 of NZ_JBIRVR010000002.1, forward strand.
CCCACCACGCATCTACAACACGTGGGCGCTCGTCGAACCGAGCCCCCATGTTGTCCTGGCAGAGGGCGAGTTCGACGCTATGGCGTCAGTGGCCGCAGACGTTCCCGCGACCTCTGTCCCTGGCGTGTCGAGCTGGCAGCCCCATTTCGCCCCGCCCTTCGCCGGCTTCACAACCGTGTTCTCTCTCGGGGACGGGGACAAGGCAGGGCGGCAGTTCAACGTGAAGACCTGCGAGCGTCTTTCCAACGCGATCCCGATCGACTTGGGCGACGGCTACGACGTCAACCGCTTCACCAAAACCCATGGCCATGAGGCATACCGAGAAAGGCTAGGACTCTGACAGCCCGACACCATATAGGCGACAAGGTCAAGGTCGTATCCGTAGAGCGCGCATGGCTCTTCAGCAACGACATCGGAACCATCCGAAGAATCTTCGAACAGGAACCACTTCCGTACGATGTCGAGTTTGCGTGCGGCGGCATGTTCAACTTCGCCGACGATGAACTAGCGCCCCTGGAAGGGGCTGAGGCGGATTGCAGTTGAAGACCATTGTTTTTATCAGCGATCTCCAAATGCCCTTTCACGACCGGAAGGCGTGGCGGGCAGTCCTGGACTTCATCAAGGACACGCAGCCCGACGAGGTCGTGAACATCGGGGACGTCACGGACTACCCCCAACCGTCCCGGTGGACCAAGGGCACCAAGCTGGAGTTTGAGGGCGGCGCCCTCAAGGACGCCGCCTACACCCGCCGTTACTACTGCACCGAACTCCGCGCCGTCTACGACGGGCCGTCAAGCCTCATCGGCTCCAACCATGGCGACCGGCCAAGCCTCTACTTCGCCAGAAATAACCCGGCGCTTCTCGACAACGAGCACCCCAACCCCTACACCGAAGACCGCCTCCTACACCTCTCCGACTATGGCATTGATTTCCACCCCGACTTTTACGACTTCGCCCCAGGGTGGACAGCGACCCACGGGCATCTTGGTTTCAGCCTGAGCCGCTACGGGGGAGGGACCGCGGTTGGGATAGCTAAGAGGGTTGGTAAGTCCGTCGTGTGCGGGCACACCCACCGCGCCGGCCTGGTCCCCGACACCAACGGTTACAGCGGAAAGACCAAGACCCTCATGGGGCTTGAAATCGGCAACCTTATGGACATGCGCCAGGCAAGCTACCTGAAGTACGGCGCCGCCAATTGGCAGCAGGCATTCGGCATCGTAAGAGTCGTGGGCAACCTTGCCTTCCCTGAACTCGTGCTGATCAATAATGGAAAGTTCGTAGTCAATGGAGAGCTCTACGGTGTCGCCGCCTGAAAACATCGAACTCGACTGGGGATATCTCGCCAACCTTGCCGACAAGATCGCCTACACAATCGCCCAACGATGGTCCATCGTGGAAAAAGATGACGTCAAACAGGAGATCCTGGCCCACGCCATCCAACACCGGCCCACCATTGAAGCCCACTACCACCAAGAAGACTTCCTATGGAAGATCTTCCACAAGGCCGGAACTCAGTACGCCTCAAGGGAACGCAACTACGTCGACCTGAACGACAGTCAGTACCACTACACCCCTGAGGAGGCGAAAACCGCACTGCGGACGTTCATCTACACCGACGAGGAACTCGGGGCGATGGTCGGCAAGCGTGATGACCTCCTTTCCTCACGTGTGACAGACAACCTTGTATCTGCCCGTATCGATGCCGGCGCCTCCCTCAAGAAACTCAACCCCCGTCACCGGGAGCTTTTGATGCGCCGCTATGTCTACGGGCTCCCCGTGCAAGGGGAGACCGAACGCCAGGCCCTCTCACGGGCCGTTGTTGCCCTCGCACAGCAGATGAACCGCACCCTACGAACAAAGGCGGCTGCGTGATCGACACGACGAAGGTCTACCGACCTGATGACGCAAGCAGTGCACAAATCAAGGTCACCTACGGCACAGAACCCAACTCGCCGATACAGCTCGACTTCTGGAACAAGTACGGCGATACATCCAGAGTCCTACTTGGACCTCTCGAACTGTCCGCCCTCATCAACATGCTCACCGACGCACACAAGACCATCGTCTAACTAATCAAAGGAACCCAATTTGATGAACGACCCGTTCGCCGCCTCCGCCCCCTGGGACACCAACGCCCCGGCCCCCCAGCCCGCACACCACCAGGCGCAGCAGCCCGTACCCGCCACCAATTTCGCCCCGGCAGCTGTTCCCGCTCCGGCCCCCTCCGCACTTCCTGCGGAGTACAGGGTGGGGGCAACCCTCAAGGCCGCCGACCGTGACGGCGAGTGGATTACGCCGTCGGTCACGGCGACGACCCCGGAGGCTGCCGCTCAGGGCGCCGCAGCACTGCTGCGGGCCCTCCACGAGCACGGCGTCATTGCCACCGTCGCCCAGGCAGCGCAGGCGACACGTGACGCGCACCTGGGCGGTACCACCCCGGCCGCACCCGCCGCAGCGGCTCCGCGGTTCGAGAACGGCCGCGTAACCCCCACCGCGCCAACCGCGGGCTCCTCGGAGCACCAGGGCGACGTCACCTGCGTGCACGGGGCGCGTGAGCACCGAGCCGGCACCAATGCCAACGGGCCCTGGGAAGCGATGTTCTGCCCCCTCAAGCAGTGCCAGCCGGCCTGGAAGGACAAGCAGTCCGGCCGTTTCGTCGCCCGGTAAGCAGCAGCGCTGACGCCGGTGGGGCGCCCCGTGAGGCGCCCCACCGAGCCCAGAGAGAAGGGGACGCGAGTGACCGAACCGGAAAACTGCGGAAGCTGTTTTACCCGTGTGGCGATCGGACGAGCGGCATGGACCGGTCGCGAAACACCATTGTGCGCTGTCTGCTACGAGCTGCTTGACGACCTGGGGGAGATCGATGAGTGACAACTCTGAATTCGAAGAAATGGTGTCGCGCCTCGAACGCGACCTGAACCAGCGGATTTTGGAGGAGCGAGCTGCCATGGCCTTCACTGCGGCCCGTCTCACCGGCGCCGTGTACACCGTGGCCGTAACCTCCGGTGTACCTCACGACCTGGCCCAAGAGATGGCAACGGACTACTGGACGAAGGAGATGCAGCCAACCACCGATGTGATCACAGAGGGGGAGGTTGATGTCGATGAGTGAGACAATCTGTCTTGACGAGGGCTACAAATCGTGACTAAGGAAGAGTGGTTGGGATACTGGGTGCGACAAGCCCCTATCCTTCCCGACGAGGTTCTTAACCAATTGCTGGCTCAGTTCGGTGTTAGAGCACGCGTGAAGTAGTGAAGGCCCCTCCTGCCAGGAGGGGCCTTCTGGCGTTACGAGATCACAAGTCCCGGAAAACAGGAGTTAGGCGCTTGTGGTCAATGCCCTTGCCAGTGATGCGCCTCTCGTGCTTCGCGACGAGGACGGAAGTAAGGACGCTCTTGATCACGTCTCGTCCTCGTTCGACGGACATCTTTTCCCAGCCGTCCTTCAACAAGTCCAAGCTCGGGACGGCCATTGGTCGAGCAAGGGCAACCGCCCGCTCTCCTCGAAGCTGGTTCAGGCGCTCTTCAAGCGGCTCGCGTGTGATCGCATACGTAGTGGCTTTGATCTTGCCAGCCTTCCACAGGGCGTTAAGCTCCTCGAACTCTTTTTCCGTCGCGGCCAGTTCTGTTGACTTCTCCCAGATTGGCTGTACTGCCTCCGTCTCTCGCCGTGCCGTTAGTTCAGCGAGAACGGTAGTCACCAGGTCTCTGACGGCCTTCTCCGTGTGCGGGCGAGAGATCGAGACGTTGCCGCACCCGCCAGCGTCCCGTGAGCAGCGGTACTTGGGGTAGGGCGAGCTCGTCATAGCTGCGGTCATCCGCGCTCCGCATGCACCGCATCGGAGGATGCCAGACAGCAGGCTTCGGACGCGAGTCTCGGCCTTGGGGAGCTTCTTCTTCCGGGACGCAATCTTCGCGCAGACGGCTTCCCACTTCTCGATCTTCCATGGAGCCTGGAAATCAGGGTCCTCGATCAGGATGTAGTGGCCGTCCTTGTCCCTCAAGGGCTCGCCCTGGTAAACGCGTATGCCAGCGTTTCGAGGGTTGACGAGGATGCGTTCAACGGAGCTGCGCACGAACGGTTTGCCGGTACGGCCGACGACCCCTTCATCACGCCACCAGTCAGTTACGGTCTGGATCGAGTCTCCGTCAAGGATCTTCTCGGCGCCGCCGTCGAGGTACCTCACTTCCGAAGGTCGGAGGGTCTTACGGTCCTCTTCCCAACCGAAGGCTCGGTGCCCTCCCGACGCCTCGCCAGCGAACGCCTTACGCTGCATCTCGCGCTTCAAACGCCGAGACATGTCCTCAGAGGACTTATTAGCCACGTTCACCATGATGCGGGCAGTGAAGCGCCCGTCAGCCGTGCTTAGGTCAAAGTTCTGACCTGACAGGGTCTGAAAGACAAGGTTAGCGTCCTTCTTGTCGTAACAGTCGATTACGCGTTCGAGATCCTTAGGCTGACGGAAGACTCGGTCGATATCGATCGCAAGGACCCCACCAAGGGACCCGCCGTCCAGATCGCGAACCATCCTCTCGAAGTCCTTCCGCTTCACGCTGCGCTTGAAGGCGGAAAGGTTGTTGTCCTCGTAGAAGATTACCGTCCGGTCCAAGCGCTCAGCGAGTTCAGTCAGATCCTCGCGCTGCTTGAGGACGCCTTTACGTTCACGCTCCTTGGCCTGCTCCTCCGTCAGCATGCCTATGCGTACGAGGTGCTTGATCTCTGCCAGATCGGCATCAGACATGCGGCAGTAGCCAGCAAGCGGCCGGGTGTCCACGATCCCCCCAGGGGTCAGGGCTTGCGCCTCACTCGTCGTCTGACGCATCATAAGTCACGTAATAGCTTCCTGGAAGCCTTCTCCTGGGAGAACGCTTGGGACCACGCCGCCGGACTGCTGCTGGTCGCCGAGGCGGGCGGGGCGAGCGGCACGGTCGCGGGCGAGCCGTTCCGGATAGCCGGGGGCAACGCCCTGCCGTTCGCCGCCGCGCGGGACGAGGTGACGCTCCGGCATATCCTGGGCCTGCTGGCGTCCGCCGGCTGATCCACGGGGACGAGGGGAGTTGCGTCCGGTGCCCACCATGCTCGACGCGGTCGTCGTAGGTGCCGGGCCCAATGGGCTCACGGCGGCTGCCGAACTGGCCCGCCGGGGCCTGGCCGTGGAGGTGTTCGAGGCCGCGGAGGCGATCGGCGGCGGCGCGCGCACGGAGGAGCTCACGCTTCCCGGCTTCCGCCACGACCCCTGCTCGGCCGTGCACCCGCTGGCGGCGGGCTCGCCCGCCTTCACCAGGATGCCGCTGCACCGGCACGGGCTGGAGTGGATCCATCCCGAGGTCCCCATGGCGCACCCCTTCCCCGACGGCAGCGCCGCCGTCCTCTCCCACAGCGTCGGGGAGACGGCGCACTCGCTGGGGCCGCGCGACGCCGGCACGTACCGCCGGCTGGTCACGCCCTTCCGGGGGCACTGGGACGCGGTGGCCGCGGACTTCCTGCGCACCGCCTGGCAGGGCCTGCCGCGCGACCCCCTGCGCTACGCGCGCTTCGCCCTGCTCGCCGCGCAGCCCGCGGCCCTGCTCACGCGCCGCTTCCACGACGCGAAGGCCCGCGCGATGTTCGCCGGGCTCGCGGCGCACGGCATCGCGCCGCTCGGCGGCTTCGGCACCGGCGGCATGGCCCTGATCTTCGCGCTCGCCGCGCACGCGGGCGGCTGGCCGGTGCCGCGCGGCGGCTCGCAGTCGATCGCCGACGCCCTCGGCTCGTACGTACGCGAACAGGGCGGCGTCCTCCACACCGGCTTCGAGGTCAGGCGCCTCGACGACCTCCCGCCCGCCCGCGCGTACGTCTTCGACACCTCGCCCACCGCCCTCGCCCGCATCGCCGGGCTCGGCGACGCCTACCGGAACTTCCGCTACGGCCCCGGCGTGTTCAAGATCGACTACGCGCTGAGCGGCCCCGTGCCGTGGGCGTCGGAGGCCGCGCGCCGCGCGGGCACGGTCCATATCGGCCCGACGTACGAGGAGGTCGACGCAGCTCTCGGCGCCGCCCTCCACGGCGCCGACCCCTCGGTACCCTTCCTCATCACGTCGCAGCCCAGCATCGTCGACCCCACCCGGGCCCCGGAGGGCAAGCACACCTTCTGGGTGTACGGACACGTGCCGAACGGCTGGCAGGGCGACGCGACCGAGGTGATCGAGCGTCAGCTCGAACGCTTCGCACCGGGCTTCCGCGACCTCGTCCTCGCCCGCGCGACGGCGGGCCCGCCGGAGCTTGCCGCTCGCAACGCGAATTATGTCGGCGGTGACATTGCCGCCGGGTCGGTGGCGGGGTTGCGGCTGGTGATCCGGCCGAAGCTCTCGCGGGTGCCGTATGCGACGGCGCGGCCGAATGTCTTCATCTGCTCTTCGTCCACGCCGCCGGGGCCGGGTGTGCATGGTATGTGCGGGCATCATGCGGCTCGGGCGGTCTGGCGGGGTCTGCGGGGGGCTTAGCGGTTGTTCGGGTGCGGGTGGGTGGCGCCCGCGGCGGGCTTTTCCCCAGCTCCGCCCCTTCCCGAAACCGGGACGCGCGCCCCAGGCCCCCGGCTGCTGGTCCGTCTGCCGCCTGCGGCGGGAGCGGCCCGCGGCCGCGTCCTCCATCGCCGGACGGGCTGAATGTGCTGGCCTCGGTCCGCACAATCCAGCCCGTCCGGCGATTGAGAACAACGCGCGAAGCGTGTTGCGGGGGTGGGGGGGGGGGGGGCCCCCCCCCCCCCCCCCCCCCCACCCCCGCAGGCCCCCGGAGGCTCGTCTCAGCCGGACAACTCCCCCAGCGTCTCCGACCGGACCGCCGCCACATCCGCACCCAGCTCGCGGAAGATCCGCGTCATCACCTCATCCTCCGGATCCAGAACGCCGGCCAGCAAGTGGTGCGGAGTGACCCGGCTGTCACGCTGGCCGGGAACCCGGACGTTGCCCGCCTCGTGCAGCGCGTGCCCGCCGCTCGGAGTGAACGGCAGGAATTGCTGCGGCTCCGCACTCGGCCCGGGCTGCGGCTCGCTCTTCTTACGGCGGCCGAAGAACCGCAGCCCGCGCCGCGGTTCCTCCGCGGGCGCGGGCGGCCCCGGCACGTAAACGCCCTGCCCGCGCAGGGACTTCGCGTCCTCCGCGGAGAGTCCCTCGCCGTCGCCCACCACCGTGACGATCGCGGCCCGGCACGACTCGGCCGTGATGCCGAAGCGCGCCAGAGTGGCGGGCGTGCCGTCCTGGAGGATGACGCCGAGGAGGAGGTGTTCCCTGCCGATCCACCGGTGGCCGAGATCGCGGGCCGCTTCCTGCGCGCGGATGATGGCCAGCCGCGCGTTCTGCGTGAACCGCTGGATCGTGTCTGCCTCGAACATGCCTGCCTCCTGGAGTGCTTCGAACGCCTCCAGACGCTACGTCAGCCTGCCTCGATGTCAGCCTGGGGGTACGAGGTCGCGGTAGCGGGCGAGTACGGCCCGGTCGCCCGTCACGTCGAGCCGGTCCACGGGGATCCGGTCCCAGAGGAACAGCATCAGGTCCGAGGCCGTGCCGGCCAGCTCGACGTCCGCGCCGGGGCCGGGGCCCGCGGTGAGCCGGACGTCGTCGCCGTCGAAGCGGGCGGTCCACTCCCCCGGGCCGTCGGTCCGCCGGAACCGGAAGCGTTCGCCCGCTCCCGCCGGGGCCGGTGTCCAGGTCCGCCGTGCCGGTGCCATCACCTCGAACATCTGGGCCACCGCGTCGGCCGCGAGTTCCCCGTCCACCGGCCGGGCCGTGCCCGTCGCGTGCTCCGCGTCCCAGCGGTGCACGGCCGCCTCGACGGCCTGGACCCGGGTCCAGAAGGCCACGCTCCGGTCGGGCGCCCACGACCACACGCTCTTCGCGGGACCGGCCTCCCGGAGCGCCTCCTCCAGGGCCCGGGCCCCGGCCGCGAACCAGTCGGCCATCGCCTCCGGCACCGGCCCGAGGTTCGGCGCCCGCTCCGGTTCGGGCCAGCCCGTCCGGTCCGCCGGGAGGCACAGGAACGGGTGGTCCAGGGAGAGGGCGACGCCGGCCGGCGGCGCGCCGACCCCCTCCCTGACCACACCCGTCACAAAGCGATGCACTGCTCCCAGATGCAGGGTCAGGTCGGCCACCGACCACGCGGGGCACGTCGGCACCGGCGCCGCGGCCGCCCCGGCCGCCCGCCGTACCACGGCCTCGAACGCCCGCGCCTCACGGTGGAACTCCGCCAAAGGGTCCATGGCCCCACCCTGCCACGCGGCTCAGTGCGCCGGGGGCTGTCCGGCGGGTCGCACCACCATCGCCGAGCCACCGCCGCGCCGCACCTTCTCCGCGGCGGCCACCCAGCGGCCGTCGGGCAGGCGCTGCACACCGGTGGCCGCGCCGATCTCCGGGTTCCGCGTGAACGCGTGGCCGAGGGCTTCGAGTCTGCCGCGCAACGGGCTGTCCCACAGCGCCGGTTCGAGCTCGGTCGTCGTGGCGTTGCGCTGGCTGGCGCGGGGCGCGGCGATCGCGTCGACCAGGGGCATGCCGCGGTCGACGTGGTTGAGCAGGGTCTGGAGGACGGTCGTGATGATCGTCGCGCCGCCGGGCGAGCCGAGCGCGAACGCGGGCCGGCCGTGGTCGAGGACGATCGTCGGCGAGATGGAGGAACGCGGCCGCTTGCCCGGCCCCGGCAGGTTCGGGTCGTGGACGCCCGGGGTGACGGGCACGAAGGAGAAGTCGGTCAGTTCGTTGTTGAGCAGGAACCCACGGCCGGGGACGGTGATGCCGCTGCCCCCGGTCTGTTCGAGGGTGAGGGTGTACGCGACGACGTTGCCCCACTTGTCGGCGACGGTCAGGTGGCTGGTGTCGTCGCCCTCGTACGCGGTGGCCTCCGCTCTGCCGCGCGTACCGCAGGGCACGGGCCGGTGCGGGTCACCGGGTGCGAGCGGGCTGGTCAGGACGTGGTCGTCCGAGATCAGGCAGGCGCGGGAGGCCCCGAACGCCTTCGAGGTGAGCGCCCGCGTCGGCACCTTCTCCTGGGCGGGATCACCGACCCAGCGGTTGCGGTCGGCGAAGGCGATCCGGCTGGCCTCGATGTAGCGGTGCAGATAGGTCTTCTCGCTCGGCTTGGAGAGGTCGCCGTGCTCCAGGATGTTGAGGGCCTCCGCGACGGTGGTGCCGCCGGAGGAGGACGGGGCGATGCCGTACACGTCCAGGCCGCGGTAGCTCGTGCGGGTCGGAGCCTGCTCCTTCGCCGCGTACGCGCGCAGGTCCCGCTCGGTCAGGCCGCCGGGGCGCGCCACGCGCCGGGAGTTCGGGCCGACGGGGGGTTTGCGTACGGTCCGCACGAGGTCACGGCCCAGGTCGCCGCGGTAGAGGGCCCCGGTGCCCTGGCGTCCCAACTGCTCGTACGTACGCGCCAGATCCGGGTTGCGCAGTGTGCTGCCGACGGCCGGGGGGCGGCCGTCGGGGAGGTAGAGCGCCGCCGTGGCCGGGAAGTCCTTGAACCGCGACTGGTTGTCCGCGGTCTGCTGACGGAAGGTGGCGTCGACGGTGAAGCCGGTGCGCGCGATGCGTTCGGCGGGCCGCAGCACCTGACCGAGTGACAGGCTGCCCCACGAGCGCAGCGCGGTGTCCCAGGTGGCGGGCGTGCCGGGGGTGCCGACGCTCAGGCCGCTGGTGACGGCGTCGGCGAACGGGATCGGCTTCCCCTTCTCCAGGAAGAGGTCCTTGCCCGCGCTGAGCGGGGCGCGCTCGCGGCCGTCGATGGTGGAGACGCGGTGGCTCTTCGCGTCGTAATAGACGAAGTAGCCGCCCCCGCCTATCCCCGCGGAGTACGGCTCGGTGACGCCCAGCGCGGCGGCGGTCGCCACCGCGGCGTCCACGGCGTTGCCGCCCTTGCGCAACACCTCGATCCCGGCGGCCGAGGCGTCGGCGTCGACGCTGGCTACGGCGCCGCCGTAGCCGGTGGCGACGGGGGTTTTGATGGGGGGATTCGCGTGCGGGTCCGCGTGCGCGGCGGTGGGGGGTTGTGCGTACGGGTTCGCGTGCGGGTTCGCGTGCGCGGCGGTGGGGGGTTGTGCGTGCGGGTTCGCGTGCGGATTCGCGTGCGCGGCGGTGGGGGCGATGCCGGCGCTGGTGATCAAGCCGACGGTGGCTGCGGCTGCGGCGGTGAGCGCGGGCAGGCGCGGATGCCGGAGCCGATGCCTGAGCCGATGCCGATGAGTGGTCGTTCTCGCGCGGGCCATCCCTGCCTCCTTGCGGACGAACGGGGCCCGGAGCCTACCCGTGGCTCGCTGGGCGCGCCACGGGTATGGGCCTGTCGTGGGACGGCGTCTGCCGTTGCCTTGTGCGGGTGCGTTGTGGTTGCGGTTCGGGTGGCCTCAAGCGCCGGCCGGGCTTGGTTTGTGGTGGGTGCCGGGGGTGGGTCTTCCGGGCTGGGGACCTGGAACGCGGTGCGGGTGCCGTGCTTTGTATTGAGTGCCCCGAATTCGCACCGCGTTCCAGAACCCCACCCTCCAGCCCCACCCCCTCCCGCCGGAGGGCAAGTGCGGGGTGGTGGGGTGCGCCGGTCGTTTCTTTCAGCCCGCCGGAGGGTGCTCGTTGCTGCCTGGGCGCGCCGGTCTTTCCTTTCAGCGCGGGTGCGCCGTTCTTTTCAGCCCGTCCGGCGTTTGAGGACAACGCGCGAAGCGTGTTGCTGGGGGTCTGGGGACTTGCCCCCAGTTTCGGGAAGGGGCGGGGCTGGGGAACAAAGCGCCGCAGGCGCCCAGCCACTCGCCACCCGCGTCCCCAACCTCACAGGGCAATACACCTAGGGCCAGGTCGTCCTCGTCGAAGGGCTCGTCCTCCGGCGACGCCGCGTATGCCCGTCACCAGCCCCCGGCACCGTCGCGCGGACCCGCGCGTCCGGAGGTCGCCGTCGCCGCTCGCGCGAGGAGCGGCCCAGGGTGAGGGCCATGCCTCGTGTCCGGCCCCCTCCCGGCGGGGGGCGGCGCACCACCACCGGGGCCGGGCCCCGTGGAGCCCGGCCCCCAAGGTCGTTTCGCTCAGACCATTTGTGGTGCAAGCTGTTCCATAGAAGTAGTCGGTGAACGGAGGCGTGACCCATGACCGGGAGCAGCACGGAGAAGGGCAGGGTGGGCCGGGGGCCCGACCCGCGGGCGGAACGCAACAGGGCGGCGGCGCTCGCCGCCGCGGGTGACCTGCTGATCGAGGGCGGCTGGGCCGAGGTGACGCATGTGTCCGTCGCCGCGCGAAGTGGTGTCGGACGGACGACGCTGTACCGGCACTGGCCGGAGCCGGCGCTGCTCATCCAGGAGCTCCTGGCCGACCTGTTCCAGGTGGAGCACGGCGCGCGCACCGCCGATCTGCGCCGCGACCTGATCGGAGAACTGAACGCGTTCCTGGACGTGTTGTGCAACCCGAAGGGGGAGCGGGTGCTCCGGGTCATCATCGACCAGGCGCCCCTCGATCCCCGGTACGCGGCGGTCCTGGAGTCCTGCAGCCGCAAGGGGACGGGGATGCTGCGCGAGATCATCGACGAGGCCAAGTCCAGGGGGGAGATCGTCGGGAAGCTGGACACCGATGTGGCGGTCGACCGGCTCATCGGGCCGCTGGTCTTCCGGAGGCTGGTCGAGGGCGGCACGTTCGGCGAGGGCTATGTCCCCGAGCTGGTCGACGATTTCCTGAAGGCGCACGGATCGGCGGGCTGAGGGCGGGCGCCGGAACCTGAAGGCGCCGTTCCGTGATCTTGATTGGTTCTCCAGTGGAACACCTGCGGGGCACGAAGTGCCCCGCGAATCCTCGGGCATCATCTATGGAACATCTTGTGCCACGAAGTGGGGGGCGCAGGTGTTTCTTCGTGATGCCCGGGGGTGGGGGACGCCTCCGTCGGGCTGTCAGCTGCACGTTATTACCCGCTTTAGGCAAAAATGCTTGCTGATGGGAGTAAATCGTGAGCCAGCTCATGGACTGCGGTGTTCGTGGAGAAGTGCGTGTGCACCATGGGGCACGGCTGTACGGCAGGGAGGGGGAATTCGCGGAGCTCTCCCGGCTGCTGCACCTGCCGGAAGTCCGGCTGCTGACCGTCACCGGGCCGGCGGGGGTGGGGAAGAGCGCGCTGGCGACGGCGGTGCTGGCCACCGTCGTGCCGTCCGCCGCCGACGCGGTCGTCGGGGTGGACCTCGCGTCGACCGGCGATCCGCTGGCCGCCTGGCGCAAGGTCGCCTCGGGGCTCGGGATGTCCGGCGCGGCCGTACCGTCCCCGGACCGGATCGGGGCGTGGATCGGGGACCGCAGGGTGTTCCTCGCCCTGGACAACGGCGACTTGGTGGCACCCCTGCTCGCCCCCGGCATCGGCGCCCTACTGGGCCGCTGCCCCCGGCTGCGCGTCCTGCTCACCAGCCGCTCCTCCCTCAACGTCTACGCGGAACACCTCTTCCCCGTCGCGCCGTTGCCGGTGCGGCCGCGCGGGCGGGGAACGGGCATCTCCGTCGCGGCGCGGCTGTTCCTGGACCGGGTCGGGGCGCACTACCGCAGGGACGTCCTCCAAGGCGGCGACCTGCGGAACATCAGCGAGATCTGTGAGGCGCTGGACGGCCTGCCGCTCGCCATCGAGGTGACGGCGCGGGCCGTCGGCACCATGGGCACGGCGGAGCTGCTCCAGGCGCTGCGGAGCGGGGAGTTCCCCTACCGCAGCCAGTTACTCGATGTGCCCACCCGCCATCAGTCGGTCCCGGGGGCACTCTCCTGGGGGGACCGGGCGCTGACGCCGGACGAGCGTTCCCTGATGCGGCGGCTGGCGGTCTGCGAGTCCTCGGTCGATCTGCTGACGGTGCAGTGCCTGGGGGGCCTCAGCCGGATGCAGGCCGCGGGGCGGCTGGACTCGCTCGTGCACAAGAGCCTGCTGGTGAGCGCGAAACGCGCGGGCGGCGAGCCGGAGTTCCGGATGCTCGCCGTGGTGCGCAGCCACTACCGCAAGCAGCTCGCCCGGTGCCCCGAGGAGTCGGCCGAGGCCCGCGCCCGGCACATGGACCACTACATGCGGTTCGCCGCCGTCGCGAAGAGCGGGCTGCGCGCGGCCGAGCGGCGGTCGCGCTGGCTGGACCTCGTACTGACCCGGCTGCCGGACATCCGCACGGCCGTGCACGGACTGCAGGCCAGGGGCGCCCATGCCGAAGTGGTGCGCCTCCTGCTCGCGCTCGACGACGCCCTGACCGTCCACCACCTGCTGCCCGAGGCGGCCGTGGTGCTGGAGCGTTCACTCGCCGCGCTCCAAGCGGCCGGCCCGAGGGACGACGGGCTCACCCCGCTCCTGGCCGACGCGCTCAGGACGGCCGGCCGCTGGGCGATGGTGGCCGGGGACCGGGAGCGCGCCGGCGAGCTGCTCACCCGCGCCGGCGAGCTGTACGAACGCGCCGGGGTCCCCGGCGGCAGCGCCAAGACCGCCGTGTTCCTGGGCGAGTTGGCGCGGCGGGCGGGCGACCTGCGCGGGGCGGTGGCCCTGGCGGAGGGCGCCGTGGCGACACTCGACGCACGGCGGGAGGTCAGAGGCGCCGCCGCCGCCCGGCGGCTGCTCGCGCTGGCCCTGGCCGGCCTGGGCGACGCCGGGGCGGAGGAGCCACTGCTCCGGGCCCTCGACGATCTGTGCTCCCTCGACGATCCGTACGCCCGCGCCCTCGCGCTGGTCGACCTGGCCAGGGTCAGGCTGCTGCGGGGCCGGGGCGCGGCGGCGCACGGCGCGGTCCGCGAGGCGATGGAACTGCTTCTGCTGCACAGCGGAGGCCCCGCGGACGTGGTCCTGGCACTGGAGACCACGGCCCGGGCGGCGCCCGACCGGAGCGACGCCGAACGGCAGCTCGTCCGGCAGGTGCTCGGAGTGGCCCGCACGTTGCGCGAGCGGCACGGTGTGCCGCCGGGCGGCGACCCGCTGCCGGTGTCCGAAGGGGAACCGCCGGCCGACTGCCTCTCGCTGGAGGCCGCGCTCACGCTCGCCCTGTCCGTGCCGTCCGCGCCCGAGGCCGCCGACGAGTCCGAGGCGGACGCCGTCCGCCCGGCCGGGCTCACTCCGCGCCAGTACCAGATCGCCGAGCTGGTGGCCGAAGGTATGACGAACCGTCAGATCGCCCGCACGCTCGAACTGTCCGAGTGGACGGTGGTCAACCATCTGCGGCAGGTCATGAACAAGCTGGAGTGCCCGTCCCGGGTGCATGTGGCCCGCGTCATGCGGCAGCGGGCGGGCTGACGGAGCCGGGGAACGACGGCTGGGTCCGGGGCGACCCGATCCCACGGTTCCCCGGCCGGCCACCCGGGGTCCGGCCCGGTCAGGGCGCCGACAGGCTGCCCGGCAGGGTGAAGACGATGTCCTCGGTGACGGTCGTGAGGGTGTCGATCCGCCCGTACCCCAGCTCGCCCAGGCGCGCGACCAGTTCCTCGACGAGGATCTCCGGGGCGCTGGCACCCGCGGTGACGCCGACCGAGTCCACGTCGGACAGCCATGACTCGTCGAGCTTGGACACGTCGTCGACCAGATGGGACCGCGCGCCGTGCCGGATCGCCACCTCCACCATCCGGACCGAGTTGCTGGAGTTGTCCGAGCCGACGACCAGGACGAGCTGGGACCGGGCCGCCAGCGCCTTGACCGCGTTCTGCCGGTTCTGGCTCGCATAGCAGATGTCGTCCGTGCCCGGCCCGGTGATCCGGGGGAAGCGGCGGACGAGCTCCTCGGTGATCTCGCGGGTCTCGTCGAGCGACAGCGTGGTCTGCGTCAGATAGCTGACCGAGGCGCCGTCCTCGAGCTCCAGGGCCCTGGCGTCGTCGACGGTCTCCACCACGATGATGCGCTCCGGGGCCTCGCCGACCGTGCCCTCCACCTCCTCGTGCCGCGCGTGGCCGATGAGCAGGATGGTGTGGCCCGTGGCCGCGAAGCGCTTCGCCTCCTGGTGCACCTTGGACACCAGGGGACAGGTGGCGTCGATGACGTCCAGCCGCCGGGCGGCGGACTTCGCCCGTACCTCGGGGGACACGCCGTGCGCGGAGAAGACGCAGACCGCGCCCTCGGGGACGTCCTCCTCGGAGTCCACGAACACCGCTCCGCGCCGTGCCAGCCCGTTCACCACGTACTGGTTGTGGATGATCTGCTTGCGGACGTAGACCGGGGCACCGTGGATCTCGAGCGCCCGCTCGACCATGCCGATGGCGCGCCGCACGCCCGCGCAGAATCCCCGGGGCTCGGCCAGGACGATCCGTTTGCGGGTGGGTGCGGGGGTACTGATGGCGTTCACTGGCCACTCCCGGGGTTCGTGCGGTTACGGACAAGGTGGCGAGGACGGCTGTGGGAACGGCCGCGGGCGCGGCCCGTCGGCGGTGCCGCCGCGTCGGTGCGGGGCGGGGCGTCCAGGGCGAGGACGGCGCGCGCCAGGGCGTCGGAGTCGGCCAGGGTGACCGAGTCGACGCCGGGCCGGATGCCCGCGGCGGTCACCCAGTGCACGGCCTCGGTGGGCACACCGAAGGCGAACCGCCGGGGGTGCGCGCGGCCGGAGGCGTCCACCACCCGGTAGGGGCGCCCGGTGACGGCCAGGCCGCCGGTCTCGTAGTCGTCGCCGCGCGCGGACGGGATGCGGTACGGACGGCATTGGCCGGTGGCGAGCAGATGGCGCAGCAGCGGATCCGCCGTGCGGCGCAGGTCCGTCTCCGGCAGCCTGGCCTCGATGAGCGCGCGGGCGTGGACGCGGGACGACGGGACGGCCGGCGACTCGGCGGCGAAGAGGCCCGAGGACCGGTCGGGCCACACCCGCATGCGGGGACCGACGATCCGGACGAGGCCCGCCTCGACCAGGGCGAGCAGCTCCTCGGCGCGCCGGGCGGGCGGGCCGATGGACAGATAGGCGTTGAGGGGGGTGTACCAGCCGTCGAGGTCGCGGCGGTGGGAATCCCCGTCCAGGCCGCCGTGATCGACGGCAAGGCGTATCTCGTTGCGCAGGTCGCGCAGCAGATCCAGGGCCGCCTTGAGCGGATCGGTGACGTTTCCGGCCCGTGCCGCGGCGATGTCCGCGCGCAGATGGTCCGCCAGCCAGCCGTGGAAGTGCTCCGGGCCGCTGAACTCCACCTCCCGGTAGGGATGTTCGAGGGCGTGCCAGTCCCAGTGGTCGTGCGGGAGGAGGCCGAAGCGGCTCAGCAGGTGCTCCCGCTGTCCGTCCGCGTCCTCGGAGGCGAGATAGAGCTCGCGGAACTCACCGGCGTCCGCGGCCTGTCCGCGGGCGGACAGCAGCGTCGTGTAGTAGACCGTCTCGACTTCCCTGGCGACGAGCGGCCACAGGTCCGTGCGGAAGTCCAGCCCTGTGCCGCCCGCCGTCTGGGCCCGCAGCTTGGCGATCAGTTCGGCGGTGAGCAGTCGGGGGGTGCAACGGCCCGAGGCGCCCTTCTCGTTCTCGCCGCGCGCGTGGTAAGGCACCCCGCGCCGTGAGCCGGCCAGCAGCCGGGGCTCCCGGCCGGAGGGCAGATAGACCAGCCGCCCCGCTCTCCGTACGAAGCGGCCGCCGCGGCCGCTGGTCAGCAGGGCCATGTGATCGAAGAAATTGAGTCCGAGGCCGCGCAGCAGCACCGGCTCGCCGGGGGCGACGGCGGTGAGGTCGACGTCGGCGGGGTTGGCGGGCGGCAGGTAGGTGAGGCCGTGCCCGGCGGCGAACCCGCCGAACGCGGTCTCCGTCTTTGAGGGCTGGAGCGGCAGGTGGCCCTGGGCCAGGACGACCGCGTGCAGTCCGGTGATCCGGGTGCCGTCGTCCAGGGTGACGGTCTGGGTGCCCGCGGGGCCGTCGTCGAGTGCCACGGCCGTTCGCCGGTGCACGTGGACGGTGACGCCCGCCGGGGCGTGGGCCGACACACGGTGGAACACCCAGTCCAGATAGGCGCCGTACAGGGCGCGGGTGGGGTAGGAGTCGGGGCCCAGCGACCGGGCCTCCGCGAGGACGGGCGCATCGTGCGGCCCGGCCTGTTCGTCTCCGTACCGCGACAGGCGCCGCGCCCACGCGTACAGGCTCGGGCCGCTCTCCCGGGGGCCCGCCATCTCGACGCTCTCGTCGGTGAAGACGGTGACCTGGCAGGCCACGGTGTTCATCAGCAGATCGCGGGGCTGACCGGTCCGCCAGACGCGGCCGGGGCCGGGCGCGTACGGGTCGACGACGTGCACGGCGAGAGGGCGGGGCGCCGCCGGGAGCCGGGCGTTGGCGCAGACGCGCTCCAGGACGGAGAGGCCGCGGGGGCCCGCCCCGATGAGGCACAGGTCGAGGCGTGTGCCGCTCATGTCAGGTCTCCATTCCCCGTACCACTTATCGCTGGGATCAGGTGTCATCAGGACCGGGATCAGGTGGGATTCTGCCGGTCCGGGCGAGGGCGCATAAGCGGCTGATTATTGCTAGCCGTCCGGGCGGACTTGTCAGGTGGCTTGCCATGGCCGCGCGCCCGGTTCGTTCCCTAATTTGGTGAACTCTTTCAGCGGTGAGCCCCCATGGCATTCCGAGCCATTGCCGGCTCACGAAAGTCATTCCTGATGGGGAGTGCTGAAAATGCGGTTCCGTAAACATCCGACAAACCTGGGAGTGCTGTTCGACTGGCACGCGGAGGCGGATCGCCAGACCGTCGCCTGCCTCGACCGGCCCTTCGACATCGCCCCGGACCGGGGGACATGCCTGTCAGCCGGGCAGCTCGCCGGCATCGTGCGGGACTTCTCCGCCCGGCTGTACGCGGCCGGGGCACGGCGCGGGGACAGGGTGGCCATCGTGAAGGACAACCATCTGGACATGACGCTGGCCGCCGCGGCGGCGGCCCGGTTCGGCGCGGTTCCCGCGACGATCTCCGCCGTCAACACGCCCGAGGCGCACCGGGTGATGATCGCCCGGCTCGCCCCGACGGTCCTGGTCGTCTCACCGGGGCCGCTCGCCCGCGCCGCCGCCGCCGGGGTCGAACTGGCGGGCCCCGGCACACGGGTGGTGGTGCTGGGCGAGCTCGGCGAGGGCGCGCCGCCCGGTGCGCTGACCCTGGCCGATCTGGACGGGGCGCAGGCGCCGTCCGTGCGCCTGGCCGGCCGGGACGACCCGATGCTCATCATGCACAGCTCGGGGACGACGGGGGTGCCGAAGCTGGTCGTCCACTCCGCCGGGACGATGCTCGGCGGCATCGCCCGGATGGAGCGGATCCGCTTCCCCGTGCTGGCGAGCAGGCACCGGGACGTGGCCGCCACGTCGGTCTCCTTCGCCCACGGCAGGATCGTCTCCTGGGTGCTGGGGCAGTTCGTGCTGGCCCCCGAGAAGATCGTGATCATTTCGAGGCACGGGACCGATGTCGCCGAGCGGATGCTCGACGAGCACCGGCCGACCACGCTGGAGGCCTGCCCCAACATCTTCCAGAAGTGGGAGGAACTGGCCCTGGCCAGGCCGGAGCTGTTCCGCCGGGTCCGGCTGTACGTGGGCACCTTCGACGCGGTGCACCCGCGTACGGTCCGCACGTTCCTCAAGGCGTCCGGCAGGCGTTTCCCGGTGTGGCTCCAGGGCTGGGGCCAGAGCGAGGTGGGGCCGGTGTGCTTCACGCTGTTCACCCGCGGCAGGATGCGCGGCCGGCCCGCCGGGACCGCCGTGACCAGCGACATCGGCTGGCCGTCCCCCGGCTTCAACAAGGTGCGCGTCGTCGACGTGGAGACCGGCCGCCCGGTGCCCCGGAACAGGCCCGGCATCATGATGGTCGCCACCAAGGCGCGCTGCCTGGACTACCTCGGGGAGTCCGACCGCTGGCGGGACAAGGCCCGTGGCACCTGGTGGAACACCGGCGACATCGGCGAGGCCGGGCGGTTCGGGCGGCTGCGGCTGGTCGACCGCGAAGTGGACACCATCCCCGGCACGAGCGGCATCGAGCTGGAGAGCGTCCTGCTGGACCGGCTGCCCCGGGTGTCCGACGTGACCGTCCTCGGCGTGCCCGGCGAACTGCCCGTGCCCGTCCTGTGCACGACCGACGGACGGCTGGACCCGGACGACTGGCGTGCCGCGTGCGAGGGGCTGCCACCGCTCGGTGAGCCGCGGCTCGTCGCGTTCGAGGACGTGCCCCGCACGGCCACCTGGAAGGTGCGCCGCCACGACCTGCGCGAGCAGGTGCTCGGCACCAAGGAGTCCATCGGCACCGGCCGTTGGACCTGACCGTCTCCCCGCGCTCCCGGAGCCCGCGCGGCTCCGGGAGCGCGGCCGTTCTCCGGGAGGTACAGCAGTGACCGACATCGACATCGCCGTGATCGGCGCCGGCATCGCCGGGCTGACCACCGCCTACCGGCTGGCCCGGGAGGGCCACCGGGTCGAGGTGTTCGAGGCCGCGGACGAGCCCGGCGGGCGCATGCGCTCCGCCCGCGTCGACGGCTACACGATCGACTGCGGGGCCGAGACGATCGCCCCGAACGGCTACCCGGCCACCTGGGAGTTCATCCGGGAGCTGGGCCTGGAGCGGGACGGTGCGCTGCACCGCATCCAGCACCCCGTGGGCCTGTGGCGCGAGGGCCGCACCCACCCCTGGGTGGGGCATCCCAAGTCGCTGCTGAGCGGGGCCGGGATGTCCTGGCGGGGGCGGCTCCAGCTGGTGCGGATGATGGCGGCGGGCGGCCGCCGTTCGGGCCGGGTCGACCCCGAACGGCCGGAGGACTCCCCCCACGGTGAGCTGACGCTCGCCGGGTACGGTGCCCGTCACGGCGGGGAACTGGTCGACCGGTGCCT
This sequence comes from Streptomyces sp. NPDC020379, assembly GCF_044387105.1. Taxonomy (NCBI): domain Bacteria; kingdom Bacillati; phylum Actinomycetota; class Actinomycetes; order Kitasatosporales; family Streptomycetaceae; genus Streptomyces; species Streptomyces sp. NPDC020379. The sequence continues at coordinate 194,149 of NZ_JBIRVR010000002.1, forward strand.
GGGCCCGGTCGCGTCGGCGGCCTTCGGCTGGCGGCCCGAGCGCAGTGCCGTGGCCCCGCTGCTGGCCATCATGCAGGGCACCAGGGGCATCTACCACTGGCAGACCTACCGGGACGGCCAGGACACCATGGCCCGTGCCCTCGCCGAGCGGCTGAAGGTGCACCTGTCCAGGCCCGTGACCCGGGTGGAGCGCGACGGCAGGGGCGCGCGGCTGGCGTTCGCGGACGGCACCGAACTGACCGCCCGCGCGGCCGTGCTCACGCTGCCGTCGCCGGAGGTGGCCTCGGTGCGCCCGGATCTGCCGGAGGAGGAGCGGGCCTTCCTGGAGGCTTCGACGTTCACCTCCATGATCCGGGTGGCCGTCATGCTGGACCGGCCGCTGGAGCCCCGGCGCAGTGGATCGCGGCCGCACCTGTACGCGTTCGTGATGGCGGCGGGCGAGGACTCGCTGCTGTCCGGTGGCACGGTCGAGCACAACAAGTGCTCGCACCGTGTGCCCGCCGGGCGCGGCCTGGTCACCCTGCTCATCTCGCCGCACAGGGCCCGCGAGGTCTACGACCTGCCCGACGAGCAGGTCCTGGAACGGGCGCTCGACGAGAGCGAGCGCTTCATCGACGGACTGCGGGCAGCGTATGTGGGCCACCGGGTGATCCGCTGGCGGCACGGCCTGCCGGAGGCGCCGCCCGCCGCGCTGGCACTGCGCAAGGCGTTCGTCTCCAGGGCCGCCCGGCCCGTCGAGTACGCCGGGGACTGGTTGTATCTGCGGCCGAGCAGCGAGGCGGCGGTCGCCTCCTCCGCCCTCGCGGTGGAGCGCGTGCACGCCTGGCTCGCCGGCAACTGACGCCACACACAGGGGGCCCGTACACCGGACGGTGTACGGGCCCCCTGCCGCTGTGAGCCGGGGGAACTCACAGCCGGCTGGTGGTGGCGGTGTCCACCCGCGCCGCGGCGACGGGGGCGGGGGTCGGCGCCGTGCCCTCCTCGCTGATGCCGTAGCGGGCGTGGAAGCGGCGCAGCGGGCCGGGTGCCCACCAGCCGCGGTCGCCCAGCAGCCGCATGGCGGCCGGGAGCAGGATGCCCCGGATGAGCGTGGCGTCCAGCAGGATGGCCAGGGGCAGGCCCAGACCGAGCGCCTTCAGGTAGCTGATCCCGGAGGTGATCATCACGATGAAGACCAGGGACAGCAGGACGGCCGCGTAGGTGACCACCTTGCCGACGCGCTCCAGGCCCGTCGCCACGGCCAGTTGGTTGTCCCCGGTGCGGTCGTACTCCTCCTTGACCCGGGACAGGATGAACACCGCGTAGTCCATCGACAGGCCGAACCCGATCGCGGCGACGAGGATGGGGGTGGTCCAGGTGATGGCGCCGGTGTTGATGAAGTCGCCGACCAGGCCGCGCAGATGGCCGTCCTGGAAGACGTAGACCAGCGAACCGAAGGTGGCGCTGAGGCTCAGCGCGCTCAGCAGCATCGCCAGGAGCGGCAGCAGGAGGCTTCCGGTGAGCAGGAACAGCAGGATGTATGTGCCGAGTCCGACGATGCCCAGGGCGTAGGGGAGCTTGTCCTTGAGGATGTCGAAGGTGTCGACGGAGATGGCGGGCTGGCCGCCGACGGTGACCGGGAAGGGCGAGCCGGCGTCGCGGACGTGGGTGACGATGTCCTTGCCGGCGGTCGACAGCCCGTCCACCGCCGGGATCACCGACAGGTAGGTGGAACCGTCGCTCGCGAAGCGCCGGGAGGCGTCGGTGGCGGGGGCGACCCGCTTGCCGTCGGCGTACGAGCCGGTCAGCGCGTCGACCCGGGCGACGTCGGGCAGGCCCGAGAGTTTCGTGGCGTAGGCGGCGATGTCGCCGGCGCGTCCCGCGGGCGAGCCGATGCCGCGGCCGACGACCTGGATCGCCTGGGCCTCACGGCTGTTGAAGTCCTGCTGCACGGACTTGGCCACCTGGGCCGACTGGGCGCTCTTCGGCAGGATCTGCTCGTCCGGCAGCCGCATGTTGAGGTCGACGGCCGGTGAGGCCAGGAACGCCATGACCGCGAGGACCCCGATGGCGAGCGGCACGGGGCGCCGCATGACGACGACCGCCAGCCGGTGCCAGAAGCCCTGGCCTTCCTCGGCGGCCGGGCGCGGCTTGCGCCGGATCAGGCGCAGCTTGTCGATCCGGGGGCCGGTCCAGGCCAGCAGCGCGGGCACGATGACCAGCGTGGCGACCGCGGCGACCAGGGTGGTCAGCGTGCCGCCCACGGCGATCGACTGGAACATGCCGAACGGAATGACCATCAGGGACAGGAACGCGATGGCCAGGGTGACCGCGGAGAACGTCACGGTGCGGCCGACGGTGCGCATGGTGGCCCGGATGGCCTCCGAGGTCTGCCCGCCGTTCTTCCCCAGTTCCTCGCGGTAGCGGGTGATGAACAGCAGGCTGTAGTCGATCGCGAGGCCGAGGCCGAGGAAGGTGGTGATGTTCATGAGCAGGTTGTTCGCGTCGAACACGAAGGTCAGCGCGAACAGCAGCCCGAAGACCAGCATCAGCGTGCCGAGGGCGACCGCGAGCGGGAGGAACGCCGCCACCAGCGAGCCGAAGATGATCACGAGGACGACGAGCACCAGCGGGAAGACCATGCCCTCGGCGCGTCCGGCGTCCTTGGCGGCCTGCTGGGTGTTCTCGTAGTTCATCAGGGCCAGGCCGCCGAGCTTGACGTCCAGGCCGTCGACCGTGCCGGTGTACTCGTCCTTCAGGTCCTTGACGCGGTCGTTGACCGTGTCGAAGTCGCCGAGGATGGTGCCGCTGACCAGCGCCTGGTTCCCCGACGCGCCGCGCAGCGAGGGCGACTTGCCGGTCGACCAGTACGAGGCCACATTGCTGAGGTCCTTGTTCTCCTGGAGCCGCCGTGTCAGCTTCAGCCCGGCCTCGGTGACGGCGGGGTCGTCGACGCCGCGGTCGGCCTTGACCAGGATGGTCAGATTGGTCCGGCCCCGCTTGAAGTCCTTCTCCAGGGCGGACTGGGTCTTGGCGGACTCGGTGTCGTTGTTCTCGTAACCACCCATGGTCAGACGGCCGTTGAGCCCCATGGAACCGCCGCCCACGCAAAGGACGATGACCAGCACGGCCAACAAGATCTTCTTTGGCCGGGGAAGGATCAGCCTCGCTAGCCTGTCGAGCATGTCGGTAATCTCCTGTCAGGCGGCGCGCCGTCAGGGGTGATGCGCGCTCACATTTTATGAAACAGGGTGTTTCAGAGTTGTGGGACAGTCTGCACCGAAGCTGGTTGCGGTGCAAGGTGTTTCATAGACGCGGCGGTCATCCTGTGTGCAGGGCCAGCACGTTGGCGGCCACCAGGACGGGCACGCCCCAGCGGTGCAGCTTCATACCGAGCACACGGGCGACCAGGACGTCGCCGCGCACGAGCCCCGCGCGCGCCTGACGCGCCCGCACGGCCCAGAGCGGCAGCACGAGCGCCGCGAACCACACCGGTACGGCATCCAGGGCGATGGCGGCCACGAGCACGGCGGGCTCCAGCAGATGGATCGCCGCGACCGTCCGCCGGTAACCGGCGGCCGAGCTGAGCGTGGCCAGGTTCCGGCGGCCGGCGAGCCGGTCCCCCTCGACGTCGTTCATGTTGGAATAGAGCGACACGAGCAGGCTCCACAGCCCGACGAGGCACGTCTCCAGGACGACCAGGCCGGTCACCTCGCCGGTCAGCAGCACATAGGGGACGAGCACGGCGAGGCCCGGAGTGAGCAGGATCAGCTCCTGCCCGCCGCGATAGCTGATCTTGAGCCCGTAGGAGTACTGCACATTGCTGGCGAGCACCGCCGCCAGCGTCACGCACGCCCACAGCGACCGCTCCGGCGCCACGGCCAGGGCGATCCCCCAGAAGACCGCGCCCCACACGGCCGCGCCCCAGCCGAACAGCTCGGCCTGGCGCACCGTCAGCGCACCGCTCAGCAGCGGCTTGCGCGAACGGTCCCGCAGCGTCCCGTCCTCGGGAGAGTAGTTGCGCGCGTCACTGCCGTCCCGGATGCCGGTCACGTCGTCGAGGGCGACCGTGGCGGCCACCACGCCGACATAGCCGACCGTGTGGAGCAGCAGGACCGACCAGGTGCGGCCGCCCCACAGGAGCGGACCGGGCAACGCCGTCCAGACGACGAAGGCGGCCAAGTAGTAGTCGTAGAAGGAGAGTTTTCCCAGTTTCGCGTAGACCCTCAGACGCCCCGTGACGCCTGACGGTGACACCGTGCTGACCGCGGACATCGATCGGCCGCCTTTCGTCGTGGAGGAGGACGGGCGGCTCAGAGCGGCCTGCGCCCGTAGGTGGAGATGAGCACCTGCGACAGCCAGCGGTGCGCCGGATCGGCCATCTCGCGCAGCGCCTCGTCGATACGGGCACCGTCCACGAGGCCCTCGGCGACGAGGCGCGGACGCATGAACTCCAGCCACAGCTGGTAGTGCCTGGCCTGCTCCGAACCGCCGTAGACCAGCACCGCGCGGCCCTCCGCCGAGACGTCCTCGAGCCCCGCCTCCAACGCGGCCTCGAGATCGAAGTGGCCGCCCCTCGGCTCGTGGCCCGAGCGGCGCATCAGCCCGTAACCGGCCACGCGGATGTCCTGCAGGAAGTCCTCGGAGACCGAACTGCGGAACAGCGTCAGGGAGTCGGTGTCCTCCAGGAAGAGCGTTCCGCCCGGCTTCAGCGCGCGGACCAGGGCGGCGACCGCCGCGGGCCGGTCCTCGAGGTGCTGGACGACCATCCGGGAGTGGACCAGGTCGAAGGAGGCGGCGGGGAGCTCGTCCCTGCGGATGTCGGTCCTGACGACCTCGACGTGGGGCGCCTCGATCCAGCCCAGCCGGTCGGTCGCCAGGTCGGCCGCGACCACCCGGCCGGACGGACCGACACGCTGTCCGAGCCAGTGGGCGATGGACCCCGACCCCGCGCCCACCTCGAGCACCGACCAGCCCTCGGCGACGCCCAGCCGTTCCAGGCGCTCGACCGTACCCGGGTCCCACAGCGACTCGTTGGTACGCAGCCGCTCCGTCTCCCGCTCCCACGCCGGATCGAAAACGTACTCCTTGACGTCACCGGCCGGAATCGCGTCAGCTGTCATGGAAACCTCTCCCTCGAGAATCTCGCCACCGGGAAATCGCGCTCCCACGCTAGGAAGCGGACAGGCCCACCGGCTATGGCAATTGAGTGCGCCGGAGGCAGAGGAACAGACAGTTATCTGCTAAGGACCGGCAGGCCCCGCGCGGCCTAGCGTGAGCCCTCCAAAACCAGTGAATTACGGGAGGAGCTCCCGGTGTTGCACACACTGCTTGTCGGGCTCGGACGATCGGGACGAGAACTCCACCTGCCCGTGTTGCGCAGGCTGCGCGAGGAGGCCGCCGCGACGGGCGCGCGGAGCCTCTTCGCGCCGGACGACCCCCTGGGCTACGACATCCTGCCGACGGCACCCGTCCCCGGACTGCTGACCGTGCCCTCGCTCGCCCAGGCCCGCGCACGGCTGGACCCCGCCGTCACCGTCGTCCACCTCTGCAGTCCGCCGACGGAGCGCGTCGAGGTGCTGCGGGAACTGGCCCGGCTCGGCTTCCGCTCCTTCCTGGTGGAGAAGCCGATCGGCACCGACAGCGCCGTCGTCGACGCCCTGCGCCTGCTGCGGCACGAGTACGGCCTGCGGCTCGCGGTGGTCGCGCCCTGGCTGCACAGCACGCTCACCGAACGGCTGGAGCGGCTCGTCCGCTCGGGCAGCCTGGGCCGGCTCCGCCATATCACCGTGCACCAGCACAAGCCGAGGCTGCGCAGATCGCTCAGCACCCCGAGCCATCCGACGGCCTTCGACGTCGAACTCCCGCACTCCGTCGGCGTGGTGCTGCGCCTCGCCGGTGCCGGCCGTGTGACGACGGCGTCCTGCACCGACGCGAGAGTGGGCGGCGCCGTGGTGCCGAGGATGGGCACGGCCGGGCTGACCCTGGAACACACCGGCGGCGTGGTCAGCCGGATCGCCACCGACCTGGCGTCGCCCCTGCGGGAGCGCCGCATCGTGCTCGGCTTCGACGCGGGCACGGCGGTCGGCCACTATCCGGTCAGCGGTGAGGACGCGTACGCCCACCTGCGGGTGACGCCCATCGGACTGCCCGAGCAGTACGAGATCTTCCCGGACGAGGCCCTGGACGCCTGCCTCCTCCAGACCTACCGGGGCTTCGCCGAAGGTGCCGACTTCGTGGCGGACTTCGCCCTCCAGGCCGAGGTCGTCGAGGCCCTGGACCAGGCGAAGAACCACGTCGCGACGGACGCGGGCGACACCACGCACACCGGGGAGCGAGGGCTCCGTGTCGGCTGAGACCCGTCCCTCCCCCGTGCTCCCGCCCGGAATCGAGCTGTCCGGCATCGGTGACGAGGCGGGCACCTCACTCGACGAACAGATCGCCGCGCTCTCCGCCCTGGGATGGGGAGCCATCGAGCTGCGCACCGTGGACGGCACCGCCGTCGCCGACCTCGACGAGAACGGCTTCGAGCGCCTCCTCGCACGCCTCGCCGACGCCGGTCTGGGGGCCGTCTGCGTGGACTCCCGCATCGCCGACTGGGCCCGGCCCATCACCACGGACTTCGCCGCGGACCTGCGGGAACTCGACATCCTCGGCGAGCGCTGCGCCCGGCTCGGCACCCGCTTCGTCCGCGTCATGTCCTACCCCAACGACGGGCTGGACGAGGACGCCTGGCGCGGCGAGGTGCTCCGCCGCATGAGGGAGCTCACCGCGCGCGCCGAGGACGCCGGACTCGTGCTGCTGCACGAGAACTGCGCCGGCTGGGCGGCGACCCGCGCGGACCGCATGCGCACCCTGCTCGAGCACGTCGACAGCCCCGCGCTCCGGCTGCTCTTCGACACCGGCAACGGCGTCGCCTACGACTACGAGGCGTACGACCTGCTGCCCGAGATCGCGCCCTACGTCGCCCACGTGCACGTCAAGGACGCCCTCGGCACCCCGGACGACACCCGCTACACCCTCCCCGGCCGGGGCCGCTGCCGGGTCCGCGACGCGCTGCGCCTGCTGCTCGACCACGGCTACACCGGCGTCTGGTCCATCGAGCCGCACATCAACGTCCGTCCGCACGAGGCCCTCACCACCACGGGCCGCTCCGGCGTGGAGGCGTTCGTCGCCTACGGCCGGGAGCTGGAGCGACTGGCCGGCGGCCTGGGACGAGGTGCCGCGTGACCCGCGTCGAACTGCTCCCGGCCGAGCGTGAACTGCTGCTGCGGCTGATCGAACTCCCCACCGCCGGGCCACTGGAGACCGGCGAGGAGGGGCCGCGCCCGCTGCTGTGGGAGGCCCAGCGCGCCTACGCCGACGCGGCGGCCGCCCTGGGCCTCACCGTCGTCCACCACGAGGCCCCCGCGCCCGCGGTGCTGGACCGGGACGGTGTCCCGGCCACGGTGCGCGAAGCCGCCGCGCTGATGCCGGACTTCCTGCGCTGCCAGCCGAGCATGGTGCTGCGCCTGGGCCCGCCCCTGCCGCCCGAGCGCACCGTGATGTTCAACGCGCACCTGGACACGGTGGCCGGCTGGGAACCCCCTCGGTACGAGGACGGCCGCTTCCACGGCCGCGGCGCCATCGACGCCAAGGGCCCGGCCGTCGCCCTGCTCGCCGGCCTGCGCCGAGCGGTGGAGACCGTACCCGGGCTGGGGCGGGACACCGGCGTCCTCGTCCAGCTCGTCGCGGGCGAGGAGGGCGGCGCCATGGGCGTCTTCGGCACCCGCCCGCTGGTCGAGAGCGGCTACACCGGCAGACTCAACATCTTCTGCGAGCCCACCCGGTCCCACCTGGTGCCCCGGTCCACCGCCGCCGCGACCGCGCTCGTCGAGATCACCGGACAGGACTCCATCGACGACCGCCCGGAAGGCGGCCACAACGCCAGCGTCCTGCTGGGCTTCCTGGCCCAGCACCTCGCCGAGCGGCTGCCCGGCAGTGCCGAGGGCGGCCGGGTGTGCGTGGCCGGGCTGCACACCGGCCGGATGCACAACAAGGTGTACGGCACCGGGCAGCTCCTGCTGAACCTCGCCTACGCCACCACGGCGGCGGGCCGCATCCTCACGGAGGCGCTGGAGAGGGAACTGCCCGAAGCGCTCGACGCCTTCGCCCAGCGCTTCGGCCGGCAACCGGACTTCGCCCGCACCGCCGCCGACGCCCACACCGTCACCACCCTGCGCTGGCTCAAGCGCGGGCTCCCCGCGCTGGACGGCGACTCCCCCCGCTCCTCCTGGGCCGAACACCTGCTCGGGCGGGAAGCGGGCATCCCGTACGCCCCCCAGGACTGGCCGGCCTGCACCTGCGACGCCATCTGGATGCAGGGCGTCCCCGACGCGTACACCGCCGTCTACGGCCCCGGCGACCTCGACGCCAACCACGCCCATGCGGCCGGGGAGTTCGCCGAGGCCCACAGCCTCGAAGTGTTCGCCACCGGCATCACCTCACTCCTGAAGCAGTTCGCCCAGGCAACGGAGGAACCGTCATGACACCCACGTCCGCCATGGCCCCCGCGGAACGCACGGCCCCCACGGAACGTACGGCCGGTGGCCGAGGCAGCCCGGACGGGGCGGTGCGCGTCCCCCACGCGTCCCTGGTCGCCTTCGCGGCCGAGGTGTTCGAGCGCCGCGGCGTGCCGCCCCGGCGGGCCCGTACCGCGGGCGAGGCCCTGGTCTACGGCGACCTCAGCGGCATGCGCTCCCACGGACTCGCCAACCTCACCCGCCTCTACCTCCCGCTCCTCGACGACGGCAGGGCGCTGCCGGACGCCGAACCCGAAGTGCTCGCCGACCGGGGGGCCGCACTGCTCCTCGACGCCCACAAGGCGCTGGGCCTGTGGGCCGCGAGCGAGGCCCTCGACCTGGCCGCCGAACGGGCCGCCGACTACGGAATAGGGCTCGTCTCCGTCCGCGACGCCACCCACTTCGGCTGCGCGGGCCACCACACCCGGCGGCTGGCCGAACGCGGTCTGATCGGCATCCTCGCCTCCAACTGCGGACGCCAGCGGATCGCCCGGCCGCCGGGCGGGCGAGCCGCGATGCTCGGCACCAACCCGATGAGCGCCGCCGCGCCGGCGGGCCCCGGACTGCCGCCGTTCGTCCTGGACATGAGCACCACCGCCGTGCCCACCGGCAAGGTCCGCGAAGCCGCGCGAGCCGGCCGGCCCATCCCCGAGGGCTGGCTCCAGGACGAGCGGGGACGGCCGGTCACCGACCCGGGCGCCCTCGACCGGGGCGAGGGCTTCCCGCTGTGGCTCGGCGGCCGCCCCGAGACCGGGGCGTACAAGGGATACGGGCTGGCCCTGCTCGTGGAGGTGCTCGCCGCGCTCGTACCCGGCGCCGGGCTCGGACCCGCCGAGGAGGCCCACACCGGCCACGGCGGACCCACCGGGCGCGACGACGACATCGGCTTCCTCGCCCTGGCCGTGGCACCCGGCGTGCTCCGCCCGGTGGACGGCTTCCTCCGGGACGCCGCCGGCCTCTTCCAGGCCCTGGTGGACTGCCCGCCGCTCGACACGAACGCCCCCGTCAGCTACCCCGGCGCGCGCGAGGCGGAACTGAGCGCCGGTGCGCTCGCCCACGGCGTCGCGATCGCCCCCGAGCTGTATGCCGAAATCCACTCCGTCGCCGCCGCCCTGGGCATCGACGCCCCGGAAGGAGAACCCTCATGACCGTGATGAAGGACGATCCGGCCCAGCTGCGCGTCGGCATCGTCGGCCTCGGCGTCATCTCGCGCTTCTACGTCGCGGCGTTCGACGAACTGCCGGACCTGCGGCTGGCCGCCGTCTGCGACCTGCGCCCCGAGGCGCTGGCCCCCTTCGAGGGCCGCGCCCTGTGCTACACCGACCACCGCACGATGATCGCCGAGGCCGGCCTCGACGCCGTCGTCGTCAACGTGCCCAACGACGCCCACGCCGGTGTCTGCGCGGATCTGCTCGCGGCCGGTCTCGCGGTCTGTGTGGAGAAGCCCCTCGCGACCCGCGTCGAGGACGGGCGCGACCTGGTCCGTACGGCCCGGGAGCGCGGCACGGTGCTGTTCACCTCCTTCCACCGGCGCTACAACGACAACGCGCTGGACCTGCTGCGACGGATCGCCGGCAGCGCGGCACCCGTGGCCTCGCTCACCGTGCGCTATCTGGAGCGGATCGAGGAACACGCGGGCACGGACCGCTGGTATCTCGACCCCCGGCGGTGCGGCGGTGGCTGCGTGGCCGACAACGGACCCAACGCGTTCGACACCGTGCGGCAGTTCATCGGCCCGGCCGAGGTCACCGATGCCGTGGTCGTCCGGGACGCCGGAGGCACCGACCGGCAGGCGACCGTCCTGCTGCGCTCCACGGCCGGCGCCACCGCGCGCGTGGTGCTCGACTGGGCGTACCCCGGGGAGCGCAAGGACATCGAGGTCCGCCTCGCCGACGGCACCGTCCACACCGCCGACATGCTGGCCGGCCACCCCGGCTTCAAGCAGTCCCTGTGGCACGAATACGCGGGAGTCCTGCGGGACTTCGCCGCCGCGGTGCGCGCGGGCGAGGACCGCGGCGAGGGCGGCCTCGCCGCACTGGAGCTGGTCGCCGAGGTCTACCGCCGCGAGTCGGCGACAGCGGGCGCGGCCCTGGCGGGAGGCCGCCGGTGAACCCGGCCGAGGACGGGGCCAAACGCCCGGTCGGCGGCAGCCTGGTGAAGATCCTCACCCACCGCCGCGACGACCGCGGCATGAGACTCGAGGAATTCGCCGGCCGCTGCGTCCGGCGCGGCGAGATCCACGAACTGGTGACCACGGACCAGCACGACACGACGCCCGGCGCGGTCGTCGACCGCGTCGGCTTCCTCGGCTTCGTCGAGGTCGGCACCGGCGGCGTGCTCGACCGCGGTGACGAGGTGCGGATCGACGGCCGCCGGGTGGGCACCGTACTGGGCTTCGACGCCTGCCACTTCCCCAACCACTACAACGTGCTGATCGCCGTCGACACGACGACCACCGGCCCGGAACTCGGGCTCCGGCCCGGCATGGAGGTGCGCTTTGACTCCGGTTCTTGACCCGATCGCCCCCTCGGGAGCCCCGCGGGAGACCACCCTGCTCCACACCGTCACGGGCCCGGCGAGCCTGCGTGCGCTCGCCCCGGACCGGCTGGCGGAACTGGCCCGGGAGATCCGCGACTTCCTCGTCACGGCGGTGTCCCGCACCGGCGGCCACCTCGGGCCCAACCTCGGCGTCGTCGAGCTGACCATAGCCCTGCACCGCGTCTTCGACTCCCCGCGCGACCGCCTGCTGTGGGACACCGGACACCAGGCGTACGTCCACAAGCTGCTCACCGGGCGCCAGGACTTCTCCCGGCTGCGCGAACGCGGCGGCCTGTCCGGCTATCCCTCCCGGCAGGAGTCGGAACACGACGTCATCGAGAACTCCCACGCCTCCACCGCGCTCTCCTACGCGGACGGACTCGCCCGCGCGCACCGGCTGCGCGGCCTGCGCGAGAGCCATGTCGTCGCCGTCATCGGCGACGGCGCCCTGACCGGCGGCATGGCCTGGGAAGCACTGAACAACATCGCGGTGAGCAAGGATCTGCCGCTGGTCATCGTCGTCAACGACAACGGCCGCTCCTACGCGCCCACCAAGGGCGGCCTCGCCGAGCACCTCACCGCCCTGCGCACCTCCCAGGGCTACGAGCGGTTCCTGCGCTGGGGCAAGGACGCGCTGCTGCAGACCCCTGTCGTCGGCGGGCCCCTCTACGAGGGCCTGCACGGCGCCAAGAAGGGGCTGAAGGACCTCGTCGCCCCGCAAGGGCTCTTCGAGGACCTCGGGCTGAAGTACATCGGCCCGGTGGACGGGCACGACATCGCGGCGCTGGAGACCGCGCTGAGCCACGCCAAGAGGTTCGGCGGGCCGGCCGTCGTGCACTGCATCACGAGCAAGGGCAAGGGCCACGCGCCCGCCGAACAGCACGAGGGGGACCGCTTCCACGCCATAGGCGCGCTCCCGACGGCCGGGGCCAAGGCGTCCGGGCCCACCTGGACGTCCGTGTTCTCCGAGGAGATCCTCAAGGCCGGGGCGGAACGGGAGGACATCGTCGCGCTCACGGCGGCGATGCTCCAGCCGGTCGGGCTCGACGCGTTCGCCACGGCGTATCCGGAGCGGGTCCTCGACACCGGCATCGCCGAACAGCACACGGTCACCGCCGCCGCCGGCCTGGCCCTCGGCGGTCTGCACCCGGTGATCGCCCTGTACGCCACCTTCCTCAACCGGGCCTTCGACCAGGTGCTCATGGACGTGGCACTGCACCGGTGCGGGGTCACCTTCGTACTCGACCGCGCGGGCGTCACGGGGAACGACGGGCCCAGCCACAACGGCATGTGGGACATGTCCCTCCTCCGGATCGTCCCCGGAATACGGATCGCGGCGCCCCGCGACGCCACCCGGCTGCGCAGGCAGCTCCGCGAGGCGCTGGAGGTCGAGGGCGCCCCCACCGCGGTCCGCTACCCGAAGGGGCCGGTCCCCGCCGCCGAAGTGGAGCCGGTCGACGTGCTCGCCGGGATGGACGTACTGGCCCGCCCGCGCGGCGCGGCGGACGTCCTGCTCGTCTCGGTGGGCGCGATGGCGCCCGTCTGCCTCGCGGCCGCCGAGCAGTTGTCCGGGCGGGGGCTCGGGGTGACCGTGCTGGACCCGGGCTGGGTGGCGCCCGTCAACCCCGCCCTGGTCCGGCTCGCCGCGGAACACCGCCTCGTGGCCACGGTGGAGGACGGCGGACGGGCCGGCGGGATCGGCACGGCCGTCGCCCAGGCGGTCAGCGACGCGGGGCTGCCGGCCCCGGTCCGGGTGTTCGGCCTGGAGCAGCGGTTCTACGAGCACGGCGGCCGCGACGAGGTGCTGGCCGAGGCCGGCCTGACCGCCGACCACATCGTCGGGGACATCACCTCCTTTCTGGCCCCGGCCGGCGTGCCGCGCCTTGAGGGGGTCTCATGACCGCGGTCCCGCTCGGCACCCCCTCGGTGCGGTCCGGACTCGCCGTCCGCAGGCCCAGCCGGCGCATCCAGGTCGGTTCGGTGCCCGTGGGCGGGGACGCCCCGGTGGCGGTGCAGTCGATGACGACCACCCTCACCTCGGACGTGAACGCGACCTTGCGGCAGATCGCCGAACTGACCGCGGCCGGCTGCCAGCTCGTGCGGGTCGCCTGCCCGTCCCAGGACGACGCGGACGCGCTGCCGCGCATCGCCCGGCAGTCCAAGATCCCGGTGATCGCGGACATCCACTTCCAGCCCAAGTACGTGTTCGCGGCGATCGACGCGGGCTGTGCGGCGGTGCGGGTGAACCCGGGCAACATCCGGCAGTTCGACGACAAGGTCAAGGAGATCGCGAAGGCGGCCGCCGCCACGGGCACCCCGATCCGCATCGGCGTCAACGCCGGATCGCTGGACAAGCGGCTGCTGGAGAAGTACGGCAAGGCCACACCGGAGGCGCTGGTCGAGTCGGCCCTGTGGGAGGCGTCCCTCTTCGAGGAGCACGGTTTCCGGGACATCAAGATCTCGGTCAAGCACAACGACCCGGTGGTGATGGTCAACGCCTACCGGCAGCTGGCCGCCCGCTGCGACTACCCGCTGCACCTGGGGGTGACGGAGGCGGGCCCGGCGTTCCAGGGCACCATCAAGTCGGCGGTGGCCTTCGGCGCGCTGCTCTCCGAGGGCATCGGCGACACCATCCGGGTCTCGCTGTCGGCGCCGCCCGCGGAGGAGGTCAAGGTCGGCATCCAGATCCTGGAGTCGCTGAACCTGCGGCAGCGCCGGCTGGAGATCGTCTCGTGCCCGTCCTGCGGGCGGGCACAGGTGGACGTCTACAAGCTCGCGGACCAGGTGACGGCCGGCCTGGAGGGCATGGAAGTGCCGTTGCGGGTCGCGGTGATGGGCTGTGTGGTCAACGGTCCCGGCGAGGCGCGCGAGGCGGATCTGGGGGTGGCCTCGGGCAATGGCAAGGGCCAGATCTTCGTGAAGGGCGAGGTCATCAAGACCGTGCCGGAATCGAGGATCGTGGAGACCCTCATCGAGGAGGCGTTCAAGCTCGCCGAGCGCATGGAGGACGAGGGAGCGCCCCCGGGCGGACCCCAGGTCATCGCCGTCTGAGCAAAATGCCGTTCCGCCCGCCGGGGCCCCCGACACGACAGAACGGTCGTGCGGGGGCTCCGGCATGCCCGAGCGGATGACAGGGAAGTCCGGCGGTCCTGCTAACCCGCCCGCGGTGGCGGCAATTTCTTGCCCGTAGCGCGAGGACTTCTCCTCTTCGTAGCGTCATTCCCATGCCGATCCCCTCAATTCAACGCCAGGATCCGCCTGTTCCGTTCTTCGACCAGACGGAGTCCTTCGCCTCCCTCTGGCCCCTCATCGCCCGGCACACCGACGACGTCTTCGACCGGGGGAAGTTCTCCCACGGCAGGAAAGTGGCCGAACTGGAGCGGGCCCTCGCCGAATACACCGGTGCCAAACACGCGGTGGCGGTGAACAGCGGCACCGACGCACTGGTCATTCTGCTGCGCGCGGCAGGCATCGGTCCGGGCGACGAAGTCGTCGTTCCCGCCTTCTCCTTCTTCGCGTCGGCGTCCTCGGTCAGCATGACCGGGGCCACGCCGGTCTTCGCCGACATCACCACGGACGGCGACTACGGCCTCGACGCCGCTTCCGTGGAGGCCGTGATCGGCGAGCGCACCCGCGCCGTGCTGCCCGTGCACCTCTTCAGCCAGCTCGCGGACATGACGGCCCTGACGGAACTGGCGCGGCGCCACGGCCTGATGGTGCTCGAGGACAGCGCCGAAGCCATCGGAATGCGGTGGGACGGCACCCACGCGGGACTGCTCGGCACCGGCGGCGTGCTGTCGTTCTTCCCGACCAAGACCCTCGGCGCGCTGGGGGACGCGGGGATGGTGCTCACGAACGACGACGAGGTCGCCGAGAAGGCCGGGGTGCTGCGCCACCACGGCCGGATGGGCAGGACGATCGACCACATCGCCGGCATCTCCAACCTCTCCGGGGTCTCCGGCACCAACAGCAAGATGGACGACGTCCAGGCGGCCGTGCTGCTGGCCAAACTCTCCCGCCTCGACCGGGACATCGCACGCCGCCGCGAGCTGGCCGACGCCTACACGGCACGGCTGCGCGGCACCGACGGGGTGCTGGCCCTGCCCCGGACCGTCCCCCGCCCGGTGCGCGCCGACCCGGTCTTCTACGTCTACCTCCTCGAGGTCGAGCGGCGGGACGAGCTGGCGGCCCATCTGGCGGCGCGCGGCATCGGCACCGAGACGTACTACCCGCGGCCGCTCCCGCTGCAGCCCTGCTACGCGGACGAGGGGCGCAACCGGCCGGGACGCTTCCCCCACGCCGAGGCGGCCAGTGAACGGACCCTGGCGCTCCCCCTGTATCCGGACCTGACCGAGGAGCGGCTCGAGACGGTCTGCGCCACGATCTCCGACTTCTACGCCGGGAGGCGGTGACATGACGATCCCCTTCTTTCCCCCGGATCTCTTCGAGCAGGACCGGCAGACCTTCAAGGACCTGCTGTACGAGGTGGGCACCGACCCGGAGCAGCGCTTCATCCTCGGGCGGCGCACCGCCGCGCTCGAAGCGGAACTGCGCCTCACCACCGGGGCGGGACACGTCATCGCGTGCTCCAGCGGCACCGGCGGGCTCAACCTCGCGGTCCAGGCCCTCGGGATCGGCCCCGGTGACGAGGTGATCGTCCCGGCGTTCTGCTGCCAGCCGGTGGCCAGTTCGGTGGCCAACCTCGGGGCGACGCCGGTCTTCGCCGACGTCGATCCGCACACCATGGTCATCGACCCGGACGACGTGGAGAGGCTGATCTCGGAGCGGACGCGCGCGATCATGCCGGCCCATGTGTTCTCGATCATGGCGGACATGCCGCGCCTCACCAAGATCGCCCGGGGGCACGGGGTGAAGGTCATCGAGGACGCGGCGGTGGCCGAGGGCGCGGTGCTCGACGGCGTCCCGTCCGGCCGCTGGGGTGACCTCGGCGTCTTCTCGTTCTTCCAGGTGAAGGCGTTCGGCACCGCCGGGGAAGGCGGCGTCGTGCTGACCGACGACCCCGGACTGGCCGAGCGCGTGCGGATGCTGCGCAACCACGGCCAGGACGGCGTCCACCGCTTCGTGCACCACCACATCGGCCAGAACAGCCGCTTCGACGAGATCCTCGCGGCCTTCCAGCTGCACCGCCACGCCGGCTTCGAGGACCGCCTCGAACGCCGCGCCCGGATCGCCGACTACTACACGGAGCGCTTCGCGCCGCTGGCCGAGCGCGGGCTCCTGGCGCCGCCCGCCGGGCGCGACGGCCGCTGCTACTACGTGTACTCCCTGCTGGCGCGGCGCCGCGGCGACCTGCGCGCCTGGCTCACGGAGCAGGAGATCGGCACGCACGTCTACTACCCGGTGCCGCTGCCCGGCCAGCCCGCCTTCGCGCGGTACGCCCCCGAGGGCCGGGAGTGGCCGGGAGCCCGGTACGCGAGCGACCACAACCTGGCCATCCCGATCTGGCCCCATCTCACCGACGCGCAGGTGGAGTACGTAGCCGACTCGATCTGCGAGTTCTACGCCTGAGCGCTCCGCCGGAAGTCCGGCACTCCGGCCGCGGGCCGTTCGCGGCCGGGCGCGCGGTTCCCCGCGCCCTTCCGGGGCGCGGCCGCGCCCACCGGACTTCGGCACGTCCGCCCAGGTGCGGCCTTCGACCGAGTGCCGCCTTCGACTGAACGGGGCGTTCCGAGCGGGTTCTCCGCCCACGGCGCGGCCCCGGCGCACGCGCCTTCCGAGTGACTGAGGAGTTTTGGATGACCACCAAACTGGTTGTCATGGGGCAGGGGTACGTCGGTCTGCCCCTGTCCGTCGCGGCGGCCGAGCACGGTTACCACGTCGTCGGGTACGACACCGACGAGACCCGGGTGAGGCGGCTGGCCGCCGGTGAGTCGTACGTGGGGGACGTGCGCGCGGACCGGCTCGGCGCCGTGCTCGACCAGGGCACGTACCGGCCGAGCATCGACCCGGACGACCTGGACGGCTTCGACGTCGCCGTCATCACCGTGCCCACCCCGCTGCTGGAGGGGGTGCCCGACCTCTCCTTCGTCGAGGCGGCGGGCGAGGCGCTGGCGTCGCGGCTGACGCCCGGCTCCACCGTGATCCTGGAGTCCACCAGCTATCCGGGCACCACCGAGGAAGTCCTCGCGCCCATCCTGCAGAAGGGCTCGGGGCTGAGCCCCGGGCTCGACTTCCACCTGGGCTACAGCCCCGAGCGCATCGACCCGGGCAACCCCGAGTGGACCTTCGAGACCACGCCCAAGGTGGTCTCCGGCGTGGACGCGGAGTCGCTGCGGGAGGTGGCCGCCTTCTACGCCACCATCGTCCGCGAGACCGTGCTCGCGCCGTCCACGCGGGTCGCGGAGCTCGCGAAGGTGCTGGAGAACACCTTCCGGCACGTGAACATCGCCCTGGTGAACGAGCTCGCCACGCACGCCGCCGGCATCGGCGTCAACGTCTGGGAGGCCCTGGACATCGCCTCGACCAAGCCGTTCGGCTTCATGCGCTTCACACCCGGTCCGGGCGTCGGCGGCCACTGCCTGCCGGTCGACCCGCTGTATCTGTCCTGGCGGGTCGAGCGGACCCTCAGCAAGCGGTTCCGGCTGGTCGAGCTGGCTCATGAACTCAACAGCCAGATGCCGGAGTACGTGGTCAGCAGGCTCACGCGCGGGCTCGACCGGCGGCGGCAGACCGTCACCGGCTCGCGCATCCTGATGCTCGGGCTCGCCTACAAGGCGAACACCGGAGACGTACGGGAGTCCCCGGCGCTGCCCATCGCCCGGATGCTCGTCGAGGCGGGCGCCTCGGTCCGGGTGGCCGATCCGCACGTCACCGAGAGCGTCGGCATACCGGGGCTCACCCGGGTCGAACTGACCGAGGAGGAGCTCAGGGAGGCGCACGCGGTCCTCATCACCACCGACCACGATGCCGTCGACTACGCGGCCGTCGCCTCCGCGGCACGATATGTGTTCGACTGCCGTCGCCGCGTCCCGCCGGGGGAGAACATCGAGTCCCTGTGACCGTCCCCGTGACCACGGCATCGCCCTTGTGCCCCGCGCAAGGGCGTCGTCCGGGTCCCGCCGAGGCGGTGCCGCCGGCGGGGCGGCGGACCACCGGACGGAACGCGGTCAGGACTCCGCGCAGTAGTCCGTACGCGCGCAATTCGCCAGAGCGGTGTCCGGCACGCTGTCGGGCGGCGGCACCACCCCCGGTGACGCCGCGCCGGTGAAGTCGAAGACCGAATCGGTGCCCGCGTGCGTGTCGATCAGCGGGTCGCAGACCAGCATGGCCCGGTGGAGCCCGTGGATGCCGGGGGACGGCTCGAGCCCGAGCTCGTCGTGCATCACCTGCCGCAGACTCTGCGCGACCCTCAGCGCCTGGGTGCGGCGCCCCGACCGGTACAGGGCCAGCATCAGCTGCGCGTGCAGGTACTCGTGCGTGGGGTACTGCGCGGCGAGTGAGCTCAGTTCACCGACCAGTTCGCGGTGGCGGCCCAGGCGCAGCTCGGCGTCGACGCGCTGCTCCCGTACGCTGATGCGCTCCTCTTCCAGCCCGATGAGGTGGGCCCGGAGCACCGGTCCCGCCTGGACGTCGGAGAGCGCCGAGCCCTGCCACATGCACAGCGCGCGGCCGAGCAGCGCCGACGCCTGCGCGTCGTCCCTGCGCAGTCGGGCCCGGCCCTCGCGCACGAGCGCCGTGAAGTTGTTGATGTCGAGTTCGTCATTCCTGGCGATCAGGATGTAGCCGCCGTCCCGGGTCGCCAGCACGCGTCGTGCCGCCTGCGGGCTCCCGATGCGCGGAATCGCGCCCAGTGCCCTGCGCAGTTGGAGGATGTACGACTGGACGGTGGAGAGCGCGGAGTTCGGCGGGGAGTTATCCCAGAGTTCGTCAATGCACGTGCTCGTCGTGACCACTTGGTTGGCGCTCAGGAGCAAGAGGGCCAGGAGCTGCCGCTGTTTAGGCGCGGTCGGGGTGCAGTCACGCCCCTGCTCGCTCACGCGCAATGGGCCTAGAATGGAAAATTCCACGATGTCTTCGCACACCTTTCAAGGCGAGCGGGCCGAAAAGCTTTGCTCTCGAAGCCATGAACGGGCAGGAAAGAACCGGCGGGCTCCGCAGGACTGTAAGCCAGTTACCACGACATTTCAATGATCTCCGGCGCGCTCCGGCCAACCGGTGAACGCCGTTCCGGGTAAGGGCCGTACGGATTTCGGACCCGGTCACGGCATCGAGGAGTACTGCCACGGGGCTGTGCGTTCGTACCGCGGCCGCCAGGTGAAATGGTAGGCGAATCGCTGGGGCGGCGACAGTAATCGCAGCATCTGCCGTTGGGTGGGCTCGGGCGCACCGTCCAGCAGCCACGGATAGAACGACGCCAGTCCCTCGCGGCCCACTTGGCGGCGGCGTTCCCTGTCATAGGCCAGCCAATCACGCTGATCGAGCACGGCCAGGGCGGGAGGGAGCAATTCCGCTTCCTCGTGGCCGAGATGGGCCAGCAGCGCGATGCAGAAGTCCTCCAGGTGCGGACGCAGGGGCGACCGGAGCGAACCGGAAAGCGTGCGGTCGATCTCCTCGGCCAGGTCGTCCAGCCGGGCGCGCTCGCCCTTGAGCGTGGCCAGGGGGGCCGGCGGCAGGCCGGCGGCCGTCAGTCCGGTGCGCACGGCGGGCCACAGCGCGAGCTCCTCGGCGCCGTGCTGGATCGACAGATACCCCTTCAGCGTCTCCCATCCGGCCCTGACCGCGGGGTTCCGCGAGGCGTGTTCGTCGCTCGCCGCCGTCATCAGCCGTGCCGCGTCGCGCCGGAAGGCGTCGTGGATCGCGTACAGGGTCGCCACAGCTCGACCGCGCTGGGCCGGACTGGCAGTCATGGGTCAACTCCTCACGGTCGAACACCCAAGTGGCATGGCCGACGCGCTCGGACAGGGCGCGCGGCGAGCGGCCTCGGTCCGAAGTATCCGCCGAGCCAGACTCTGGGGCAAGTTGTTCCATAAATAATGTCGCCGTCGGCCCGGACATCCGGCGGCCGCCCGTCCGTACCCTCGGCGCCCGAGGGAACCGGAAGCGGAGTGCGGCAGACCATTTCCCGGTCCGGCCTCGTTCCGGGCGGGGGTGCGACGCCCCCCCCGGCGCGACAGGCGGAGCCCGGCCCGAAATCCGCACGCCGGCCGGGCCGTCAGCCCGTCCGGCCCGGCACCCGACCGGCCACGGACGGCCGGGACATCACCGTGCCTCCGGGCTGTCGACGGGCGCCGCGGTGAGCGCGCGGGAGACCAGCGAGTGCGCGACGCCGGTGTAGGCGGTGGGGTCGAGCAGCTCGTCCAGTGCCTCCTTGGTGAAGTGCGCGGCCACCTCCGGCAGGTCGAGCAGCACCTGCCCCAGCGGGAGGCCGCCCCGCTCGGCGGTGAGCGACGCCCAGGTCACCAGCCCCTTGGCGCGGACCTTGCCGAGGCTCGGGGCGAGGACGGCGGCCAGCCGCTCGGTCACCAGCTGGCTGCCGGTGAGGGCGAGGTTCTCCGTCATCCGCCCGGGCCGGGGCGTCAGCCCTCCGGCGAGTTCGGCGGCTGTCCACGCGGCACCGCCGGCGAGGCGCAGACATTCGCGCAGCAGCAGCCACTCGGCGTGCCAGGCGCCCGCCGACCGTTCGTCCTCGGCGACCAGGCACTGCGTCAAGCCGGTCGCCAGGGGCGGTACTTGGACGGCCGCGCTGCGGATCAGCGTGGAGAGCACCGGGTTGCGCTTGTGGGGCATCGCGGACGATCCGCCACGGCCCGCCACGTCCGGCTCGGCGACCTCACCGATCTCCGTCCGGGCCAGCACCTGGACATCGGCCGCGAACTTGCCGAGCGCGCCCGAGGTGAAGGCGAGCGCCGCCGCGGCATCCGCGATCGGCGTACGCAGCGCGTGCCACGGCAGGACCGGGCGGGCGAGCCCGGTCTCGGCCACGAACGCCCCTACGAGCCGGTCCTGGTAGTCGCCGGGATCCGTGACACCGGCCTCGAGCCGCGCGTACTCCAGATAGCCGGCGAGGGTACCGGCGGCCCCGCCGAGCGAGACCGGCAGCGATCGCCGCACGGCGGAGATCCGCGCCTCGGCGTCCAGCACCAGCTGCCGCCAGCCCGCGGCCTTCAGGCCGAACGTGGTGGGAACCGCGTGGAGGGCGAGCGTACGGCCCGCCATGACCGTCGTCCGGTGCCGCTCGGCGAGCACGGCCAGCGCTTCGGCGGTCCGCATAAGATCGGCGCCGATCAAGCCCATCGCCTCGCGGCACACCAGCATCATGCCGGTGTCCAGTATGTCCTGGCTCGTCGAGCCGCGGTGCACATATTCGGCGGCCTCCGGCGCCTCGGCCGCCACCACCTCCGTCAGCGCGCGCACGAGACCCACGACCGGGTTCGCCGTCTCCCGCGCGGCCAGGGCCAGGGACCGCAGATCGAGCCGCTCGGCCCGGGCGGCACGCGTGATGGCCTCGGCGGCCGCCGCCGGTACCGTGCCCAGCGTCGCCTGCGCCCTGGCGAGCGCCGCCTCCGCGTCGAGCATGGCCTGCAACCACGCCGCCTCGGCGACGGCTTCCTCGACGGGGGCACCCACCCGCACCGGCGACAGCAGCCCCGCGTCGAGCCCTCCGTCGAACTCTCTTGCCATGCGCGTCATTTACTCATCTCCAGTAGATCGGTGTGCAGGACAAGTAAAGCCTGGCGGACCGCCCGTGCCGTGAAGGGCATCGCCCGCGCCCGTGTGATGCCGCCGCTGACCGCCGAGGGCCGCCGAGGTCGTTGTCGTGGCCGGCGGGCATCGTCAGCCCGGCCGGTGCCTCGTCTTCGCGGTCCACCGCGCGCGGGTGTACGGCCTGGACCGGGCGTGCTCGGCGATCACGAACGCGTCGTGGGCATCTGTCCCGACCCCGCCCGGATGCAGGTCGGACGCACTCCGATTCTGTCGACATGCCCGCGGCCGGGGCATGTGCGGGAGGCTTCGTGGACATCCACCGGGATCACGCGGCGAGCGGCACTCTCAGCCTTCTGCGCCAGGATTCCCAGGTACGGTCCCCAACCCGCCGCGGGGACGAGGCGGTTGAGGACGGTGCTCGGAGCGGCACCGTTCGGGAGGAACACGCCGGGCCGCCCGGGACCGGGCCCCGGTGCCGGGGCCCTGGTCATCCCGGCGGTGCCCAGAGAGCCATTCCCCACCCGCCCAAACGGGCGCCCCCCGGCCAGGCCCTGACGGAACCCCAGAAAGTCCCATCATCCCAGCTCAGAGGGCACGCGCGTCTTCATGTCCGATCCCTGGACCGGAAACTGTCCGGTGGACCGAGGCGTGGCCTCAGCCCCCGAGTGCTCCCTGCACCGCCGTCGCCATCGCGGACTCACCCCTCGCGTTGGGGTGGAAAGGAGCCGCCGGGCTCTCCGGCCGCACCCCTTCGATCCACCGGTCAGCGGCGGGGGCGCACGTGTCATGCCCCACCGTCGGCCCGTACGTGTCGGCGTACCGGACATGCGCCCGGGCCGCCTCCTTCCGAAGCATCGCGTTGAGGGCCTTCTCCGTGTCCCGGAGGTAGGGGACGTCGCCCGCCGCGATCGGCACCGCCGGGAAGCAGCCGACGCCGTTGTCCGGCATGATCGAGGGGTAGCCGACGAGCGCGACGCGGGCGCGCGGTGCGCGCTGGTGGACGGCTTTGAGGACGGCGGCTGTCTTCCGCGAGGCGCCCGCGATCCGGGCGGTGAGCTGGTCGCTGCCGTCGGCGTCGGTGAACTGCTTCTTGCAGGGCGCGCCGGTGGGGTCGGTCCGGGACAGCTCGGCGCAGGTGCCGATGATGTCGCTGAAGCCGATGTCGTTGCCACCGATACCGACAGTGACGAGCGTGGTGCGCTTGTCCAGGGCGTTGAGCTGCGCCGGGTTGGCACCCTGGGCGCGCCACATGTCGTCGGTCTTCGCCCCGCTGCAGCTGACGTCCTTGAAGGTCGCGACGTGCCGCTTCGCGGCGGTCAGCGCCGGGTAGTTGACGCTCGAGCGGAGGCAGTCGCCGCCGGTCTGCTCGGGGATGCCGGGGCCGGAGGTGTAGGAGTCACCGAGGGCGACGTAGCGCTCGCCGCCGCGGTCGGGCGTGGCCTGGGCGGCCGTCGCGGGGGTGGCGGCCGTGGCCGCGAGGGCCGCGGCCGCGCCGAACGCCGCCACTGCCTTTCCGTACTGCCCACCGCGTCTGTGTACCTGTGCCACCAGTGCCTCCGATGTCGTTCCACGGTCCGTTCGACCGTCAATGCGTCGCAAGACTCGCCTCGTGGTGACCGTCTGTCAATGTGGCTCGATGACGCCGTCGTGACGCGGGGGCCGTAACGGGGCGGGCGAATCAGGCGATGACGGGCCATGTGATGACTCGCATAGCAGCATCCTGTGTGGCGGCCGCGCTCGCCACGACCGCTCTGGTATCGGCGCCCTCCGCGGTGGCCAACGAACCCGTCCAGGGACCCGATGTCTCCGTGGGGCAGGCGGGCAACTATCCGACAAGACCCGGGGACTCCGGCAATTTCTCGGTGTCCTGGAAGTCCGAAGGATCCCAGGACGTCACGGGGGTGACCCACCTCACCGTGGACCTCCCGCCCGGCGTGCGGACGAGCGGCGCGCTGATGTATTCGACGCCCTACGACTACACCTTCACCGAGACGGTCTCGCCGGACGGCCGCCACCTGGACGCCACCTACGTCGGCACGATGGTGCCCGGCCGGAGCCACTTCATGAAGGTGCAGGTCACCGCCGGGGCCGGCACCCCGTCCGGGGTGATCAGGGCGACCGTCGCCAACGCCGAGGACGTCAATCCGCAGAACAACGTCTCCACGTACACCCTCGACGGCCCCTCCGAGCCCCCGGCGGCCGCCCCGGAGCCGGTGGTGACCGGGGTCGACACGGTCACCGGGCCGGGGGCGGGCGGGACCACCGTCACCGTCACGGGCTTCGGCCTGGACTCCGGGGTGGTGCTCTTCGGGGACGACGCCGCCCGGACGTCGTGCACGAGCACCGCGTGCACGGCGGTCGCCCCGGGCGGCACCGGCGCGGTTCCCCTCGACGTCCTCACGCCGGGAGGGGCGGCGGAGGCCGGGCAGTTCACCTACACGGGCGCGGGCCCGGCGGCTCCGCCCCAGCCTGTCGTCCAGCACCTGTCCGCGCGGAGCGGACCGGCGGCCGGCGGCACGGCCGTGGCGGTCCTCGGCACGGGCCTGGCCCACGGCACCGTGCGCTTCGGGGGACGGCCCGCCGAACACGCCTCCTGCGGGCCCGACTACTGCAGCGCGGTCTCCCCGGGTGGAACGGGAACGGTCGACGTGACCGTGGAGACGGCGGGCGGCACGAGCGCGGTGGGCGCTGCGGCGCGTTTCACGTACGCGGCGAACTGACCGGGTAATTCGCACCGGGGCAGCCACCGGGCGGGCTTGATTTCGCGGCCGCGTGATGCGAATTCAAGCCCGTTCACCCGGAATCTTCGGTGAATTGGCGATGTTGCGGCTGGCATCGGTCCCGTCGTTTCACCGAGGAGCCCCTGTGCGACTGCATGTCATCCTTCCCGACGAATCAGCCACGATGCCCGCGTCCCGGCTCGTGGAACTCGCCCAGGAAGCGGAAACCCTCGGATTCGCCGGAGTATGGCTTCCCGACCATGTGCTGCCGCCCGCGGAGTACGGTCCTGTCTACGGCGGTGTGTACGAGCCGCTGACGACGCTCGCGCATCTCGCCGCCGTCACCACCCGTGTCACTCTGGGCACTTCCGTGCTTGTGCTGCCGCTGCGGGAGCCCCTCGTGCTGGCGAAGCAGGCGGCCACGCTGGCGCACCTGAGCGGCGGCCGGTTCGTGCTCGGTGTCGGGACGGGCTGGGAGGCGTACGAGTTCGAGGCGGCCGGGGCGGACTTCGCCGCGCGCGGCGCCCGCACCACCGAGGCCCTGCGGCTCGTCCGCCGGCTGCACACGCGGGGCGGCGGGCCGTACGCGGACGACGTCCGCTCCTTCGACGAACGCGCCGTCTTCCAGCCGGTTCCCGCCGCGCCCGTCCCCTTCCTGATCGGCGGGAACTCGGACGCGGCGCTGCGCCGGGCCGCGCGTGTCGGGGAGATGTGGCAGGGCGTCGGCCTGAGCCCCGAGGAGTTCACCGCGCGCCGGGCGCGGCTGCGGGAGCTCGGCGGGGAGCACGTCTCGGCGGGGGTCCGGGACCACTGGAATGACGACGCGCGCCCGGTCGGGGACGTGGCGCGGCGCGTGCGGGACTGGGACCGGGCCGGCGCCGAGGACCTGGGGCTGCACTTCGGCCCCGTCGAGGGCTTCGGGCGGCGCATGCGGACGCTGGCGGCGCGGGTGCCCGAGCTGCTCTCCGGCGGCTGAGCGGCGGCACCGCGGGCCGCGGCGCATGGCCGGTTCCCCGGGGAATGGCCGGATCCCATTCCCCGGGCATTACCGTCCTGTGATCAAGGCCATAGCCGTGGCTCCAGGCCCTTTTGATAGTTTTCGAATACCGCTGCATTGCAGCCGAGTTCGAACCGGGGGGACGAACTGATGCCTTCTCAGCACGCCGCCGTCCCGGCGGCCGGAGCCGCGCACCGCTCCTGCTCCGCTCTTCTGTAGCCGCGTGGACGGCATCGCCGTCAGCACGCCGCGGAGGCGAGCCGCGAAACGCGATCCCACCCTCTCCGCGCCGCATTCCCCGGAAAAAGCCGATCCCACGCCATAAGCGTCCCACGGGCACGCGAGACGACCGGCGCCGCCCATCGCCGGTCCGGCGCTGCGCTCCACCCCGCCCCCACGGAAGGAATTACGCACATCATGCATGGCTCCACGGCAGCAGACGCCCACTCCAAGGCCGAACTCGCCATCGACGGACACACCCTGACGGTGAGTGATGTCGTGGCGGCCGCACGGGGGAAGGACGACGCGCCCCGCGTGACCCTCGCCGAGGAAACGGTGCGCCGCATGCTCAAGTCGATCGAGCTGAAGGGGCAGGTCATCGAGGCCGGCATCCCGGTCTACGGGGTGACCTCGGGCTTCGGCGACAGCAACACCCGGCAGATATCCGGGAAGAAGGCGGAGGACCTCCAGAAGAACCTCATCCGCTTCCTGTCCTGCGGCATCGACCCGGTCGCCGCCGAGGACGTCATCCGCGCCACGATGGTGATCCGCGCCAACTGCCTGGCCCGCGGCTACTCCGCGGTCCGCCCCGAGGTCGTCGAGCTGCTCCTGGAGTGCCTCAACCACGACATCCTCGCGCCCATCCCCGAGCGGGGCTCGGTCGGCGCGAGCGGCGACCTCGTCCCGCTGAGCTACATCGCGGCGCTCGTCACCGGCCAGGGCCGGGCCCTGCACGAGGGCGAGGAGAAGAGCTCGGCGGACGCCCTGGCCGCGGCCGGCCTCGCCCCGGCGGTGCTGGAGGCCAAGGAGGGGCTGGCGCTCGTCAACGGCACGTCCTTCATGTCCGGGTTCGCGGCGCTGGCCCTCCACGACGCCGCGGAGCTGGCCTTCGCGGCGGACCTGTCCACCGCGCTGATCTCGCAGGTGCTCCAGGGCAACCCCGGCCACTTCGCGCCGTTCGTCTTCGACCAGAAGCCGCACACGGGCACGCGCCGCAGCGCGCACACCATCCGCGACCTGCTGGGCAACCCCGAGGACCGCGACCCGGGCGTCGCGCAGCGCGACGCCTCGCTGCCGGAGGCCGGTTTCCGCGAACTGGAGGAGCCGATCCAGGACCGGTACTCCATCCGCTGCGCCCCGCATGTGACCGGAGTGCTGCGCGACACCCTGGACTGGGCGACGAACTGGGTGGACATCGAGATCAACTCCACCAACGACAACCCGCTGTTCGACATCGACGCCGGTGTCGTCCGCAACGGCGGCAACTTCTACGGCGGCCACGTCGGCCAGGCCATGGACTCGCTGAAGACCGCGGTCGCCAGCGTCGCCGACCTGCTCGACCGCCAGCTGGAGCTGGTCGTGGACGAGAAGTTCAACAACGGCCTGACGCCCAACCTGATCCCCGCCTTCGAGGCGGACAGCTGGGACGCGGGCATGCACCACGGCTTCAAGGGTATGCAGATCGCCGCCTCCGGCCTCACCGCCGAGGCGCTGAAGAACACCATGCCCGCGACCTCGTTCTCCCGCTCGACCGAGGCGCACAACCAGGACAAGGTCAGCATGGCGACCATCGCCGCGCGCGACGCCCGTACGGTCGTGGAGCTGGTCCGCCAGGTCGCGGCCATCCACCTGCTCGCCCTGGCCCAGGCCGCCGACCTGCGCGGCACCGAGGTGCTCAGCGGCCCGACCCGGGCCGCGTACGACCTGATCCGCTCGGTCTCCCCGGCGCTGGAGGGCGACCGTCCGCTGGCGGGCGACATCCAGCGGGTCGCCGCGCTCATCGCCTCCGGCGAGCTGCGGGCCGCGGCCGAGGCGGCCGTGACCGGCTGATACGGCCACCCTGAATTCATATCTCAGATTCCAATTAGTTAGAGTCGTGCCGTGCGACTCACCAAGGGCACCGACATCGCGCTGCGCATCGCCATGCGTCTCGCGGTGACGGCGGACTCCGCCGACGCGGAAGCGCCGACCACCCGCGAGGTGGCCGGCGCGGTCGGCGTGCCGTACACACACGCCGCCAAGGTCGTCAGCAGGCTCCAGCACCTGGGGGTCGTCGAGGCCCGCAGGGGCCGGGGCGGCGGGCTCGCGCTCACCGCCGCCGGCCGCACGGCCTCGATCGGCCGCCTGGTGCGCGAGCTGGAGGGCGCGGGCGACGTCGTCGGCTGCGAGGACGACCCGCCCTGCCCGCTGCGCGCCGCGTGCAGACTGCGCGGCGCGCTGCGCGAGGCCCAGGAGGCGTTCTTCGCCGCCCTGGACCCGATCACCGTCGAGGAGCTGACCGCTCCCCCGACCGGCCCCCTCCTGCTGAGCCTGGGCACCGGCCCCGGCGGGTGACCCCCGCCGCCTCCCTCCGCGGTCGCACCGCGCCGTTAAATACGACTCTTGAATACCAATTCACGTCGAGCGTCAGGAGCCCCGATGCTGTCCCCCAGGTCGACCGAGATCGTCCGCGCCACCCTCCCCGCCGTCGGCGGCGCCATCGGCGAGATCACCCCGCTCTTCTACGACAGGCTCTTCGCCGACCACCCGGAACTGCTGCGCGACCTGTTCAACCGGGGCAACCAGGCCAACGGCTCCCAGCGCCAGGCGCTCGCGGGCGCCGTCGCCGCCTTCGCCACCGCGCTGGTCGAGCACCCGCAGGCGCGCCCCGACGCGATGCTCTCGCGCATAGCCCACAAGCACGCCTCGCTCGGCATCACGCCGGAGCAGTACCCGCTGGTGCAGAAGCACCTCTTCGGCGCGATCGTCGAGGTGCTGGGCGACGCGATCACGCCCGAGGTCGCCGGTGCCTGGGACGAGGTCTACTGGCTGATGGCCAACGCGCTCATCGCCATCGAGGCCCGGCTCTACGCCGAGGCCGGCACCCCGGACGGCGACACCCGCGTCCCCTGCGTCATCACCGGCCGGATCCGGGAGACCGCCGAGGTCACCACCTTCCTCGTCCGGCCGCTCGACGGGCGCCCGCTGCCCGCCTCCCGCCCCGGGCAGTACGTCTCCGTCCAGGTCGAACTCCCCGACGGCGCGCGGCAGATCCGCCAGTACAGCCTCTCCGGCCACCCCGACGACGCGCTCCAGTTCTCCGTCAAGCGCGTGACGGACGACCCGGAGGGCGAGGTCTCCAACCACCTCCACGACCGGCTCGGCGTGGGCGACACGCTGCTGGTCAGTGCCCCGTTCGGGGATGTCGTCCTGGAGGAGGGCGACGCGCCCGTGCTGCTCGCGTCCGCGGGCATCGGCTGCACCCCGATGATCGGGATGCTCTCCCGCCTGGCCGCCACCGGCGCCACCCGCCGGGTGATCGCCGTCCACGCCGACCGCAGCGAGTCGACGCACGCCTTCCGCACCGACCTCCTCCAGCTGACGGACAAGCTCCCGGACGCGGTCGCGCACATCTGGTACGAGGAGCCGGAGGCCGAGCGGCCCGCCGACCGCACGGGCCGGGCGGACCTCTCGCTCATCGACATCCCCGCGGGCACCACGGCCTACCTCTGCGGCCCGCTGCCCTTCCTGCGCTCGGCCCGGACCCAGCTCCTGGCGGCGGGCGTGGCGGCGGCGGACATCCACTACGAGGTCTTCGGCCCCGACCTGTGGCTGGGCGAGGGCGCCTGACGGACCGCCGGGCGGATCGCGGCCGGCGGCACCCCGGGGCGGATCGTTACCCACGCGTAACTCACGTGACCATTACCCCTGGTAAGTGATCGAGGTTACCGTCGGGTCACTTCGCTTCGGAGTGCCGCACCCCCCGCACCTCAAGCGCGGCACCGACCTCAGGAGTGTGACCGTGCGCCACCCTCGCAAGGCCCTGCGCGCCACGGCCGTCGGCGCCGCCTCCGCCGCGCTGCTGGCCGGCACCGCCCTCGGCTCCGCCCCCGCGGCCCAGGCCGCCCCGGACCGCCCGGCCGCGGTGGGCCACGCCGCCGCGTCCGTGCGGTTCACCGACCTCCCCGGCTCCGGCGGCATCACCCTGAAGGGCAACGTCTTCACCCCCGGGGACGCCGGCGGCCGCCGCTACCCCCTGATCGTGCTGCCCACGAGCTGGGCCATGCCCCAGCTCGAATACCTCGCCCAGGCCAAACAGCTCGCCGAGTCCGGCTATGTCGTGGTCAGTTACACCGCCCGCGGCTTCTGGCTCTCCGGCGGGAAGATCGAGACGGCCGGCCCGCAGGACATCGCCGACGCCTCCTCGGTCATCGACTGGGCCCTCGCCCACGCGCCCGCCGACCCCGCGAAGGTCGGCATGGGCGGGGTCTCCTACGGAGCGGGCATCAGCCTGATGACCGCGGCCTTCGACAAGCGCGTCAAGGCGGTCACCGCGCTGAGCGGCTGGGCCGACCTCATCGAATCGATCTACGGCGAGCACACCCAGCACAAGCAGGCCGCCGAGCTCCTCGGCGGCCTGGGCAGGCTCACCGGCAGACCGGGCGACGAACTCCAGCGCGTCCTCAAGGAATTCCTCGGCAACGACCTCTCCAAGGAGAAGGACATGCTGGCCTGGGGCGCGCGGCGCTCCCCCGCCGCGTACACCGACCGCCTCAACGCCCAGGGCACCGCCGTCATGCTGGGCAACGCCTGGGGCGACTCGCTCTTCACCCCCGACCAGTACGCGAAGTTCTACGAGCGGCTGACCGGCCCCAAGCGCCTGGAGTTCCGCCCCGGCGACCACGCCACCGCCGAGGCCACCGGACTGCTCGGGCTGCCCAACGACACCTGGACCCACGCCCACCGCTGGTTCGACCACTACCTCAAGGGCGACGCCAACGGCATCGACCGCGAGGCGCCCGTCCAGATATCCTCCCGCACCGGCGGCGGCTACGAGCCGTACGCGAACTGGCCGGACGTCGAGCGGAACCGGCGCACGGTGGCGATGGACGGCGCGAAGACGATCCGCACCGGCGTCGACTCGGGCGCCAACGGCGGCACGGTCATCCTCTCCAACGCGCTCGACCAGTTCCTGAAGATCCCGCCGATGGTGTCCGTGCCCCTGCTGCCCCGGACGTACGCCGCCGTGTGGCAGACCGGCCCGTACGGCTCCGGGCAGCACATCCGGGGCAGTGTGCGGGTGAACACGACGATGACGAGCGACAAGGAGACGGGCACGGCGATCGCCTACCTCTACGACGTGGGGCCGCTGGGCGTGGGCAAGTTGATCAGCCACGCGCCGTACACCTTCCGGGACCAGGTGCCGGGGCGGGGCTTCGGGGTGGACCTGTCGCTCTACTCCACGGCCTACGACGTACCGGCCGGGCACCGGCTGGCGCTGGTCGTGGACTCGGTGGACCCGCTCTACATCTCGCACAACCCCGCGGGGGCCCAGCTGTCCTTCACCGCGCCGGCGCTGTCGGTCCCGGTGCGCGACTAGGGGTTCCGGGAACCAGGGTATGTGCCGCAGGTCATCGCCGGCCTGCGGCACATCCGTCCGGCGGGCTACGCCTCGCGGTAGACCCCCGGGGCCAGATAGACCGAGAACCTCGGCGTCTCACCGCCCCGGTACGAGATGAAGTTCTGCGTACGGGAGTGCTCCAGCGGGCCTTCGGTCAGCGCGCTCAGCACGGACTCGTAGCCGGTGGCGTCCATGCCCTCGGCCCGCAGGAACGCCGAGACCCGGTCCCGCGCCGCCGCGTCGCTCTCGTGGACGGGGATCATCGGTACGTACAGCGTCCCCGCCGGCACGTCCCGGCCGGGCTGGAAGGCGAAGGCCGTCACAGGCGGCTTCCGCTTCCATTCGGGGCTGTCGTCCGGGCCGTTGACGCTCCGCAGCACGCGGGCGAACGAACCCGGCACGTGGGTGGGGTCGACGGCCGACTTGGCGTCGACGGCGTCGGCGGACACGCCGGAGTGCGCGAGATAGACCTGCGCGCGGAAGCCGTCGCCGGGCACGAAGTCCATGGCCACGGAGGCGGGTTCGTGCTCCGGGCCGTAGGCGCCGCCGAGGTGCTCGGTCAGCGCGCGCCAGGGGCGTTCCAGACCGAGGCGGATCATGGCCTCTTCCGTACGGGCGGCGGCCTGTTCCCGGCCGGCGACGGCGGGGTTGAGGAAGATCTTGTAGCGGGGGTGGCCGCCGGGGGCCCAGGCCACCGCGTGGGCGATGGTGAAGTAGCCCTGCGGGTCGTCGGCGGTGAAGAGGTCCTCGACCGCGAGATAGGGGTCGATGGAGACACCGGGACGGCCGGCGAGGCGGCGGGTGAGCTCCATGCCGTCCTCCATCCGGCGCTTCGCCGGGCCCCTGGGGGACTCCAGGGAGAGCCGGACCCCGGCCGCGCGCCCGGCCCAGGCGATCGAGGTCTCGATGGGCATGCCGTCGATGGAGACCCAGCAGGCGTCCTCGGGCGGTGTGCCGACGGGGAGCTCGCCCCAGGGGCCGGTCAGTTCCCGCAGGAACGCGAGGAGCGACTCCCTGCTCCCCGCGTCGATGCCGAGGCTCTCGCGGGCCCGCCACACCTTGTCGCAGGCGACCTCGGCGTAGCGGGTGGCGGGCGGGTAGCGGTCGGAGTCGAAGCGCAGCGGGCGGCCGACCATCTCGGCTATGACTCCCGTGTCCGGGGTGAAAGCACCTGACCGGCGGGGCGGTTGGGGACCGGGGCCTGCGGACTCCATCGTGTCTCCCTGTGCGTCGTGACGGCAAAAACGAGCGTGATCTTCCCACCGCGCGGCGGGGCCTGTCAGAGCTTTGCCCGACAATTGCCCGGGGGCCCGTTATCGGGTCTATGTTCCGGCCAATCTGCCGCCCTTCGTGTGTATGCACGATCCGCTCCAGCTCACGCCGGGCCCCGGCCGGGGGGCCGCCCGGGCCGCGACGGCGGAACGTCCGGTTCGCCCACCCACACCTGCGCCTTACCGGCGGTTACGGCCAGGCTTGGGGCAAGGGTTCACAAGAACGGCTGGATCATGCACGGCGGTGGTTCGCTTCACGACGTTCTGGGACACGATCGCCACACATCGTTCGCTGGTGCGTGCCGCCCGCGAATGGGTGTGCCCTGTCCACATGCGGCCAACCGGAGACTGTCGGCGCCGCCGTGCTCCGGGAAGCCTGTGCAGAGGAGTTGTTGACGCGTGTCCGCACAGCACCACTCCGCCCGACCCCGGCCCACCGCCGGTGCTCCGCGTCCCTTGCCCCCCACCGATCCCACCGCACCCTCCGACGAGGCACTGCCCGCGACGCTCCCGGAGGCATTCGCCCGGCAAGTGGCTCTCACCCCCGACGCGACCGCGCTGGTGAGCGGTGCGGACACCTCCTTGACCTACCGTCAGCTCGACGCGCTCGCGGACCGGCTGGCACGGCGGCTGACGGCGGAGGGCATGGCGCCGGGCGGCACCGCGGCGGTGCTGATGGACCGCTCGGCCGAGCTCGTGATCTCCCTGCTCGCGGTCGTCAAGTCCGGCGGCTGCTACGTCCCGTTGGACCCGCGGCAGCCGGTATCCCGATTACGGTGGATCCTGGACCAGACCGGCGCGGATCTCGTATTGACGGCGGGTCAGGCACCGGACGCGCGGCTCACCGCGGGGCGCAGGGTGCTGCCCGTGGCCGTGGACGCGCGGGACGCCGACCGGCCGGCGGGCGGCGAGGCGCCGTGCGCGCTCCCGCACCAACTGGCGTACGTGATGTTCACCTCCGGGTCCACCGGCACGCCCAAGGGCGTCGCCGTGACCCATGAGAACGTGGTGGGCCTCGCCCGGGACCAGGCGTGGCGCGGCGGTGCGCACGGCCGGGTCCTGCTGCACTCGCCGCACGCCTTCGACGCCTCCACCTACGAGCTGTGGGTCCCGCTGCTGTGCGGTGGCGCGGTGGTCGTCGCGCCGCCCGGTGACCTGGACGCGCGGAGCGTCGCCGCCGCCGTCACGGACTTCGGGATCACCGGGCTGTGGGTGACCGCGGGCCTGTTCTCGGTGCTGGCCGAGGAGGCTCCCCGGTGCTTCCTCGGGGTGCGGGAGGTGTGGACCGGCGGGGACGCGGTCTCCCCCGCGGCCGTCCGGCGGGTGCTGCTGGCGTGCCCTGAGACGGCGGTCGTCAACGGCTACGGCCCCACGGAGACGACCACCTTCGCCACCTGCCACCGGGTGGCCGACCCCGGCGGTCTGGGCACGGTCGTGCCCATCGGCGCGCCGATGGCCGGGATGCGCGCGGAGGTGCTCGACCGCGAGCTGGCGCCGGTGCCGCCCGGCGAGGTCGGCGAGCTCTACGTCGGCGGCTCGGGGCTGGCCCGCGGCTACTGGAACCGCCCCGGCCTCACCGCGGAGCGATTCGTGGCCGACCCGCTGGGCGAGCCCGGTGCGCGGCTGTTCCGCACCGGTGACCTGGTGCGGCGCGGCCCCAAGGGGCTGCTGGAGTTCGTCGGCCGCAGCGACGACCAGGTGAAGATACGCGGCTTCCGGGTCGAGCCGGGCGAGGTCGAGGCCGTGCTCGCCGGGCACCCCGGGGTCGCCCAGGCCGCCGTCGTCGTCCGGGAGGACCGGCCCGGGCAGAAGCGCCTCGTCGGCTACGTCGTACCCGCGGAGGAGAGCGCCGCCGAGGGGCCCGCGGACGGCGCGGACCGGGTCGGCGAGTGGCAGGAGATCTACGACTCGCTGTACAGCGATGTCGCGCGGGCGCGCTTCGGCGAGGACTTCTCCGGCTGGAACAGCAGCTACGACGGCGAGCCGATCCCCCCGGCGCAGATGCGCGAGTGGCGTGACGCCACCGTGGCCCGGATCCGTGAGCTGCGGCCGCGCCGGGTGCTGGAGATCGGCGTCGGCACCGGGCTGCTGATGTCCCGGCTGGCGCCGCACTGCGACGCCTACTGGGGCACGGACCTCTCCGGCCAGGTCATCGAGGCGCTGCGGCAGTTGGTGCGGCAGGACGCCGAGCTGGCGGACCGGGTCGAGCTGCGGGCCGGTGCCGCCGACGACACGGCGGACCTGCCGGCCGGCTTCTTCGACACCGTGATCATCAACTCCGTGACGCAGTATTTCCCCGACGCCCACTACCTCGCGGACGTCCTGGCCAAGGCCGTGGGCCTGCTGGTGCCCGGCGGCTCGGTGTTCGTCGGCGACGTCCGCAATCTGCGGCTGCTGCGCGCCTTCCACACCGATGTCCGGCTGCGCCAGTCCGAGTTGCCCGCCGACCCCGGCGCCGTCCACGCGGCCGTCGAGCACGCCATGGTGCGGGAGAAGGAACTGCTGGTCGACCCGGCGTTCTTCACCGAGCTGGCGGCCGGCCTGCCGGACCGGGTGGGCAGCGAGGTACGGGTGAAGCGCGGGCGGGCGGTCAACGAGCTGACGCGCTACCGCTACGACGCCGTCCTGCGCAAGCTGTCCGCGGAGGAGCAGGACCCCTCTCCGTTACGGAAGCTGCCGTGGGGCGAGGACGTCTGCACGCTCGACGACCTCGCGGCCGTCCTGCGCGCGGAGCCGCCGGCCGGAGACATCCTGCTGACGGGCGTGTCGGACGGCCGGCTCGCGCCGGTGGCCGACGCGCTGCGGGCCCTGGCGGGCGGTACGGGCCGGGTCCGCGCCCTGAGCGCGCGTGACGACACCGACACCGACACCCTGGAGCGCCTCCACGAACTGGCCGACGGGCTGGGCCTGCGGGCCTCGGCCACCTGGTCAGCCGCCGACGACGGCACCCTGGACGTGCTCCTGACGCCGCGCCGTCCGGGCTCGGTGGGCGGGCGGCGGAGCTCCGCGGGCGTGCCGCTGTCCTCGCTGGTCAACGCCCCCGCGTCCGCGCGGGACACCGGCGCGCTGGTCTCCTCGGTCCGGGCGTATCTGCGCGAGCGGCTGCCCGACTATCTGGTCCCGGCCGCGACGGTGGTGCTGGAGGCCCTGCCGCTGACGCCGAACGGCAAGGTCGACCGGCGCCGCCTGCCGGAGCCCGGCACCGGGTCCGCCGAGGGCGGCCGGGCGCCCCGCAATCCGCTCGAAGAGCTGCTGTGCGGGCTGTTCGCCGACATCCTGGGGGTCTCCGGCGTCACGATCGACGACAGCTTCTTCACCCTGGGCGGGCACTCGCTGTCCGCGACCCGGCTGAGCGCCCGGCTGCGGTCCGCCCTCGGCCTGGAACTGCCGGTGCGCGCCGTCTTCGAGACGCCGACGGTCGCCGGGCTGGCCGAGGCCGTGCGCCAGGCGTCGGCCGGGGACCGCCCGCCGCTCGCGCCCGCGGCGCGCCCGGAGGAGGTGCCGCTGTCGTTCGCCCAGCGCAGGCTGTGGTTCCTCGATCACCTCCAGGGTCCGGGCGCCGCCTACAACGTCCCGCTCGTGCTCGATCTGGACGGCGAGCTCGACCGCGCGGCGCTCGAAGCGGCGCTCGGCGATGTGCTGGCCCGGCACGAGAGCCTGCGGACGGTCTTCCCGGAGACCGCCGGGGTGCCCCGGCAGCTGGTCCTGGACCCGGCCGCCGTGCGCCCGCGGCTGGAGGTGAGCGCGGTGGCGCCGGAGGAGCTGGACGCGGCGGTGGCCGCCGCGGTCCGGCACCCCTTCGACCTGGCGTCCGAGGTCCCGGTCCGGGCACGGCTGTTCACCACCGGCCCCACCCGGCACGTCCTGGCGCTGGTCGTCCATCACATCGCGTGCGACGGCTGGTCGCTGGCGCCGCTGTGGCGCGACCTCGCCACCGCCTACGCCGCCCGCCGGGCCGGGAGCGCGCCCGACACCGAGCCGCTGCCGGTGCAGTACGCCGACTACACCCTGTGGCAGCGCGGACTGCTGGGCGACGAGGACGACGCCGACAGCCTGGCAGCCCGTCAGATCGCCTACTGGACCGAGGCATTGACCGGCCTTCCCGAGTGCGCCGAGCTCTCCGTGGACCGGCCCCGTCCGCAGGTGGCCTCGCACCGGGGCGACACCCTGCACTTCACGGTCGACGCCGATCTGCACCGGCGGATCACGGAACTGGCCGCGGGCTGCGGGGCCAGCCCCTTCATGGTCGTGCACGCCGCGCTGGTGACGCTGCTGACGAAGCTGGGCGCGGGCCCCGACATCGCGGTCGGCACCCCGGTCGCGGGCCGCACCGACCATGCGCTCGACGGCCTCGTCGGGTTCTTCGTCAACACCCTGGTGCTGCGCACGGACACCTCCGGGAACCCCGCGTTCCGCGATCTGCTGGCCCGGGTCCGGGAGACGGACCTGGCCGCGTACGCCCATCAGGACGTGCCCTTCGAGCGGCTGGTCGACGCCCTCGCCCCGGCGCGCGGCCTCGCCCACCACCCCCTGTTCCAGGTGCTGCTGGCGATGCAGAACGCCCCGCGGGGCGCGGCGGAGCTGCCGGGCCTGACCGTGGCGGAACGGGCGGTCGGCACCGGGGCGTGCCGGTTCGACCTGTCACTGAGCCTGCGCGAGCGGCACGGCGCGGACCAGCGGCCGCTGGGCGTCGACGGGGTCGCGGAGTACAGCACCGATCTGTTCGACCGGTCCACCGTCGAGCGCCTCGTCCACCGCTTCCTGCGGCTCCTCGACGCGGTCACCGCCGACCCCGGCCGCCGGCTCGGCTCGCTCGACGTGCTGCTGCCCGACGAGCGTGAGCGGCTGCTGGCGCAGAGCGGTGACGACGTCCCCATGTCGCCGCCCGGGCATCTGCCGGAGCTGTTCGAGGCGCAGGTGCGGCGGACGCCGGACGCGACCGCGCTGGTCCACGACGACGGCACCGGCGCCGTGGAGACGCTGACGTTCCGTGAGCTGAACGCGCGGGCCAACCAGCTCGCCCGGTATCTGATCGGGTGCGGCGCCGGGCCTGAGCGGTTCGTGGCGATCGCCCTGCCGCGTACGGCCGAGTCCGTCGTCGCGACGCTCGCGGTGCTGAAGGCGGGAGCCGCCTATCTGCCGCTGGACGCGGGCTATCCGGCGGCCCGGCTCGCCTGTATGACCGAGGACGCCCGGCCCGCGATCCTGCTGACCGACTCCGGCACATCCCTGCCGCTGCCGGACGGCGCCGGGCCGCGGACGATCGTGCTGGACCGGGACGAGACCCGGCGGGCCGTCGGCCTGTGCTGGGAGGCCGATGTCGCCGACAGCGAGCGGCTCGGGCCGCTGGCCTGCGCGTCACCCGCCTATGTCATCTACACCTCCGGTTCGACCGGCCGCCCCAAGGGCGTCGTGGTCACCCACGCGGGAGTCACCGGCGTGGTCGAGGCGCAGGTGCGGCGGTTCGGGGTGACGGCGGCGAGCCGGATCCTGCAGTTCGCCTCGCACAGCTTCGACGGCGCGGTGTGGGAGCTGTGCGGCGGGCTGCTGACCGGCGCCACCCTGGTGATGGCGCCCGCGGAGCTCACCGCGCCCGGCCCGGAGCTGGCCGCGCTGGTCGAGCGGCACCGGGTCACGCACGCGACGCTGCCCCCGGCCGCGCTGTCGGTGATGGAACCCGACGATCTGCCGTCGCTGCGCTGGCTGATCACCTCGGGCGAGGCGCCGTCCGCGGAGACGGTGCGGCGCTGGTCGGCGGGGCGGAGGTTCCTCAACGGCTACGGCCCGACGGAGACCACGGTGTGCGCGACGCTCAGCGCCCCGCTGTCCGGCGGCGGGACGCCCCCGATCGGGCGGCCCACCGTGGGCGCCCGCGCCTATGTCCTGGACCGCGACCTGTGCCTGGTGCCGCCGGGGGTGCCCGGGGAGCTCCATGTGTCGGGCGCCGGGCTGGCCCGCGGCTATCTGCACCGCTCGGCGCTGACCGCGGAGCGGTTCGTGGCCGACCCGTTCGGGGCGCCGGGCCAGCGGATGTACCGCACCGGCGACACGGTGCGCTGGAACGCCGACGGCGAGCTGGAGTTCATCGGCAGGACCGACGGCCAGATCAAGATCCGCGGCTTCCGCATCGAGCCCGGCGAGGTCGAGGCCGTGCTGGGCGGCCAGCCGGGCGTGGCCCAGGCGGCTGTCGTCCCGCGCCGGGACGCCCGCGGCGGCACGTATCTGGCGGCGTACGCGGTGCCCTCCGGCGACGCGGCGGGCCTGCTGGACGGGGCCGGGCTGCGCGACCGTCTGGCCGGTCTGCTGCCCGGCTATATGGTGCCGTCCGCGGTCGTGGTCCTCGACTCCCTGCCGGTGACGGCCACGGGCAAGGTGGACCGCGCCGCGCTGCCCGAGCCCGACTTCGGGGCGCTGTCCACGGGCCGGGAGCCCCGCAACCCGCGCGAGCAGATCCTGTGCGAGCTGTTCGCCGAGGTGCTGGGCGTGCCCCGGGTGACCATCGACGACAGCTTCTTCGACCTGGGCGGGCACTCGCTGCTGGTGACCCGGGTGATCAGCGGGGTGCGCCGCCGCCTCGGCGTCGAACTGCCCGTCCGCACCCTCTTCGAGCGGCAGACGGTGGCCACGCTGCTGGAGGCCGTCGACGCCCCGGCCACGGCCGGCGAAGCGCCCGCGCGGACGCGGGTGGACCTCGCCGCGGAGGCCGTCCTGGACCCGGCGATCACCGTGGGCCGGCCGGCGGGGCGCGGGCGGGCGGACGGCCGGGAGACGATCCTGCTGACCGGCGCCACCGGCTTCCTCGGGGCGTTCCTGCTGCGTGCGCTCCTGGACCGGACGAGCGCGGACATCCACTGCCTGGTGCGCGCCGACGACGCCGCGCGGGCGGACCGCCGGATCCGGCGGAACATGGCGGAGTACGGGCTGTGGAACGAGTTCTCCCGCAGCCGGATCGTGGCCGTCCCCGGCGACCTGGAGAAGCCGTTGCTCGGCCTGACCCCCGAGCGCTTCGAGGCGCTGGCGGGCCTGGTCGACGCGGTCTACCACAACGGCGCGCGGGTCAGCGCGGTCGACCCGTACGAACGGCTGCGCGCGGCGAACGTCGCGGGTACCCAGGAAGTGCTGCGGCTGGCCGCCCGGTTCGCCACCCCCGTGCACTACGTCTCCACCGCCGCCGTGTCGGTGGGTACCGACGAACTCCCCGGCCCGGTGCCCGAGTCGCACCGCGTGCCGCCGGAAGCCGTCCTGCCCGGGGGCTACACCGAGAGCAAGTGGGTGGCCGAGCAGCTCGTCCGGCAGGCGGGCGAGCGCGGGCTGCCGGTGACCGTCCACCGGTGCGGGCGCATCAGCGGACACACCGTCAGCGGCGCCGGTTCGAGCCGGGACGTGTTCTGGCAGCTCGTACGCGCCATGCTCGTCCTCGGCTCCGCGCCCCGCCCGGCGGCCGACGGCACGGAGCCGGTGGTCGACCTGATCCCCGCCGACTGGACGGCGGCCGCCATCGTCCACCTCTCGCGCACCCCGGGCGCCGAGGGCCTCGCGCACCACCTCACCTGCCCGTCGCCCGTCCCCTTCGAGACCGTCCTCGGCCATCTGCGGGAGTACGGCTACCGCCTGGACAGTCTGGATCTCGACGACTGGACCCGCCTCCTGAGGGAGCGCGCCGACACCGCGGCGGACGGCGGGCCTGCCGCGGGCGAGGGGCTGCTGGACGCGGCCGTGCTGCTCACGGACACCCTCCCGGCGCTCGCCCGCGTGGGCCGGATCCGCCTGGACCGCACCAACACCCTGGCGGGGCTGGCCGGTTCGGGCCATGAGTTCCCGCCGCTCGACGGCGAACTGATCCGCCGTTACGCCGACTTCTTCGTCTCGTCCGGCTTCTTCCCGCCGACCGCCACGCGCTGAGCGGCACCGTCACCGTGCCGGGGCCAGGCCCCGGCACGCCCTCCACGGAAAGGTACGCATCGTGAGCAATCCCTGGGACGACACCGAGGGCACCTTCCTCGTCCTGGTCAACGACGAGGGACAGCACTCCCTGTGGCCGTCCTTCACCACCGTCCCCGCCGGGTGGACCGCCGTCCGCGGCCCCGCCACCCGCGACGAGTGCCTCGCCTACATCGAGGAGAACTGGACCGACATGCGCCCCAAGAGCCTCGTCGAGCGCCAGTCGCGGCTCTCGGAGGTGCGGTCCGCATGAGCAACGACGAACGCGCGCCCCTCAGCTACCCGTTCAACGAAGCGGTCGCCCTGGACGTCGACCCGCTCTACGCGAAGCTGCGCGCCGAGGAACCCGTCGTACGGGTCAGCTGCCCTTTCGGCGAAGACGCCTGGCTGGTCACCAAGCACGCGGACATGAAGACGATCCTCGGGGACCCCCGGTTCAGCCGGGCACTGGCCGCCGAGCACGACGAGTCCCGGATGACCCCGCTGCCCATCCACACCAGCATCCTGGGCATGGACTCCCCCGACCACACCCGGCTGCGCCGGCTGCTCGCCAAGGTCTTCACGATGCGCCGGGTCGAGCTGCTGCGCCCGCGCGTCGAGGAGGAGGCGAACCGGCTGATCGACGAGCTGGTCGCGGCGGGTCCACCGGGTGACCTGATGGAGGGCTTCGCGGTGCCCTTCGCGGGCACCGTGGTGTGCGATCTGCTCGGCGTGCCCTTCGAGGACCGGGAGCAGTTCCGCGGCTGGCTGGACGCCTTCTCCGCCACCACCGTGATGACGGAGGAGGAGATCGAGGCCGACACCCAGCGGCTGCACGGCTATATCGGGCAGTTGATGGTGCGCCGGCGCGCACATCCGCAGGACGACCTCATCAGCGCCATGGTCAAGGCCAGCGACGAGGAGGAGAAGCTCTCCGAGAAGGAGCTCGTCGAGCTGGCCAGCGTGCTGCTGATAGCCGGTCACGAGACGGTCTCCTCGCAGCTGATCGACTCCCTGCACGTGCTGTTCACGCACCCGGAACAGCTGGAGATGCTGCGCGGCAAGCCCGAGCTCATGCCGGGCGCGGTCGAGGAGCTGATGCGCTACGTACCGCTCATCTCTCATGTCACCTTCGCGCGTTACGCGACGGAGGACGTGGAACTGAGCGGGACGCTCGTGCGCGCGGGTGAATCCGTGCTGCCCGCCATTCCGTCCGCGAACCGCGATGAATCGGTCTTCGAGAACGCCGATCTGTTCGACCTCACGCGCGAGCACAATCCGCATCTGGGATTCGGTTACGGAATCCACCGCTGCCTCGGCGCCCCGCTGGCCCGGCTGGAAATGCAGGTGGCGTTGGATTCGCTGCTGACGCGGCTGCCGGAGCTGCGGTGCGCTGTTCCCGTGGAATCGCTGGAATGGAAGGACGGCATGCAGGTGCGCAGCCTGCTGGAGCTGCCGGTCGTCTGGTGACCCGTCGGTAAAGAGAAAAAAGGGGGGCCTCCTCGCGGACGCGAGGAGGCCCCTTCGCCAAGTGCCTCAGGCCAGACGCCAGTCGGGGGCCATGGGGCTGCTGTCCCGGGTCGCGCCGGGGTCGCGGCTCACCACCGGGTCGAGGGCCGCGTCGATCGCCGCCATGACGTCGGCCTCCAGCCGGACCTCGGCCGCCTTGGCGTTGTCGGTGATCTGCTCGGGGCGGGATGCGCCGAGCACGGCGGAGGCGACGTTCGGGTGCTGGAGCACCCAGGCGAGGGAGAGTTGAGCCACCGTCAGGCCGAGGTCGGCGGCGAGGGGCCGCAGCTGCTGCACGCGGGAGAGGACGTCGTCCTTGAGCCAGCCCGCCAGCACCGGCGAGCCGTCGTTGGAGTCCAGGGCCCGGGACTGCTCCGGCCACCGCTGGCCTGGCAGGTATTTACCGGTCAGAACGCCCTGGGCCAGGGGCGACCAGACGATCTGCCCGACGCCGAGCTCCTCGCAGGCGGGCATCACCTCCCCCTCGGGCACCCGCCACAGGGCGGAGTACTGCGGCTGGTTGGAGATCAGCGAGATCCGCAGCTCCCGGGCCAGTGCGTGCCCGCGCCGGATCTGGTCGGCGGTCCATTCGGAGACCCCGATGTAGTGCGCCTTGCCGGCGTGCACCACGTCGGCGAGCGCCTCCATGGTCTCCTCCAGCGGGGTGGAGGGGTCGAAGCGGTGGGCCTGATAGACGTCGACGTGGTCCGTGCCCAGCCGGCGCAGGGAGTTGTCGATGGACTCGAAGATGTGCTTGCGGGAGAGGCCGAGGTCGTTGCGGCCGGGGCCGGTGGGCGCGAAGACCTTGGTGAGGATCTCCAGCCCTTCCCGCCGCTCGCCTTTCAGCGCCCGGCCGAGGGATTCCTCGGCGAGCGTGTCCGCATAGACGTCCGCGGTGTCGAATGTGGTGATTCCGGCGTCGAGCGCGGCCCGCACACAGGCGAGTTCCGTCTCCTCACTTCTCGAAGAACTCCGGGTGAGCCAGTTGCCATAAGCGACCCGGCTGACTATCAATCCGCTGCGTCCCAGGTGACGGAAATCCATGGGCCCACATTAGCAACGGAGTTGACCCCGTCCAGCGGGAACGGGAATTCACGGATGGTGCGCTCCGGCGCCCGGCAGCAGCGTCCCCGGCTCGGCTTCGGCGACCTCGACGGCCTCGGTCTTGGGGCTGCGGCGCTGCCGCCTGGCGGCCCAGTGGGCGAGCCAGGAGAGGATCATGCACATCCCGATGTAGATCGGCGAGATGATCATGACGACGGGGATGAACGGGAGCCCGTAGTCGAGATTGCTGGCGATCAGCTTGCCCGCGTGCAGAAACTCCTCGTAGGTGATGAGGAAGCCCAGCGAGGTGTCCTTCAGGGCCACGACCAGCTGGCTGATGATCGTCGGCAGCATCGCCCGGAGGGCCTGCGGGACCAGCACGAAGGTCATCACCTGGGTCTTGTGCATGCCCAGGGAGTACGCCGCCTCCCGCTGGCCGCGCTCGACGGAGTTGACGCCGGTGCGGAAGACCTCCGCCAGCACCGAGCCGTTGTAGAGGGTCAGTCCGGTCACGAGGGCGGGCAGGGGCTGCACCTTGAGGGCGACGAAGACGAAGAAGATCATGACCAGCACCGGCATCGCGCGGAAGAACTCCACGACCAGGGTGGCGATCCAGCGCACGGGCCGGTGCTCGGAGAGCCGGGCCGTGGCGAGCACCCCGCCCAGCGCCAGGGAGAGCACGGCGGCGTAGGCGAATGCCTTCAGGGTGTTGCCGAGCCCGCGCAGCAGCAGTTCCTGGATGCCCTTGTAGGTGAAGGGGTCCCACTTCTGGGCAGTGAACTGGTGGGTGTCGAAGAGGAGATACACGAACCAGGCGAGGAGGCCGAGGATCGCGGCGGCCGCCACGACGCCGTAGACCAGGTGCCGCCGCCGGGCCTGCGGCCCGGGGATGTCGTAGAGCGCGGTCGTGGTCATCGGGCGACTCCCCAGCGCTTCTCCAGCACGTTGAAGACCGCGCTGATGGTCAGGGTCACGATCAGATAGCCGACGGCGATCCAGACGAAGGACCAGATGATGCTGTAGCCCAGCTCGTTGAGGGTCTTGTAGGTCCCGAGCAGCTCGGTGACGCTGAACGACCCGGCGATCGCGGAGTTCTTGGCGAGCGCGATGAG
Organism: Streptomyces sp. NPDC020379; assembly: GCF_044387105.1. Taxonomy (NCBI): domain Bacteria; kingdom Bacillati; phylum Actinomycetota; class Actinomycetes; order Kitasatosporales; family Streptomycetaceae; genus Streptomyces; species Streptomyces sp. NPDC020379. The sequence goes on from NZ_JBIRVR010000002.1 coordinate 238,064, forward strand.
CGTCGAGCCGACCGGCGGGATGACGGAGCGGAACGCCTGCGGCAGCACGATCGCGGCGAGGGTCTGGGTGAAGGTCATCCCGAGGCTGCGGGCGGCCTCGCCCTGCCCGGTCGGCACGGTGTTGATGCCGGAGCGCACGGCCTCGCAGATGAAGGCCGAGGTGTAGCAGCCGAGGGCGAGGACCGCGAAGAGCTGGAAGGGCAGGACGACGCCGAACCGCGGCAGGCCGAGCAGCACCGCGAAGAACAGCAGGGTGAGCGGGGTGTTGCGCAGCACCGCCACCCACACCGTGCCGAGGACGCGCAGCGAGCCGACGGGGGCGACGCGGAAAGAGGCCATCACAAAGCCGAGGACGAGAGCGAGCAGGGAGGCGTAGACGGTGAGTTCGACGGTGCCGAGCAGCCCCTTGCCGTAGAGGGACCAGTTGTCGGTCAGGACGTTCATGACGGGCTCCCGTAGCGGTCGACGGCCGGGGGCTTGGGGGCCGGCACCCCGGACAGGCCGAGGGTCGCGTCGTACGCCTTCTTCCAGTCGCCGTTCTTCTCGTGCGCCTCGATGGCGTCGTCGAGGGCGAAGCGCAGGGCGGTGTCGCCGCGGGGCACGCCGATGCCGTAGGGCTCCTTGGAGAAGGGCTTTCCGGCGATCCTCAGCTCGTCGGGCGCCTTGGCGGCGAAGCCCATGAGGATGGTGTCGTCAGTGGTGACGGCGTCCACCTGGAGGCTGAGGAGGTTGTCCACGCAGATCGAGTAGGTGTCGTAGGCGACGGCGATGACCTTGGGGTAGTCGCGCTGGATGCGCTGCAGCGGTGTGGAACCGGCCGCGGAGCAGACCTTCTTGCCGGCCAGGTCCTGCGGCCCCTCGATGCCCTTCTCGTCCTTGCGCACCAGCAGCGACTGCCCGGCGATGTAGTAGGGCCCGGCGAAGCCGACCTGTCGTTTGCGCAGGTCATTGATGGTGTAGGTGCCGACGTAGTAGTCGATCTGACCGTTCTGGAGGGCCGTCTCGCGGTTGGCGGAGGCGATGGTGCGGAAGCGAACCGTCTTGGGGTCGAAGCCCAGGGAAGCCGACATCATCTTGGCGATCTCGATGTCGAAGCCGGAGTAGACGCCGGTCGCGGGGTCCTTCTCGCCGAGGTAGGGCTGGTCCTCCTTGGCGCCGACGACGAGGTGGCCTCGGCTCTTCGCGGCCCGCCAGGTGGCGGAGTCGGTCAGTTGGAAGCCGGTGTCCACGTGGTAGACGGGCAGCTGTTCGGGCTTGGGCCCCTTGACAGGCGGGCTGCCCTCCTTGCCACAGGCGGCGGCGAGCAGGGCGAGGGCAGCGAGGACCAGGGCCGCGGTCGTGCGGCGCGTACGGTTCGTCATCAGCGTCTTCGCCCGCCCCTCAGTGCTTGAGGATCTTGGAGAGGAAGTCCTTGGCCCGGTCGCTCTCGGGGGCCGTGAAGAACTCCTCCGGAGTGCGGTCCTCGACGATGCGGCCGTCCGCCATGAAGACGACGCGGTTGGCGGCGGAGCGCGCGAAGCCCATCTCGTGGGTGACGACGACCATCGTCATGCCGTCCCGCGCGAGCTGCTGCATGACCTCCAGCACCTCATTGATCATCTCCGGGTCGAGCGCCGACGTCGGCTCGTCGAAGAGGAGCGCCTTGGGGTCCATCGCGAGGGCGCGGGCGATGGCCACGCGCTGCTGCTGGCCGCCGGAGAGCTGGGCGGGGTACTTCTCGGCGTGGGCGAGCAGGCCGACGCGCTCCAGCAGTTCGCGGGAGCGCCTGTCCGCCTCCTCCTTGCCGCGCCCCCGGACCTTGATCTGAGCCAGGGAGACATTGGCGAGCACGGTCTTGTGGGCGAAGAGGTTGAAGGACTGGAAGACCATGCCGACCTCGGTGCGCAGCCGGGCCAGCTCCCGGCCCTCGTCGGGCAGCGGGTGGCCGTCGAGGGTGATGGTGCCGGACTCCACGGGCTCCAGGCGGTTGATGGTCCGGCAGAGGGTGGACTTCCCGGAGCCGGAGGGACCGATGACCACGACCACCTCGCCCCGGCCGACCGTCAGGTCGATGTCCTTGAGGACGTGCAGCTTTCCGTAGTGCTTATTGACATTCCGCAGTTCGATCAGAGGATCGACGGCCATACCCAGCCCTACCCACTCTCAGCTGTCCCGCGGTCGACACACGCTATCGGCGCAAACTACCGGCGCCGTACCGGACTTCATCGCTGACACGCTCATATATACGGATTCGGCGCGCTACGCCCGCCATTTGCCCTAGGTACACAGACCGGCCTGGGTACCTAGCCTGTGTAGCGTCGAACTGGGGGAGACTCGGGGGAAGGAGCCGGGGGTGGGCGACAGCAGGCCCGTCTACCTGCGCATCGCGGACGATCTGCGCCGCCGCATCGACGAGGGAGGGCTCGCCGTGGGGGACCGCATCCCCTCGCGGTCGGAGCTCAAGCGCGCGTACGCGGCCAGCGACCAGACCGTGGACCGCGCGGTGCGCGTCCTGAAGGCGGCGGGATACGCGGAGGGCCAGTTCGGGCGGGGCGTCTTCGTCACCGACCGGGTGCCGCTGGGCAGTCTGCTGCGCTCGACGGGCGCTGTCGACTCCCCCTTCGCCGCCCGGATGACGGCCAGGGACACGGCCCTGACCTGGGAGGCGTCCTCCAGCGAGGCGCCCGCCTCGGACCGGGTCGCCGAGCGGCTGCGGATCGGAGCGGGCGAGCGGGTGCTCTGCACGCAGTACGAGTACCTCGCCAACCGGCACCCGGTGCAGCTCGCCACCAGCTGGGAACCGCTCGCCATCACCGAGGGCACCGACGTGGTGCTCCCCGAGCGCGGGCCCTACGCCCGGCGCGGCGTGCGCGGCAGGCTGGCGGCGATCGGCATCCGGGTCGTACGGGCGCAGGAGCTGGTGGGCTCGCGCCCGGCGACGACACCGGAGGCGGAGGCGCTCGGCTGCGCGGCCGGGCAGTGCGTCACGGTCGTCGAGCGCACCCACTTCGACGGGGACGGCCGGGCGGTGGAGACCTCCGACATCGTGGTCCGCGCCGACCGCTGGCGGCTGGAGTACGACATCCCCTTCATCAGCTGACCTCGCGGGGCGGACTCCGCGAGTGGACTCCGCGGGCGTGTCCCTCGCGCCGCGCCGGTGTCCACAAGCGCCGGACGGGCCCGGATGGGCCCGGATGGGCCGCAGGTCGTCGTCGGCCCGCAACGGGTCAAGCCCCTCGGGAGCGTCCCCCAGCGCGGCTGGAGATCGGGGGCGCCCGTCCCGGCGGGCAGCGGGACGGCCCGCGCCCGGCAAGCGCGCCGCGCGGCGCGGCGGATCAGTTCTCCGCGAGCTCCCCATAGATCTGCGACAACTCCGGCGCGCCATCGGCCGCCCAGCTCTGGCCCGCCTCGACCACGTCGATCTCCCGGCCGTTGGCGAGCCGGACCACCGGCTGCCCGTCCGAGCGGATCCACCAGCCGGCGCCCTCGACCGTGCGCACGACGACCGTGCCCAGATACAGCCCCGCGTCGTTGCCCAGCCACGGCAGCAGCTCGGGGTCCTCGCGCCAGCGCGGCTGGAGCTGGTCCAGAGCCCCCAGGGACATCGGCGAGTCGTCGAGGACGGCCCCCGCCGACTCCGCGTGCGCGCGCAGCAGTTCGCATTCCGACAACAGCTCGGCCAGGCCCTCCGGGTCCCGGTCGACCGCGTCCGCCAGCGCCACCCCGTGGTCCGGGGCGTGCCGCTTGCGCCAACTGTCCAAGAAGGGAATGTTCATACCGGACAGGATCGCACTCGCACGGATGGCCTCACCACAGGCGCGCGGCGCCCGACGTGGCCGGTTGGCCTCCTTGACGTTCCCCAGGCGTCTCCTTAGCTTCATGCCGCCACATTCAGAGCGGGGAACGCTGGGAGGCATGACGCACATGCTCCGGACATCGAGGCTCGGCGGGGTACGGCACAGACGGTGGGCGGCGACGGGGGTCGTCGCGGCGGGCGCCGTCTGCGCCGTTGCCGCAGCGAACACCCCGGCGCTCGCCGGCACCGCGCAACGTGCGAGAGAGCCGCTCCCCTTGGAGCGGCTCTTCGACAACACGGCGGTCCGCGGGGACACCCGCCCGGGTGATGCGGATTTCGACGGCGCGGGCAACGCGCTGCCGGCCGAGGACCTCGACGCCGCGGGGTGGAGCCCGGGCCGCGCCCTGGCCATCGACCGCTCCCCGCTCCGCTGGCCGCGCTCCACCGCAGGTCAGCCGGACAATGTGCGGGCCGCGGGGCAGACCGTCCGGCTCCGCGGCAGCGGGGAGGCGCTCTCCTTCCTCGTCGCGGGGACCACCAAGGGCGCGCCGGGCCAGGACATCACCGGCACGGGCACCGTCCGCTACCGCGACGGCTCCCGCAGCACCTACCGGCTGACCGCGCCCGACTGGCGGCGCGGCCCCCTCACGACGAAAGCCGTCGGGCTCCCCCACCTCGCGGCGCCCGGCGGCCAACGGGCGGAGACCACACGGCTGTACGCGGTGACGGTCCCGGTCGCGCGCGACCGGGACGTCGACTCGGTCGTGCTGCCGGACGAGGCGGAGCCGGACACCGCCCTGCATGTGTTCTCGATGGCGTTGCGAGGTCCCACGAACGGGTGGACCGGCAGCTGGGCGGCTTCACCTTCGGGTTACGCCAAGGTGGGGCCGTGGACCGACCGGACGCTGCGGCTGGTCGTGCACGGCAGCGCGGGCGGGCCGCGCACCAGGATCCGGCTGGAGAACACCTTCGCGCCGCGCCCGGTGCGCATCGGGCACGCGAGCGTGGCGCTCCAGGAGCGCGGCGCGGCGGCGGCCGGCCCGCCCCGGGCGCTGACCTTCGGCGGCCGCGCCGGGGCCGAACTGCCTGCGGGCGCACAGCAGTTCAGCGACCCGCTGGGATTCCGCGTGCCCGAGGGCGCCGACCTCCTGGTGAGCATCCACCTGCCGGGCACGGTCCGGGCGCTGCCCGTGCACAGCTACATCGATTCGGTGTCCTATCTGACGGCCGACAACGCCGGTGACCGCACGGGCGACCGCGGCGCGGACGCGTACTCCGCGAAGCTCGACTCCTGGCCGCTGCTGACGGGCGTGGACGTCGGGGACGGCGCCGGGTCCGTGGTGACCCTCGGGGACTCGATCACCGACGGCGAGCGGTCGACGCCGGGCGCCAACGGACGCTGGCCGGACCTGCTGGGCCGACGGCTGCGCGGACAGCACTCCGTGCCGAAGTTCGGGGTGCTCAATGAGGGGATCTCCGGCAACCAGGTGGTCAACGACCGCTATCCGGGCGACAACACCAGCACGATCCTCAGCGGGGTCAGCGCGGGCCACCGGCTGGAGCGCGACGTGCTGGCGCAGACCTCGGCCCGTACGGTCATCGTCTTCGAGGGCGTCAACGACATCCGGGCGGGCACCACGGCCGCCCGGGTGATCCCGGCGCTGCGGGAGATGGCGGCGCGGGCGCACGAGCGCGGCATGCGGTTCGTCGCCGCGACCATCGCGCCCTGCGGCGGCTTCCACGACTGCACGCCGGCCGCCGAGGCGGAGCGCACCGCCATCAACCGGCACATCCGGGCGAACGGCGGCGCGTACGACGCGGTGCTCGACTTCGACGCCGCCATCCGCGACCCCCGCCGGCCCGACCGGATGCTGCCGGCCTTCGACGGCGGTGACCACCTGCACCCCAACGACGCCGGGATGCGGGCCTTCACCGACTCGGTCGACCTGCGCAAGCTGATCTGACGGCGCGGGGCGGGGCGCCCGGACCTCAGACGTCCAGGTCGACGACGACCGGGGCGTGGTCCGAGGCTCCCTTGCCCTTGCGCTCCTCCCGGTCGACATAGGCGTCCTTCGCGGCCTGGGCGAAGGAGGCGTTGCCGTAGACCAGGTCGATGCGCATGCCCTTGTTCTTGGGGAAGCAGAGCTGGCGGTAGTCCCAGTAGGTGTACGGGCGGTCGTACTTCAGGGGGCGGGGCACGACGTCGGACAGGCCGAGGTCGCGCAGGGCGCCGAGGGCGGCGCGCTCGGCGGGCGTGACGTGCGTGGCGCCCTCGAAGACCGCGGGGTCGAAGACGTCCTCGTCGGTCGGCGCGATGTTGAAGTCGCCGAGCACCGCGAACGGCCGCTCCCCCTCGGCGTCCGCGGCGACGGCGTCGCGCAGGGCCTCCAGCCAGCGCAGCTTGTAGGCGTAGTGGTCGTGGCCGACCTCGCGGCCGTTGGGCACGTAGACCGACCAGAGGCGGGCGCCCCCGCAGGTCGCGGAGATCGCCCGGGGCTCCTGCGCGCCGTCGTAGTCGGGGCCGCCCGGCAGGCCGGGGACCACGTCCTCCAGGCCCACCCGGGAGAGCAGGGCGACGCCGTTCCACCGGCCGGTGGCGTTGACCGCCGCCTCGTATCCCAGCTCGCGGAGCGCGTCGAACGGGAAGGCGTCCTCCCCGCACTTCGTCTCCTGTATGCACAGCACGTCCGTGCCGCTGCTCTCCAGCCAGGCCAGCAGCCTCGGGAGACGGGCGGTGATCGAGTTCACGTTCCAGGTGGCGATGCGCATGGGACAACCCTAACCGCCGGGTGTGACAACACCGGAGAGCGTCAGAGGGTGAGGGCCTCGCCGGGCGCCAGGCGGGTGTGGTTCGCGCCGCCCGGCCCGTCCGGGCCCAGCATCCGGTCGTAGACGGGCCGGGCCAGGTCGGTGAGCAGCGCGTCGTGGATGTCGACGGCGCGTCGCGGGCTGACCTCCCGGAGGTAGTCGATGACCTCGGAGACCTTGTTCCACGGGGCCATGACCGGGACCATCAGGGTGTCGACGGGCCGGCCGGGCACGGTCAGCGCGTCCCCGGGGTGGAAGACCGAACCGTCCACGAGATAGCCGACGTTGGTGATCCGGGGAATGTCCGGGTGGATCACCGCGTGCAGCTGCCCGTGCACCTCCACCTCGAACCCGGCCGCGGTGAAGGTGTCCCCCTCGCCGACGGTGTGCACCCGGCCGGGGAAGGCCGCCGAGACCTGTTCGGCGACGCTGCGGAGGGTCCACAGCTCGGCGGCCGGGTTGGCGTCCAGGGCGGCCCGCAGCCGGTCCTCGTTGAAGTGGTCGATGTGCTCGTGGGTGACGAGGATCGCGTCCGCGCCGACGGCCGCGTCCTCCTCGCTGAAGGCGCCGGGATCGATGACGAGCGTGCGGCCGTCCTTCTCCAGACGGACGCACGCGTGGCTCTTCTTGGTCAGCTTCATGATCCCCATAGTGCTACGCGGGGCTACGCCTGCGGGGCCGACCCCTCCGCGACGACGCGCCGGGCGACCTGGAAGGCGGCGTGGGCGGCGGGCAGGCCGCAGTAGACGGCGGTGTGCAGAAGCGTTTCCTTGATCTCGTCCGGGGTGAGGCCGCAGCGCAGCGCGGCGCGCGTGTGCAGGGCGAGGTCGTCGAGGTGGCCGCCCGCGGTGAGGGCGGTCAGGGTGATCAGGGCCCGGGACCGGCGGTCGAGCCCCGGGCGGTCCCAGACCCCGCCCCAGGCGTAGCGGGTGACGAAGTCCTCGTAGTCACCGGTGAGCTCGTCCCCGGCCGCTTCGGCGGCGTCCGCGTGGGCGTCGCCGAGGACCTCCCGCCGGATGAGCGCGCCGCGCTCGTACGGGTCCGGGGCGGCCGGCGCCGGTTCCGCGTCCAGGGTGGGCGGCGGTCCGAAACCGGCGGGCGCGGTCTGCTGGGCGAAGGGCTGCTGAGGAGCGGGGGGCTGCTGGGCCGGGGACGGGAACATCCCGCCCGGCGCGGCGGGCGGGAACCCGTATCCGGAGGCAGGCCCCGGCAGCTGCCCGGGAGCGCCGGCCGGACCGTGCGCCGGGGCCGCCTGATTCGGCGCGGGGGCCGGGGCGGGCGCGGGTGGCTGGGGGGCGATCCGCACGGTGTCGGGGTTGAGGTCCTGGGCCGGGGCGGGAGCCTGGGGGGCGATCCGTACGGTGTCCGGGTTCAGGTCGTGAGCCGGGGCCTTGCCGGGGACGCGGACCGTGTCCGGGTTCAGGCCCTGGGCCGGAGCCTGGCCGGGCGTCTCACTCTGCGCCGGGGCGGGGCCCGCGGCCGGGAACGGCGCGTGGTCCTGGCCGGCCGTCCGGCCCGGAGCGTGGCCGAACGCCGGGCCCGGAGCGGGGGCCGGAGCCGCCGCCTGCGGCATCGGTGCGGCGACCGGCGACAGGTTCTGCTGGGTGGACAGCTGCCAGGCCGTGGTGAAGTGCCGGACCAGCAGATCCGTGACGGCCGCGGGCTGCTCCACCGGCGCGAGGTGCGAGGCGCCGGGCACGACCGCGAGCCGCGCGTCGTGGATGCCCGCGACGAGCACCCGGGCGTCGGCGGGCGGCGTCACCTGGTCCTCCGCGCCGACGAGCACCAGCGCGGGCACGCCGATCCGGCCGAGCTCGGCGCGGACGTCGAAGGCGGCCAGCGCGTCGCACGCGGCGACGTAGCAGCGGGGGTCGGTGGTGCTGACCATCTGCACGGCCCAGTCCACGATGGCGGGCTGGGCGGCCGCGAAGCTCGGGGTGAACCAGCTCTCCGGGGCCGACCGGGCGATGGGGTCCATGCCGCTGTTGCGCACGGTGTCGCCGCGCTGCCGCCAGGAGTCGGCGGTGCCCGAGCGGGCGGAGGTGGCGATCAGGGCCAGCGCGGCGAGCCGGTGCGGGTGCCGCAGGGCGAGATCGGCGCCCGTCGCGCCGCCGATGGAGCAGCCCGCGTAACCGAAGCGGTCGACGCCGAGGCCGTCGAGCGTGGCGAGAAGCCGGTCGGTGAGGTCGCCGACGACCGGCGCGGGCTCGGCGGGCGCACCGCCGTGACCCGGCAGGTCGAAGCGGAGGACCCGCCAGTGGCGGGTCAGCTCCGGTATCTGCCGGTCCCACATGTGCCATGTGGTACCCAGCGCGGGCCCCAGGACCAGGACCGGAGCGTCTTCTGGCCCGTCAGAGCGGTATTGCAGGGTGTTCACCGGTGTCTCACTCACCCGCCAGACCCTCTCATCTGTCACGACAGCCCCTATGAGCGGGGCCCTGACTATAGCTGTCTGACCAGGTGGAAGACCTCCAGGGCCACATAGCGCCCGAGGCAACGGACGATTTTGCGACGGGCCTTGCCCTCCTTGATCCGGCCTCGTAGTCATCCTGGGTGCGCGGGTCGACCCGCAGTCGGGTGAACACGAGAGCTGGTCGATCCGCTGGGCCGGCAGGCCCAGCGTGATCCGAGTGGCCTGCGGCACCGATTCCTCGCCGCCCTCCCCGTGACCACTCACGCCGGCGAACCGTGCGCAGGTACGGAAGAGTTCGCCTATCGGGACACACCCCGCCAGCCCGGTACCGACAACACACCATCCCCGGCCAACAGCCGACACTGTGAGACCAAGGCACTTCGGTCACATAATTCCCGGCGCCCAGGGTGGGAAGGGTGGAAAGAACGATGGTGGACCGGACGATCTCTCCCCCTGCTGGCAGGTGGGGACGAACACCGGAACGCCCAGCATGCGGACCTACGAGGCCGTGGCCCGAAAAGCAATGGGGGAGGTTAAGGACAGCGGCATCCTCGTGCCGAATGACGCGGTCTTCTACCAGGTGACGCCGGGCTGCCGCAGCACAGTGGGCCAACGGGACGTAGGGGGGTGAACGTGCCACCAGCCCAGGCGACCGGCTGGATGGGCCAGGAACAGGTCGCGCGGGCGCTCGCCCGGACGCAGGACTTCCTCACCGCAGCCAACCTGGATACCGGCGTGCTGTGCGGGGAGCGACCCACTGCCGTCAGGGCTCCTGCATGGCGGTCATGTAGCGCGTCCACAGCTTGATCGGCAGCGAGCTGCCCACCGTGCCCTCGGGTGTTCCGCCGATTCCGTCCAGCGGGAGCAGTTCCTGGGTCCTGGGGTCGATGCGGGCGAGCGAGACCGCGGTCGACAGGGAACCACGGTAACCGACATACCAGGCGGACTTGTTGTCCTGCGCGGTGCCGGTCTTGCCGGCCGTGCCGGGCCCGGCGGCCTGCGCCGGCTTCGCCGTGCCGTCGCGGACCGCTTCGCGCAGCGCGTCGTCCACGGCGCCCGCCACGTGCGGCGGCAGGGCCTGTTCGGACTCCGGCCTCGCCACGGGCACGTCGTCGCCGTTGCGCCGGAGCCCGGCGACCGAGTACGGCTCAGCGTGCCGGCCCTTGGCGGCGAACGTGGCGTAGGCGTCGGCCATGCGGATGGCGCTGGGCGTGGCGGTGCCGAGCGGGAACGACGGCGGTTTCCCCCCGAGGCTGCTCTCCAGCAGACCCGCCTGGACGCCCACCTCGCCGACGCGGTCCAGCCCCACGTCCATGCCCAGCTGCATCATCGGGGTGTTGACCGACTGTGCGACCGCGTCCTTGAGCGAGATCTTCCCCCAGGACCTCTCGCCGTCGTTGACCGCCCTGACGATCTTCCCCGACCGGTCCCAGTAGGGGCCCTCCGGAGTCTGGAGGGACACTTTGTCGTCGCCGTCGTACAGCGTGGCCGGAGTCACGCCTGTGCGGGGCTTGCCGCGCTCGCGCTGCACCCCGTCACGCAAGGCCGCCGCGTAGACGAAGGGGGTGAAGGCGCTGCCCGCCGGCACGACGGACGAATTGGCGTCGTTGAACCCCTGCTCGAGGTAGTCCGACCCGCCGTACAGGGCGACGACGCGCCCGTCGGTGGCCACCGAAGCGGCCCCGACGCGTACGTCGCGGTCGGCCGCGCGCCGGTCCGGGGCCAGACCGTCCCGTGCCCGCTCGACCGCCCGGGTGAGCGCTGCCATGCGCTTCTTCTCGAATGTGGTGCGGATCTGGTAGCCGCCGAGCGCGAATTCCCGCTCGGAGACGTGGGAGTGGGCCAGCAGATAGGCACGGGCGGTCTCGACGAGGTAGCCGGTCTGGCCGGCCAGACCGGTGACCTTGGGCGGGGCGATCGGCTCGGGGAAGCGTGTGTACTGCGCGCGCTCCTGCTGGGAGAGTTTTCCGGTGGCCACCATCCGGTCCAGGACCCAGCTCCAGCGCTCCACCGCGCGCTTGTGGTTCCCGGCGCCAGAGGCCGGGTCGTAGAGCGCGGCCCCCTTGAGCAGGGATGCCAGGAAGGCGCCCTCGCTCGCGTTCAGCTGCGAGACGTCCTTGCCGTAGTAGGCGTGGGCGGCCCGCTGGATACCGTAGGCGCCGCGGCCGTACCAGCTGGTGTTGAGGTACTGCTCAAGGATCTCGTCCTTGCTCATCCTGTTGTCGAGCTTGATCGCGATGAACATCTCGGTGAGCTTGCGGGAGAAGGTCTGCCGCTGGTTGAGGTAGGCGTTCTTCACGTACTGCTGGGTGATGGTCGAGCCGCCCTGGGTGTCGGCCCCGGCGACCATCCTGGAGACCGCGCGGACCATGCCGCTGACCGAGACCCCGCTGTCGGAGTAGAACGTCTCGTTCTCCGCGGCCAGCGCCGCCCAGCGGACCTTCTCGGGAACCTTGGCCAGCGGTGTGTCCTGCCGGTCGACCTCGCCGGTGCGGGCCATCTCGCTGCCGTCGGCCCAGTAGTAGACGTTGTCCTGCTGGGTGGCGAAGGCGTTGAGGCCGGCGGGTATCGCGGTGCGCATGAACATGATCGTCAGCACTCCGGCCACGACGGTGGCGACGAGGCCGAACAGCCCCAGCGTCTGGCGCCACGACGGTACCCAGTGCCTGAACCCGGTCCGGCCCGGGCGGGGATAGACGGGGCGGAACCGCCGCAGTGCGGTCGCGAGCTGTTTGCGAGTGATCACTGTTCCGTCCGGCAACAGGGGAAGGGGCCCGGCCGCCCAAGGGGAGACGGCCGGGCCGGTACGGGGGGTATCAGCTGAGGGCGGAGGCGCAGGTGGTGGGGGTCGCGTGCGCCGGGTCGAGCGCGTTGGCCACCTCATGGAAGGCGATCTTGTCGATCGTGCCGACGCCGAGGTGCATGGAGACGTCCAGCTTGCAGAGGTCCTGGACCACCACATTGCGGGTGTTCGGGCCCGAGAAGAACTGGGTCTTGTACGGCGTGACCACCTCGTCGTACTTGGTCACGATGCCCGTGTACTTCACACCGGGCACGGTGTCGCCGTTGGCGTTGAGCTTCTTCATGAACTCGGACCCGGCCAGCTGCTGTTCCGCCGCGGGAACCGCCTTGCCGACGAGCTTGCGCAGACCGGGGACGCCGTCGACGAGACGGTTCAGCCCGGAGGCCGTCGTCCCGTGCTGGGAGGGGGCGATGCCCACGAGCTGGTCGACCTTGGCCGCACCGCCCAGGAACTGGAGGTAGTAACGCGGCAGGGCGCCTCCGCCCTGCGAGTGACCGACGAGATCGACCTTCCGCGCCCCGGCCGACTGCTGGACCTTGTCCACGAAGGCGGACAGTTGCTCGGCCGACTTCTCGATCGGCCCCAGGCCGTTGAAGAACGGCACGCCGGGCAGCTGGCCGTAGTCGAGGGAGTAGACGCAGTAGCCCCGCTTGACCAGGTAGGGGGCGAGCACGAACCAGTTGTCCCAGGAGTTCTCGGTGGTGCCGTGTACGAGAACCACGGGACGCGGGTGTTCGGCGGACGGCTTGCAGGACCAGTCGTTCCAGCCGCTGGTGACGGTCTTCCCCGCCACGCCGTCGGCCGGGGCCGCGGAGGCGGAGGTGGAGCCGAAGGACAGGACCAGCGCCAGCGCCGAAACGGTCCCGGCGAGCATGCGGAGCGATCTGTTACGTACGGACATGGAGCTACCTCGCAAGTGGGGGAGGTGGGGCAACGGGCTTGTGCCGACGAAGGGTCAGCTGATGGCGGACTTGCAGGTGGTGGGGGTCGCGTGCGCGGGATCGAGCGCGTTCTTCACCTCGTGGAAGGCGATGCGGTCGATGAGGCCCAGCGCGATGTGCTCGGAGAAGTCGAGCCTGCACAGGTCCTGGACCACGACGTTGCGCACGTTCGGGCCCGAGAGCTGCTGCGACTTGTAGGGCGTGGCGATCTCGTCGTACTTGGTCGAGATGACCGTGTACTTCACGCCCGGCACGGTGTCCGGTTTGGAGTTCAGCTTCTTCATGAACTCGGAGCCGACGATCTGGTCCTGCAGGCCGGGGACGGTGAGGTCCAGCACCTTGCTCACGCCGGGGACCTTGCGCGCGAGCGTGCCCAGGCCGGAGGCGGTCGCGCCGTGGTTGTCGGGGGCGATGCCGATGAGCTTGTCGACCTTGGAGGCGCCGTTCATGAACTCCATGTAGTAACGGGGCAGGGGGCCGCCGCCCTGGGAGTGACCGACGATGTCCACCTTCCTCGTCCCCGTGGACTTGAGGACCTTGTCCACGAAGGCGGACACTTCCCCGGCCGACTTGACGAGCGGCCCCTGACCGTTGAGCGTCGGCACATAGGGCAACTTACCGTAGTCGAGTGAGTACACACAGTAGCCCTCCTTGACCAGCGACGGGGCCGTGAGGAACCAGGTGTCCAGCTGGTTGGCCCAGGTGCCGTGGAGGAGGACGACCGGGTTGGGGTGGGCGGCGGACGGCTTGCAGGACCAGTTGTTCCAGCCGCTGGTGACGGCCTTGCCGGCCGTCGCGGTCTTCGCGTCGGCCGGGGCGGCGGAGGCGGAGGGGGAGGCGGCGACCGCCGTGACGGCCAGGGCCAGCGTCGAGGCGACGCAGGCGAGGGCGGAGGCGGGGACGGATCTCTTGCGCGGGGACATGGGGAGACACCTCACAGGGCGGGGTGGGCAGGAAAGGGGGAGTTACTTGACCAGGGACTTCCAGTCCGGGGACTGCGCCGGGTCCAACTGGCGCATTTTCGCCAGGACTTCGGGGTCCTGTGCGTCCAGCCAGTCGGCGAGCTGTTTGAAGGTCACGCAGCGCACGCCGTCGCGCTTGCAGACCGACTTCACGACGTCCTCGACGGCCTTCATATAGATGCCGCCGTTCCAGTCCTCGAAGTGGTTGCCTATGAACATCGGCGCCCGGCTGCCGTTGTAGACCCGCTCGAAGCCGTTCAGATAGCCGTCACGCGTCAGCTTGCGCCACTCCGCGTACTTCGCCGGATCGCCCTTGGTGTTGTCACCGGACTGGTTGTAGAGGAAGTTGAAGTCCATGGAGAGGACTTGCCGCTCGGTCCCGGGATAGGGAACGAGCTGCAGCGGGAAGTTCCAGATGCCGTCATTTTTCGACGGCCAGAGCTGGAAGTCGCCGGGGGAGCTGGCGTCGTAGCGCCAGCCGAACGACTTGGCGGCCTTGAGCAGGTTCTCCTGGCCCTCCAGGCAGGGGGCCCGGCCGCCGGCCAGAGTGTTGCGGTAGTCGAAGGGCAGTGGGGGCAGGTCTGTGTAGCCGGTGTTGGTCTTCCAGTTCTCGACGAAGGAATAGGACTGCTCGATCTCGCTCTTCCACTCGGCGACGCTCCAGTCGCCGCCGCCCTTGGCACCGCAGAAGTGCCCGTTGAAGTGCGTGCCTATCTCGTTGCCCTCCAGCCAGGCGGCGCGCAGCTGTTCCAGGGTGTCCCTGATGTGCTGGTCGGTGGCGTACGAGATGGCCATCTCACCGCGTTTGTGCTGCGGCGGCCGGTATTTCGACGCCTTGGACTTGGGCAGCAGATAGGTTCCGGTGAGGAAGAACGTCATCTGCGCGTTGTTCTCCCTGGCGACCTCGCGGAAGTGCGAGAACTGCTCGTCGTCGCCCTGGAGTGCGCCGTCCCAGGAGAACACCACGAACTGCGGCGGCCTCTCACCCGGTTTGAGCTTCTCCGGCTTGGGCTGGTGCGGCTGCGGGCCGGTGGAGGACGTCGAACCGTCGCCCAGGACCCGTACCTTTCCGTCCCACTTCTCCGCCGGCTTCACCGACTCCGAAGCGGACGGGGTGGGGGCCGGCGAGGCGGACGAGGGGCGGGAGGAGGGAGAGGAAGCGGCCCTCCTCCCGGCCCCGTCCCCACCGGCTCCGCAGCCCGACAGCAGCCCGAGCGTGAGAGCGGTCCCGGTCACCAGGACCACCGCGCGGCGTGCCGTACGCATCAGGTGCGGTAGGCGTACCACTTAGTGAACGGCAGCATCACCTGGAGGCTCAGCAACGACCGCCGATAGGTGTCGAAGGAGTGGTACGTCAGATAGGGAGTGCCGAGCTTGTCGCGGTAGGTCACCAGCATGGTGTGGTCCTTGGACCCGTCACGGTCGAAGTCCGCCTGGAGGACGTCCCCGACCTCCATCTGGTAGGCGTACTTCAGCGGCTTCACCCGCTTCGAGTTCTGCGCGAACCAGGACCACTCGTTGACGCCGGTCCAGGAATCCGATTCCGTGCCGGACCCGTACCACCACTTCGTGTAGTCACCGGCCTTTCCGGGGGCGTTCTTCCAGCCGCCCGCCTTCAGCGCCTGGCTGACGAAGTTCGTGCAGTCGCCGCCGGTCCCCAGCGGGTGCGAACGGTAGGCCGGGTTGTAGTTCTTCCAGTACTTCTCGGCGTAGTCGGCCATCGCCTTGTAGTCGAGGCCGGTGCTCGTGTCCTTCGGCAGCCGTTTGGGGAACAGCCAGAGACTCGCCTCGGGCGCGTTCGGCATGTCGTTCACGCCCGGCGCCTCGGGCGCACCCGCCTTCGGCTGGGGAGCGGCGCTCGGCGCGGGTGCGTTGATCTGCGGCATCTCGTCCAGAGGCTTGATGCCGGTCAGCTCCCACGCCCCGCCCTTCCCGGCGGTGAAGCTCAGCTCGTGGTGAGCCTGGAAACCGGTGTCCTTCGGCTCGTCACCGCGGATCTTCTTGTAGGTCAGCCGCGTGGTCTCGGTCACCCGCATCGTGGCCTTCTTGCCGTCGACGCCGGCCCGGTCCACCGCGACCCGGGTGTCACCGGCGGAGTACGCCTCGCCCAGGGCCTTGAGCTTGCTCTTGCGCTCGCGCAGCGAGGCCGTGACGGACTTCTCCGAACGCGCCGTCGCGGACGAAAGATGCGCCTCCTTCGCGGGCGGCGGGGTGGTGTGACCCCGCACCTTGCCGTCGACGATCGCCGCCGTCCGGTCGGTGAGCACGACACCTGCGATACGGCTGAAGGATTCGGCCGTCGCCCTGTCCGCACTCCCGGGCCGGGCCTCCGCCCCCGCGGGGGACGCCGGCACCAGCGCGGCCGACACCGCCAGCGAGGCGACCACCCCGGCGGCTGCTCCGAGTGTCATTGATTTCACGGGACTCCATTCTCCGTCCGGCCCTTTTCGAACCGGGCAGCAGGAATCCTTGCACACGGAATCGAAATGGCAACCCCGGAGCGGGGAAAAATTTCCCGGCACAATTCGACCCCGGCCTCACTAACCGTCAACTATACGGTTTCACAGCGGAGTTGAGCCCGTCATCGCAATTGGTACGGACTATTTCTGCGGTAATTCCACACCCGTTGCGGGTTTACCGCAATTCCCTTGCGGGCTACCCGAAACCGGTACCTGTGTGACGCACACCATTCCCGCGGCAATGCTGAACGGGGTATTCCCTTCGCGCCCCGCCGTGCAATGATCCAGCCAGGCCCACCGGGAAAGTCGGGCCACCTTTTCGACGACCTTCCGCGACGGCCTTCGCTCGTCGCACGTCTCTCATCTCTCCCGCACCGGTCGCGGCGTCCGCCGGTGCTTCCGAACGACCTTCTTGCCTCCCGGAGTTCCCGTGTCCACAGAAACAGTCCTCGGCATCAGCCCTTTCGGTGAACCCGACTCGCGTCTGGTGGCGGCGGTCTGCCGGGCGGGCGGTCTGGGCGTGCTCGATCCCGGAAGGGGCCGGCGCCGCGCGGCCCGTGAGGCCCTCCGACTGGTGCGGCAATGGGTACCGGGCCCCTTCGGGGTACGCGTCGGGGCGGGATGCGCGCTCGGGCCGGACGACTTGGCGGCCGACGGGGGCGTGCACACCGTACTGCTCTGCGTGGACGCCGAGTTGACTCCCGCCGGCTTCAGCGGCCCCCGCGTCCTGGTCGAGGTCACCGACTACGAGGAGGCCCTGGCGGCCGCGCGCGCCGGGGCGCACGGTCTCGTCGCCCGGGGCAACGAGGTCGGCGGACGGGTCGGCGAGCTGAGCACCTTCGTCCTCCTCCAGCAGCTGGTGGCGGACCCGGAGCTCGGCCTGCCGGTCTGGGCCTGCGGAGGCATCGGGCCGCACACCGCCGCGGCCGCCGTCGTCGGCGGTGCCGCAGGGGTCGTCCTGGACACCCAGCCGGCGCTGCTCGACGAATCCGGTGTCCCGGAGGAGATGGCGGCCGCCGTCCGGACCATGGACGGCTCGGAGACCGTGGTGGCCGCCGGTCACCGAGTGCTGCGCCGCCGGGGACCGGACGCGCCGCCCCTGCCGGGCGAGCCCGGCGAGGTCGCCCGGCTGCCGGGCGCGGAGGATCCGCGGACCCGGCTGCTCCCCGTGGGCCAGGACGGCTTTCTGGCCTCCTCGTTCGCGCGGCACTGGGGCGACGTGGGCACGGCCGTCCGCGGCGTCACCGCCGCCGTCCGGGAAGCCGTGCGCGACGACGCCGTCGCGCACACGCTGCTCCGCGGCTCCCCGATGAGCCGGGCGATGGGCACCGTACTGCCCATCGCCCAGGGGCCCATGACCAGGGCCGGCCGCACGTTCCCCAACTCGCCCTGCTGGAGCGGTGCGACGCGGTGATCTGCCACGGCGGTCACAACACCGTGTGCGAGGCTCTGTGGCACGGACTCCTCCTGGTCGTCGCACCCATCCGGGACGACCAGCCCGCCGTCGCCGCCCAGGTGACGGACGCCGGGGCGGGCGTACGGGTCCGGTTCAACCGGGCGACCGCCGACGTGCTGGGCACGGCGCTGGACACCGTCCTCCGCGATCCCGGCCGCCGCGAGGCGGCCGGGAGGGTGCGCGCGTCGTTCCGCGCCGCGGGAGGCGCCACGGCCGCGGCCGTGCGCCTCGAAGCCCTGACGGCGGGGGCGAAGTGACCGCCCCCGGCCCGCGGCTCCTGCCGAACGGGAGGTTCCACCCATGCCCTGAAGGTGACATGCCCCCGCCATCCCTTGCGGGAAAACAGCCCCTTCACACCACTTCACAAGGATCCACCATGCGCAACCTCCGCAGAACAGCGGTACTGGCACCAGTGCTGCTCACCTCCCTCTCACTCGCCCTCGTCGGCTGCACGCCCTACGGGGTCGACTCCGCCAAGACCTTGGGCGAGGCGGAGAGCGGCAGCGAGAGCGGCACCCCCTACAGCCTCCGGGAACACACTCCCGGGGGCACCGATCCCAGCGCGGTGACCATTCCGGCGGGCGGCGGCATCAAGGAGCAGAAGGCCGCGGTGAAGGTCGACTCCATCGACCCGAAGAGCGGGCGCGCCGTCATCTCCCAGACCGTCGCGCAGCCCTCCCCGAGCACGTCGTCCGGCAAGCCGGACCCGTCGGCGACGCCCGCCGCGAAGAAGCCCGTCGCCGTGGGCGACATCGTCGCCAGCAAGCCCGTGCCCGGCGCGCCCCAGGGCGTTCTGGCCAAGGTCACGAAGGTGGAGGGGAACACCCCGAAGGGCACCGAGGTCCGTACCGCCCCGGTCGATCTCTCCACGGTGCTGGGCGACTCCAAGGTCGAGAACAAGCTGCCCGTCGACCCGTCCGCCTTCAGGGCCGATTCACTCGTCCCGGGAGTGAAGTTCTCCTATTCCAAGCGCGGCAGCGTCCACGCCGGACCTGACGGCCTCAAACTGCCCTTCGGCAGTCTGCGCGTCGACGTCGACACCACCCTCGACACGGAGAAGGACGCCAAGGGGCAAGGGGTGGAAAGCCCCACCAAGGCGAACTTCAAGGGCTTCGTCCAGCTCGCTCCCGAGGTCGATTTCAAGTACTACGGCCGTGGTTCCGGTGACGGCCCGTCGGGGGCCGGCCTGCGGCTGAGCGGCGACTGGTCCTCGGGATTCCAGTTCAAGGGGCGGACGGCCCCCACGGCCAACGGCAAGCCGGTGCGGGTGCCGTTCGTCGTCCTGCACGCCAACCCGACCTTCTACATCGGTGAACTTCCGGTCACCGTCAATATCGACCTCACCTGCTACGTCCTGATCGACGCCGACGGCAAGGCGAGCCTGGACATCCAGCAGGACCCGGTGAAGGGCGACTTCGCCCTCGGATCCGCGTTCAGCCTCAAGGAGGGCTGGCAGCCGGAGGCCAAGGCGAACTTCACCCCCGCGACGCTGAAGGCGAGCGCCTCGGCCGCGGTCGGCGCGAAGGTCCGGTTCGGCACCGAGGCGAACCTCGGCCTCTACGGCAGCGTGGGCGTCAAGGGCGACGTCGCCGCGCCGTACGTACGCACCGAGGTCAAGGGCGGAGTCCGCGGGTCGACCGAGGGCAGGGCCGCGGCCGACGCCGACTGGAAGCTGTTCGCGGGAGTCGACCTGGAGGGGTGGGTCATGCCGTATCTGAACATCGGCGGCGTACAGGCACTCGCGATGCGCCTGCCGATGCCCAAGGTGCAGCGCGAGGTGCAACTCGCGCACGGCAAGGGAGCCATACAGATCCCCCAGCCGCGCACTCCGCAGGACGACGCGAAACCGGGCGACGCGAAACCGGGCGACAAGGACCAGTCCGGCGGCAGCAAGCCCCGGCGTCACTGACACACCGACGCCCAGCCCACCCGGCAACGCCGAGGAGACGGGACCCCGTTGCCGGGTGGGTGTCCGGTGCACCCCAACACCCTTTATTCATTGCGGGTTTCCCGCAACACCGAACATGACATGCGCAACCCATATGACGTAAAGTCTCGGCAAGTTGCCGGTCAAGTCACTGCCGTTCACCAGTGATTGACGATCGCGGCAACGCTCCCCACACGGTTCATATCGGCGTGCACCGGAACCCGTCGCGCACGCCGCAGAAAGGCATGCCCATGTTCCGAATACGAATACCCAGACCCGCGGCGCTGGTCGCGGCGGGCGGCACGGTCGCCTGTATCGCCACCGTCGCCGTACCGTCGGCCTACGCGGTCGCCCCCACCCCGGCAGAAAACTGCACCGTCCGCCCTGCGGACAAGAATTCCGAAGCGCCGCTGAGCTGTCTCGGCGTCACCGCCTCCCTCGAACGCCTCCCCGCCGTCGGCGAGCGGACCACCCTCACTGTGGCTGTCACGGCGCAGACCGGCGTCAGGCGGGCCGGCCTCTCCCTCCAGCTACCACCCGCCCTCCGGCTCGTCGGACAGAATCCCGACCTCGCCACTCCCACGACGGACCTCTTCGGCCAGCACACCAGCCGGACCCTGACCCTCACCCCGGGTACCCGCACCCTCAAGCTCGAGGTAAAGGCCGTCGCCACGGGCCCCGCCCAGATCCAGGCGGACATCAGCGACATCGACCGCCCCGACCCACGCCGCGCCGGTCACGCCTCGGTGGAACTGACCATCGGCAAGGCCAAGGGCTCCACCGCCAAGGGCATGTCCGTCACCGAGGCCGACGCGACCCCGGCCGACGGACCCACAGCGCACGACCGCCCGGCACGCCCGGGCGCCGCCGCCCCGGCCGCGCCGAGCACTCCCCCACAGGCCGCCGCCCCCGGTAAGCCCTACGCCCCGGTCTGCGTCAGCGGCACTCTGCGCAACCGCTTCCAGTCCTCCGAGGGCGGCAGCTGGAACCGCAAGGCCGACCGGGACCTGCCCGTCAGCAACGCCAATGTCACCCTCTGGGGCAGGACCATCGCGGGCGGCGGCGCACAGAAGCTCGCCACGGGCCTGACCGGCAACGGAGACGGCACGTTCAAGCTCTGCTACACACCGAGCACCTCCGTCACCTCCCAGGTCTGGGCGGAGTTCCAGACCCAGGCCGGCGGCATGTGGTCGGTCGTCGACGGATACAACCGCCGCTACTCGACCACCTCGAACGCCCTGAGCAACGTATCGGGCGACAAGAGCCTGGGCACCGTCTACGCCAACAGCGGCCAGAGCCGCGCCTGGCACGCCTTCGACACCCTCAACAAGCTCTGGTGGGACCGGGGTTCGACCACCACGTGCTGGACGAGCAACCAGCGGGACGGCCGCTGCTCCCCGATCACCGTCCAGTGGTACCCGGGCTCCCAGGACGGTACGTACTGGACGAACCGCGACGACAAGGTCCACCTCGCGGACAGCGACCCCGACTCCGGCCACACCACCGTCCACGAGGCCGGCCACTCCCTCATGGGCAAGCTCTACAACGGATGGTGGCCGAACGTCACCAACTGCTCGCCCCACTACGTCAACCGCACCTCCTCCGCCACCTGCGGCTGGACCGAGGGCTACGCCGACGCCGTGGCGTTCCACACCTTCAAGGACACCACCATGACGTGGGGCAACGGCAGCTCCATGAACCTCGCCAACGACCGCACCACACGCGGCATGGACCGGGGCGACACCACCGAGGCCCGGGTCGCCACCGCGCTGGTCGACCTGTGGTCCCAGGTCGACGGCGGCTGGACGAAGAGCAACACCATGATGTCCCGCGAGCGCCAGTCCACCTTCCGTGAGTACTTCCTCACCGACCGGCCCGCGTACGGCCTGGACAGCGGAGCGAAGGCCCGCAACATCCTCTACCACCACACCATCCAGTACTGATCAGCAAAATAGGCCCTTCATGCACATATTCCGTAGAGCAACCCGTACATCGACACACACCCACGCCGCCCCTTCGCCGAGGCGTAAAAAGGCACTTCTCGCCACGACGGCCGTCGCCGCCGTGTCCGGCGGACTCCTGCTGACCCTCTCCCCCCAGGCCCAGGCCAGCGTCACCGGCACGGTCTACGGCGGGCGGGGCAACTTCAGCACCGTCAACCAGCGGTCCCAGCCGTCGCTTTCGGCGAGCATCACCGGGAAGTCGTGGACCGGCGACCGGATCACGATGACCTGCCGTACCACCGGCGACGTCGTCGAGAACAACTCCCGCTGGATCTGGTCCGGCAAGTACTACCTCGCCGACGCGTTCATCCGGGAGAACACCGGGAGGCTGCCGGTGTGCGGCTCCACCCCGCCCACCGACAGGCCCACGGACAAGCCCACCGGCAATCCCAACGGCAACACCGCCGGCCGCAAGGCCCTCGACATCTCCATGCAGAAGCAGGTCCAGTCCCAGTGGTGCTGGGACGCCAGCGGCCTGACCATAGCCAACTATTGGGGCTACAACCGCTACAGCCAGGCCGACTTCTGCCGCCTGGCCGCCCAGAACAACCGGCTGAGCTGCAACAACCAGCCCGCCACCCTCGGCGACATGGCCAACGCCCTGCGCAACATGGGCTTCCGCAGCAGCGGCAGCGACCTGTACCGCAACGCTTCCTTCGGCGAGAGCCGGAACGAGATCGCGAACGGGCGCCCGTTCGCCGTCCGCTTCGGCTGGAACTCCGGCGGCGGCCACATGAACGTCGTCTACGGCTACGACAGCAACACCAACATGATCGCGGTCGGCGACCCCTGGCCCACCACGAAGACCTACACATGGTGGAACTACTCCACCTACTCCAACAACAACTCCTTCCGGTGGACCCACACGCGCATCGGCATACAGGGCTAGAGGAGACGACCACCATGCACCGTACGACCAGATGCACCGCCACCCTGTGTGCGGCCACCGCCGTCGCCGCCCTCTGCGGAATCGTTCCCGCGCAGGCCGCCGACGGACCCGCCGCCCCTGCCGAGACCGACGTCGCCGCCGCGCAGAAGGTACTGCGCTCCAGCCGCGTCCACGACACCGTCGCCCGCTTCCTGACGGCCGCCGCCGAGCGCGGCGCCCAGGACGACGGCGCGGACGGCGGCCTGGCCGGCGCCGCGCGCAACCCCGCGCAGGCACCTGCCGACGCGTCCGGCTTCGACCTCAAGAAGCCGGTCCCCTTCTACGAGCTCTCACCCGAGTTCGTCACCGGCAGGACGAAGGCCACCGCCGGCGGGGCCCTGCGGCTGTCCTACCTCGCCTCCCGCGTCTCGGCCGCCAACGGCCGCCAGGCCGCGGTCCTGCTCGCCCCGGGGCAGGGCGGCGGTGACTGGGAACTGGCCGGCATCCGCGACGGCGACACGGACATCAGCGTCGCCGAACGCGGCACGGACCGGGCGCAGACCTTCATGGAACCGCAGCTCCACGCCTGGTACCGGCTGACCGGCGACGGCTCCGTCGAGCCGCTCAACAAGGAAGCCCGGACGGCTCTCCAGGGCAAGCCCGGCATCTCGCTCGCGGCATACCAGCAACTCGTCGCCAAGCGCTACGGCGACAAGCTGCCCGGCTCGGACTACGACCGCAAGGGCCTCGCGGGCGGCTACACCCTCCCCGAGGACCCGGGCAAGGACCAGGCCGCGGGAGCCGAGGACAAGGCCACCGCCGCCGAGGCGCAGGCCGCCCCCGCCCCTTCCCGGTCCTGGGTCCCGGCCGCCTCCGGCGCGGCAGCCCTGGCGGTGTCGGGCGCGGCGGTCCTCCACCTGCGCCGCCGACGCCGCTCGGCCTGACGGAACCCGCCCCGGCCCGTGCGGGCCGGGGCGGGCCCGGGTCGGCGCGGCCGGTCAGAACGCCCGGGTTCTCCCGCAGTGGCGCAGGGGGAACACGGCCCGGACGACCGTGCCGCCGGCGCCGACGGTTCTGACGCTGAAAGTGCCGCCGTAAGCCTCGCAGCGCCAGCGCATGCCCTGCATGCCGTACCCCTCGGTGGGTCTCGGTGCGTTCGGTCCGAGGCCGCGTCCGTCGTCGGTGACCGTGAGGCTGATGCCGTCGTTGCGGCATATGAGGGTGATGCCGATATGACGGGCATCGGCATGTTTGACCACGTTGGCGAGTGCTTCCTGAGCGATCCGGTAGACGGCCAGGTTCACGCCATTCTCCCTGGCAGGCGCGTGGGGCCGGTCGCCCTGGAGGTCCATGTCCACCACGAGCCCGTTCTCGGCGGCGACCTGTTCGGCGAGGGCGGCCACCGATTCGGCGAGCCCCACCCCCCGGACGGCCGCCGGGCTCACGGCGGCGATGATGCGGCGCAGTGTGCGACCCTGCTCGTCGAGAGTGCGGGAAGCGTCCTCCATGGCCGCGCGCAGCGCGCGGGGGTCCTCCAGCGCCTGGGCCGCGTCGAGCCGCCGCCGGGTCAGCGCCAGCAGTTGGAGGACTTCGTCGTGCAGCTCGCCCGCGAGCAGGCCCGCGTGGTGTTCGTTCCGCTCCGCCGTCGTCCTGGCGCTTCCCCGGCTGAGGATCACCTTCATCTCGGGCCAGGCCGGGACGGCGCACGCCGCCGCCGCCAGCAGGAACGCCATGGCCGCGTAGTCCGCCGGCGTGGAATGCGCCACCCGGTCCACGCTCAGGACCGTGAATCCGCAGCAGAGCAGGATCAGCACCCGGCGGGCGCGCCGCATCCCGCAGGCCAGCAGCGCGAGGACGCCGGTGGCCAGGGCGACGGCCGCGGTCGAGAGAGTCCGGGGCGGCAGCCGGTCGTGGGTGATGAGGTTGGCCGTGTACACCACGACACCGAACAGGGTCACGGACACACAGATACCGCCGAGAACACCCAGGGCGAGCGGTTGGTGTGCCGCGGCCGGCCGGGCTCTTCCGCTACGCATCGGCGGAGCTGTGCTGCCGGGCGTACGCGACGAGGTCGGCCCTGGTGGCCAGGCCCAGCCGGGCGCGCAGTGCGGCCCTGACGCTCTCCACCGTGCGGATGCTGACCGTCAGCCGTGCGGCCACCTCACGGTTGGTGTACCCCTCGGCCAGCAGGCCCAGGACCTGCCGCTCCCGCAGAGGCAGTTCCGGCTCCCGGCCCTGGGCACGAGCCAGCCCGGCACCGAGCGAGGGCTGGACGTACCGCCCTCCGGTCGCCACTGTCCGTACCGCCAGGACCAGCTCGGACACGGGACTGCTCTTCAGCAGATAGCCCGCGGCACCCGCGGCCAGCGCCCCGCAGATAATGGCGCGGTCCTCGTAGCAGCTCTGCACGAGAATTCCCATTCCCGGTGCCGCCGCGAGGAGTTGGGGAATTGCCTTGAGCGCCAGCCCCGACTCCAGCTTCATGTCCAGCATCAGCACATCGGGCTGCCGCTCGGAAACGATCTCCAGCGCCTCGCGTTCGCAGGCGGCCTCCCCGACCACGACGAAGCCCTCGGGCTCCAGGAACGCCCGGGTTCCAGCTCGTACGGTCGGATGATCCTCAGCCAGGACCACTCGCACGGGACCCCCACCTTCTGCACGGCCTTTCGGGCACGCGGAAAACACGACTGCTTTGCCGCCCCCCAGTGAATGCATTCACCTTCCGGTGTAGTGGCCATTCTTGTCAACCGACGGAATTCCCGCACAGAAGGTCAAAACTTCAATATCCTGCGGCTGACCCGCAGAAATCTTGCGGACTTATGCGGATGTCCCACATCGGGCGGGCCAGGGACGATCATCTCGACCGAATCACCCACCGGACACCCGGTGATCACGAGAAAGCAGGAGTTCCGAGATGCTCTCCACGTTCTTCGACATCGCGACCAACCTGATCAGCTACGCCCTCCAGTGGTTCCAGGGTTAGGACGCCATGGCCCTTCGGGGCGATTGCACTGTCTGCCCCGAAGAGCCCGAATATCCCGTCTTAGCGGGAAAAAGTTCCGTCGATGGAGAAAGGGGGTGAATACGGATGGATCTGTTCGACTTCGCGGTGAACGCCTTCACCCAGGTGATCAATTGGATCTTCAGCTGAGATCCGGCTGTTCCGGACGCGAGCGCCTTTTGCCGGAAGAGAGTGCGTCCCCTCGCTCTCTTCCGGCCCCTCGGGTTCGCGTGGCGCACAACATATGACTCCCCATCAAAAGCGCATCGCGGTAACGCGGTCCGGAGAAATTCCGGGCCGCGCTTCCCCGCGTT
The DNA here is from genome assembly GCF_044387105.1 of Streptomyces sp. NPDC020379. Classification (NCBI taxonomy): domain Bacteria; kingdom Bacillati; phylum Actinomycetota; class Actinomycetes; order Kitasatosporales; family Streptomycetaceae; genus Streptomyces; species Streptomyces sp. NPDC020379. Next base: position 263,794 of record NZ_JBIRVR010000002.1, read on the forward strand.
TCAGGGCGCGCGGCGCCGGCCACAGGTCATGGCGCACGCCGGGAGGGCGCGTCAGCGAGCGTCCAGCGGTACCTCGATGCGCGCCGGTCGCTTGCGGATGGCGCTGACGGACAGCGAGAGCGCGACGGCGGTCGGGCCCGGCGGGGCGTCACCGCGCAGATGGGCGGTCAGCGTCCGGCCGAGGTCGTTCGAGGAGCGCCCGCCAGGACCGGTTGGAGCCGCCGTCGGGCCCATGCCACCACGGCCGGGCGTGTCAGGGACTCGTCGAGTGAGTGCGCCGCCGCGGTGGCCACGAATTCTCCGCCGTCGGGACCCTGGGAGCGTCTGGCCGAGTAGACGCGCAGGGGTGCCGGCACGGTCCTGGCCCACGCTGCCGCCTCCGGCCCGATGGCCGGCGCCAGGCACGGCCGGGATGCGAACCATGCGTGCCGACCGGGCTGATCGCGGGCCGCGGCAAGGGCATGGAACGCCTGCGCGTATCCAGTGGCCGTGTCACTCAGTGGGAGGTCCTCGCTGGCGCCCACCGGACAGTCGCCCCCAAGCGCGGTGATGGCCACTGCCGGCGACGGGGCGTCGGCGGGTGCGATCACGAAGAGATGGTCGGCGTAGACCGGACACGGGACGACCCAGATGTCTTCGGCAAGCTCGGCACAGCGACCGGTGAGGTGGTCTCGTACGCGGGGCGGGCATTTGGGGGTGGCGGCCGCGGTCAAGGCCGCGGCCGAGGCCATCGGAGCAGCAGAGCCGGTGGGCGTGGCCGACCTCGCAGCAGGCAATGGCCGATGGCGGAGGTCTTGCCGGGCTCGCCCCAGCCGGCGCGGTGGCAGGTGGCGGCCCGGACGGTCCACAAGTAGAGCTGTCCACAGAGGCATTTCGGGGATCTGAACGTGGATGCGTCCGGGGGCGGCGGATGTGGCAAGGGCAGCGGCCCGGCTGACCGAGGGTACTTGGAGACCCATTGCCCTGTTGCAGGCCGCTAGCCTGTCGGTATGCCAGAGCATGTCATGCCCGGTCGCACGGACGGCCTGATCACCCTGGGTGCCGCGGACGCTCTGTGGGTCGGTCTGACGGCCGACAGTGCTGTGCCGACGGCTTCTGGGGCATTCACCTGCTCTCCTGCCCACGCCCGGGCGGGGCACGTCCTGCTCGGCGGCCGCGTGGTGGCGACGGTGAGGGCGAGTGGCGGTCAGTGGCTTGTTCGCGAGGTTGAGGTGCGCCGGGCGGCCGCGGAGCTGAACGCAGTGGTGATGGACCGGCAGGACCTGGTCCGCATCGGTCCGTTTCGTGGGGCGCCGAGGCAGGAGGGCCACGACGAAACGCCACTGCGCTGGCGCCGGCGCATCACGCGGGAACTGCAGAAGCCGGGCGGCCCCGAGCAGGCGGAACAACGCGAAGACAGCCGGCCGTACCACCTGGCGGGGATCGACTGGCGACAGATGCTCGTGGAGCAGACCCGCGACGCGACGCAGCGCACGTGGTGGCTGCCGCGCGCCGTGGTCAGGCTGCTGGACGCGGCCGAGCACACCGAAACGCAGTGGGTACAAGCCGCGCGGACCCGCCACGCAAGCGCAGCCGTCACCGAGCCGCCCTCCCACCCCCGGCAGGCGACGAGACCCGAGGGCACCACCACCTCACTGCGCCCGTACGACAAAGAGCTGGAAGGCCAGCTGTACTCGGTGCTCAGCAGGAAGCCCGGCACCTCCCGCAGAGTGGCCGGGTGGGCATGCGCCGTCTGCCGCACCGCGCCCGCCACCGTCCTCGACCACTGCCACGAACACGACTACGCCCGCGCCCCCGTCTGCCAGTCCTGCAACACACAAGAGCGCCCCGACCACCTGTACAGCAACGACATCCGCGTGGCGAACCGCTACACACGCCTCTTCGACACCGACACCGACGACTGGCTCCGCCACTGGCACCGCTGCCCCGGCTGCCGCGCACGCACCACCCTGCCCCTGCCCCACCTCGCCGCATGGACCGCCCACATAGCCTGCCGGTCGCTGCGCCCGACCCACCCGGCCTCCCGCGGGCGCAAACCCTGCGGTGTCCTGCGCGTGTCCTGGACAGGCAGTCAACAGGCGCCCCGTTCCTGCCTACTCACGGTCGCCGTCGACTTCTGTCCCTCCGGCGAGCACCGTGTCCTGGCACAAGTCCCCTACCGCGAAGCCGCCGAGCGGTTTCGCGTCTGGTTGTCCGAGACGGCCCCTGCCGTGGCCGCTGCGGCCGGTCCTGACCGCTTGGACGGCCTCCCTGCCCAGTCCCGGCCCGTCATCGCGGACACCAGCGGCGAGGGCCTGGCACTGTTCTGAGCGAGCACCGGGAGACCTGACACCCCAACGCCACCTCGCAGCTCCTGGCCCCCGGCACGGGGCCGATCGCAGCGAAGCACCAGGCTGTTCCCGAGGGGACCATTGCGGCGGGCCGAAGCCATGGAGGAACCTGCCAGTCGCGTGACGCTCCGCATCAGCTTCACCGAGTTCATATCCGACCCGGACGACGATGACCGCCGACGCCGCGCAACGACCGTCCCAGCCGACCGGATCACATTCGATAACGACCACTTGGTCCTGTGGCTCGGCGACACGGAGCGCGTACGCTTCCCCATGGGCACGTCAAATCCATCGAGGTCGCCCACGTCCCCAGCACCATCCGGCGCCAGAATCCGGATCAACTCCGCGCCTGCTACTCGCACTTCGCCAAAGCCTGGAGCCGCATCGAGGGACTCCGCTCCGTGTACCGAGCAGGGCAGCGCGACTACGACGTGCCGGCCACCGAATTCGGACGACAGCCCACCGCAGTACGCTCCCGTCTCGACCGGCTCGGCCTGGAACAGCTATGACCGAAGCGGGACCAGAAGCCGCGATCCGCACTGTGACAGAACTCGCCGACCACGTCCATGGGGTCCACGCCTGGCCCGAGAAACCGACATGGCGCGACCGACTCCGCCGATGGGAATATCCCGAGATCTATCGCTTCGTTCCAACCGCCACCCCACGGAGGCCCGGGCTGGACCGGCCTGCCGGGGCGTACGAACGGACAGGCCGACGTATCCGAGTCGCCTACGCGGGGAACGAAGTCGCGTTCGAGGTCGAATACGCGGTGTGCCGCCCCTGCGCGATCGGCCGGGCGGAATCACCCGTCTCCTCCTGGCTGCAAGCGGCTCGGTAGGGCACCCTCGACAGCCTCCGGCACAAGGCCGACCCGGCCTCCAGTCCGCCGTGCGGGAACCGCTGGAGAGCCTGGGGCACTGCGGCTGAGAGCCGAAGCAGGCCCGGAAGACCTCTACTGCCTCGACGAGTCCGGGTTCTCCCCGACCCTGCCGACCGGCTTCACCTGGGCCCGCACCGGAGTGCGGGCCGTAGTGAAACGGGAGGACACCAGCTGGACGAAACGGGTCCGGAGCCCGAACTGCTGTGAACCACCGTCGAAGCGCGGGCCCGGACACTCACTCCTCCTCGCCTGCATCATCAGCAAGGCATCCGCACCGTTCCCGGCGCGGGTGCCTTGCTCGGCGTGCTTGGACTACGGCGCGATTGGCGTGCCGGCGGGGGCAGCGTCCACCTTCTCTTCACCGAAAAGTTTTTCCGCAAACCCGTCACATCTTCGGCATATGAAGCGTCAGGGCAGTGACGGCAGTTGAAGCCGTTGCCCGACGATGCCGAAGGAGGCCATGGGATGGCTACGCATGTGCGGACCCTGGAGTGGAGGACCACGTCGACAGGAATCAGCCTTCCGCCGCTGATCTAGCCGTCCGTCCCACCGTTCACGAACACCTCTTGCCACACCTCCCACGCGGCCCCCGCATTCGAGCGGTCGACTGACGACGCCCTGCGACGCCGCGTACACCACCCACGCACCTCGCTACGCCGAAGGCTGCCCGAAAACAGAAGGCCGAAGAAAGCACACATGAAGATCTCTCGAATAGGCCGTGCGTCATCCGTCGCTGCTCTGATGACAACTGCACTTGCACTCACGGTAGTCGGCACCAATATTCCGACGGCCGTCGCCGACTCCCGCGCGGCCGCCGCTTCCGGTACACAGGACGACCGCCCGAGTCCGGGACAGGGCACTCCCACCTCGGAGCTCCAGCGCCAGGGCCTGATCCCGTCGAGCCTCGCGGCCAAACCCATCACCCGCAGCGAGACCCTCAGACGCGCCGCCAGCTGGTTCGGCAAGGGCCTCCACTACAGCGGGAGCGGCAGCTATCAGGGCTGGCGCACGGACTGCTCCGGTTTCGTCTCCATGGCCTGGGGGCTGCCCGGCCCGGGCGAGACCACCGATTCGTTCATTCCCGGGGGCATCGCCCACGAAATCTCCAAGGACGAGCTGAAGCCCGGCGACGCGCTCAACAACAAGTCTCCCGGCAACGACGGGCACGTCGTCCTGTTCGAAAAGTGGGCCGATTCCTCCCAGTCCTCCTACTGGGGTTACGAGTTCAGCTTCAGCGGTCTGCACCACCGTGTGATCCCGTACGCCTACTTCTCCAAGTCCGAGCAGTACCGCCCGATCCGCCTCAACACAATCGTGGACGACGACCCGGCCGCAGGGCCCGCCGAGGACAACGCCCGGGTCAAGGGCGACTTCGACGGCGACGGCCGCGACGACTTGGCGGTGCTCTACGACTACGGCAAGAAGGACGACCGCAGTCGCTCAGCCCTGTGGACGTTCAACAGCAACGGCAGCGGTTTCAACAGCCCCAAGCAGGTGTGGGACAGCGGGACGGCGGAGAGCTGGAACTGGGCCTCCAGCAAGTTGACGGTCGGCGACTTCAACGGCGACGGCAAAGCCGACATCGGCGTCCTCTACAACATGGGCGCGACCGAGGACGGCCGCAACCGCACCAAGCTGTACGTATTCACCAGCACCGGCAGCGGATTCGCCGCCCCGGTCAAGGTCTGGGACAGCAACGACGACCCCGTCAAAAGCTGGAACTGGAACGCCAGCAAATTGACAGTCGGCGACTTCAACGGGGACGGCAAGGCCGACATCGGGGTGCTGTACGACTACGGCAAGGACGACGACCACAACCGGACGGGGCTCTGGACGTTCACCAGCACCGGCAGTGGATTCAACAGCCCCAAGCAAGTGTGGGACAGCAACAACGATCCAGTGAAGAGCTGGAACTGGGACGCCAGCAAGCCCGTCTCCGGCGACTTCAACGGCGACGGCAAGACCGACATCGGGGTGCTGTACGACTACGGCAAGACCGACTCCGGCAACCGCACCGGACTCTGGACGTTCAACGGCAATGGCAACGGGTTCAACAACCCCAAGCAGGTGTGGGACAGCAACAACGATCCAGTGAAGAGCTGGAACTGGGACGCCGGCAAGCCCGTCTCCGGCGACTTCAACGGCGACGGCAAGACCGACATCGGCGTCCTCTACGACATGGGCCGCACCGAGGACGGCCGCAACCGCACCAAACTGTTCACCTTCACCGGCACCACGAACGGGTTCAACAGCCCGGTCAAGGTGTGGGACAGCAACGACGACCCTGTGAAGAGCTGGAACGCGTCCGCCAGCAAGCCCGTCGCAGGTGACTTCAACGGCGATGGCAAGACCGACGTCGGCGTCCTCTACGACTACGGCAAGACCGACTCTGGCAACCGCACCGGACTGTGGACCTTCACCACCAACGGCAACGGCAGCGAAAGCCTCCAGCTCGCCTGGGACAGCAGTACGGACCCTGTCAAGAGCTGGAACTGGAGCGCGAGCAAGCTCGGCTGACCGGCTTCGCCCCTCCTCACCTCACTGTTCGGGAGAGCCACCGCACATGCGAACCATACGAATGCGAAGAACGAACGGCGTGGCCTTCGCTGCCGCTGCCGCCCTGATGGCCCTCGCCGCCTCCGGCACAGCCGCGGTCCAGGCCGCGCCCTCGGGCGCCGGACAGCTCGGCACCACTCCGATCACCTACCGTGGCCTCACCCTCGACGTACCCTCCGGGTGGCCGGTCGTGGACCTGGAAAAAGGCCCGGACACGTGCGTGCGGCTCGACCGTCACACGGTGTACTTGGGCCACCCCGGCACCGAACAGTCCTGCCCCTCCCATTTGGTCGCGGACAAGACGGACGCCCTGATATTGGAGCCGATCACCGGAGCAGGCGGCCAGGACGTCTCCCATGCACTGCGCATCCCTACCGGGGCCCCGACGCCGCACGAACTGCCGGCGACGTACGACCATGAGACGAAGGTCGCCGTCGAAGGCGCCGGAGTCATGGTCACGGCCTCCTACGGCACATCCAGTACGACGGTCGCCGCCGTCCTCGGCTCGGCCCGCCTGGACGCGACAGCCAAGCCGACCCCCCTGCCCGGCAAGGCGGGCAGGGGCCTCGTGTCTCCACCGGTTGCCGCCGTCACGGCCGACAAGGGGTACACAGGGCTGGGCTTCGAGTCCTGCACCGCCCCTTCGTCCGCCGCGATGAAGGCATGGAAGGCCTCGTCGCCCTACGGGGCCGTCGGCATCTACATCGGCGGTCGCAAGCGGGGCTGTCCGCAACCGCAGCTCACCAGCGACTGGGTGCGTCAGCAGACCGTCGACGGCTGGCACTTGCTGCCTCTCTTCGTGGACCTCCAGGCCGGCGACATCTCTCCGGCCACCGCGGACGCGCAGGGCCGCGAGTCCGCGGACGCCGCCGTGGCCAAGGCGGCGGACCTGGGCCTGGGCCCCGGGACGGTCATCTACAGCGACATGGAACACTACGACAACCGTTCGTACCGGGCCCGGGTCATCGACTACGTGTCGGGGTGGACCAGCCGCCTCCACGAACGTGGCTACCGCTCCGGTGTGTACGCGGGTGAAAAGAGCGGCGTCCCGGACCTCGCCTCGGTGGCCAACGACGCCGACCACGCGTCGCCCGACGTGCTGTGGTCGGCGAACTGGAACCTGAAGGCCGATGTGTCGGACGCGTCGATGGGGCTTCCGGGCCCCGGCTACTGGCCCAATGGGCGGCGCATCCACCAGTACCGCGGCCAGGTGAACGACACCTACGGCGGTGTCACCCTCGCCATCGACCGCGACTACGTCGATGTCGCCCCGGCCTCGACCCTGCCCACACCCGGCGGAGAAGACGGTTCACCGCGCATCAAGGGCGACTTCGACGGTGACGGCCGGGACGACGTGGCCGTGCTGTACGACTACGGCATGGAGGGCGGCGTCAGCCGGTCCGCGCTGTGGACGTTCGCCGGGACCGGTGGCGGCTTCGGCAGCCCGAAGAAGGTCTGGGACAGCACCGCGGCGGCGGACAGCTGGAGTTGGTCAGCAGCCAAGCTGACGGCCGGCGATTTCAATGGCGACGGCAGGGCCGACCTGGCCGTCCTTTACGACATGGGCGCGACCGAGGACGGCCGAAACCGCACCAAGCTGTACGTGTTCACCAGCACCGGCAGCGGATTCGCCGCCCCGGTCAAGGTCTGGGACAGCAACGACGACCCCGTCAAAAGCTGGAACTGGAACGCCAGCAAGCCCGTCTCCGGCGACTTCGACGGCGACGGCAAGACCGACATCGGGGTGTTGTACGACTACGGCAGGGACGGCGACCGCAACCGTACCGGCCTGTGGACCTTCACCAGCACCGGCGCCGCCTTCACCAGCCCCAAGCTGGTGTGGGACAGCAGCACGGTCTCGGGCAGCTGGAGTTGGGCCGCCAGCAAACCCGTCTCCGGCGACTTCAACGGCGACGGGAAGGCCGACATCGGCGTCCTTTACAACATGGGCGCGACCGAGGACGGCCGCAACCGCACCAAACTGTTCACCTTCACCGGCGCCACGAACGGGTTCGACAACCCGGTCAAGGTGTGGGACAGCAACGACGACCCCGTGAAGAGCTGGAACTGGGACGTCGGCAAGGTAGTGGGCGGCGACTTCAACGGCGACGGCAAAACGGACGTCGGCGTCCTGTACGACTACGGCCAGACCGGCTCCGGCAACCGCACCGGACTGTGGACCTTCACCAGCACCGGCAACGGATTCAACAGCCCGAAACAGGTGTGGGACAGCTCCACCGACCCGGTGAAAAGCTGGAACTGGACCGCCAGCAAACCGGTCGCCGGGGACTTCAACGGCGACGGCAAGACCGACATCGGTGTCCTCTACGACTACGGCAAGACCGACTCCGGCAACCGCACCGGACTGTGGACCTTCACCAGCACCGGCAACGGATTCGGTAAGCCCCGCCTTGCATGGGACAGCTCCACCGACCCGGTGAAAAGCTGGAACTGGACCGCCGGCAAGCCCGTCTCCGGGGACTTCAACGGCGACGGCAAAACGGACATCGGCGTCCTCTACGACAACGGCAAAACCACCTCCGGCAACCGCACCGCCCTATGGACCTTCACCAGTACAGGCAGCGGATTCAACAGCCCCGACCAGACCTGGGACAGCCGGTCGGAGAGCTGGAGATGGTCGGCTGCCAAGGTGGTCGGCGGCGACTTCAACGGCGACGGCAAAGCCGACATCGGGGTGCTGTACGACCTCGGCAGGAACGGCGACCACAACCGCACCGAACTGTTCACGTTCGCGGGCAACGGCGCCGGCCTCAAGGCACCGACAAAGATGTGGGACAGCCAGGACGACAGCGCGGTGAAAAGCTGGAACTGGACCGCCAGCAAACCGGTCGCCGGGGACTTCAACGGCGACGGCAAAACGGACATCGGCGTCCTCTACGACTACGGCCAGACCGACTCCGGCAACCGCACCGGACTGTGGACCTTCACCAGCGCCGGCAACGGATTCACCGGCCCCAAGCTCGCGTGGGACAGCCGGACCGACCCCGTCAAGAGCTGGAACTGGAGCATGAACAAGGTCGGCTGAGCCATTCATGTCGTACAGAAGAGAAGAGGAAGGATGAAATACCGACTGAGAACGCTGCTCACTTCCATAACAGGCGTGTGCGCCCTGATCGTTCCGGTGCATTCGGCGGCGCAGGCGGCCGGGCCGGGGCAGGGGCGTTCTGCGGAGTCCGCAGCCGCCGTACGGGATCAAAGTCCGCCGGCGCTGCTCGCCGAGCCGGAACTGCGTGTCGTCTCCTGGAACATCTGCGGGGAGGCCGGCGGGCTGCGCGGTCAGGACGGCTACTGCCCCTACCGCAACGATCCCCAGGCAAAGGTCGACCAGATCGCGCAGGTGGCCGCGGAGCGCGATGCCAATGCCGTCATGCTCCAGGAGGTGTGCGGCGAGGCGCCCGGCAGCCATATGGAGCGGCTGCGCACGGCCCTGGGCAGCGGTTGGTCGATCGCGCACGCCCCGGGAGCCCGACCGGACGGGACCACGAACTGCCGGGGCGGGCTCAGCGGCACGTTGGGCGTGGGGATCGCGGTGAAGGGGCGCATCACCGAGACCACCGCGACGAACACCGTGCCCGGGGGCGGCGACCAGCAGACCCTGCCCATCCTCTGTGTACGTGTCGAGGGCCGGTCGACCAGGATCTGCACCACCCACATCCTGTCCGACCCTGCCGACCCGCGCAGGCCGGGGCAGATCCGGAACGTGAAGAACGAGATCTGGCCGGACCGCTATCAGCTGGTGCTCGGTGGCGACTTCAACATGTTCCCGGACACCGCCGAGCTCAAGCCGATCTCGGACGAATTCGACGAGTGCGACCGCCGCTCCTACGGCGCCGGTGACACGGTCAACGAGCCCACCCATCACTCCTGGGACGAAAAGGGCGGACACGTATGGCGCAAGCGTGACCACATCTTCGCCTCGTGGGGAGAGTCGGCGAGCCAGTTCACATCCTGCGAAGTCGACCGGACCCGGATGGACACCACCGAGAACGCGCCCGACAGCGGTCCCCCCAACGGGTATTCGGACCATGCGCCGATCATCGGCTACCTCAAGCCGCCGCGGCACCTGAGCACGTCCGGGGACTTCGACGGCGACGGCAAGGCCGACCTCGCGGTGCTCTACGGGCAGGGGAAGACCTCGGACGGTCACAACCGCTCCAGCCTGTGGATCTCCAACGGTTCCGGTACCGGAGCGGAGGCCGGATTCGGCGCGCCGCGCGAGGTCTGGGACAGCGGTGCCGACAGCTGGAACTGGTCCGCGAGCGCGCTGACCTCCGGGGACTTCGACGGCGACGGCAGGACCGACCTCGGCGTCCTCTACAACTACGGCAAGGACGGCGACCGCAACCGCACCGCGCTGTGGACCTTCAAAGGGACACCGAACGGCTTCGAGGCACCCCGCAAGGTGTGGGACAGCCGCGACGACACGTCCGTTCCCAGCTGGAACTGGTCCACGAGCAAGCTCGTCGCGGGCGACTTCAACGGCGACGGCAGAGCGGACATCGGCGTCCTGTACGACTACGGCAGGACCGGCTCCGGCAACCGCACCGGGCTCTGGACCTTCACCAGCACCGGCACCGGATTCGGGACGCCCCGCCTGGCATGGGACAGCTCCACCGACCCGATGAAAAGCTGGAACTGGAACGCCGGCAAGCCCGTCGCAGGTGACTTCAACGGCGACGGCAAGGCTGATATCGGCGTCCTCTACGACTACGGCAACCGCACCGCTCTATGGACCTTCATCAGCACCGGCACCGGGTTCGCCAGTCCCAAGCAGGCATGGGACAGCGGATCGGAGCGTTGGAGCTGGTCCGCCGCCAAGCCGGTCGCCGGGGACTTCGACGGCGACGGCAGGACCGACATCGCGGTCCTGTACGACTACGGCAGGACCGGCTCCGGCAACCGCACCGGGCTCTGGACCTTCACCAGCACCGGCACCGGATTCGGGACGCCCCGCCTGGCATGGGACAGCTCCACCGACCCGGTGAAAAGCTGGAACTGGACCGTGAGCGAGCCGGTGGCCGGGGATTTCAACGGGGACGGCAGGGCCGACCTCGCGGTGATGTACGACTACGGGAACGCGGCCAACGGCCGCAACCGCACCGCGCTGTGGTCCTTCACCGGCCGTGGCACGGACTTCGCCACCCCGCGGGCGAACTGGGACAGCAGCACCACCCAGTGACCCGAACCGTTCGGTCCTCGCGGGAGGTGACCGGATGATCTCCGGTCACCTCGGCGGCCGGGACTCCGGTTCAAGCTGCGTTTGCCCTGGCGATGGATCTCGTGTTGCGGACACCTGCCTGCGCCTTGCTTGTGTCCTGGACATCTGCTTGCGCGGCCGCGTGTGTCGAGCGAATCGACCCGGTGGCGTAAGCCGCTACGACGCCCCCCCAGTCGGCCGGCGGGTCCCGTTCGTCCTCTCACGGCTGCCCCTGTGACGGGCGGACACGGTAGTGACGGCCGGGTACCGCGGCCAGGACGGTTCGGCGTCGGCGGCTCGTGGCAACGCCAACTGCGCGGGCTACCGCATCGCCGCCCACGCCACCCACGCGGACGTGCCCGCCATCGAGGTGGACTGGCTGGACGACGTGGACCCGAGCGACCAGGTCGGCATCAAGGGGCATCGGCGAGATCGGCGCGGTGGGGTCCGCGACAGCGGGCGCCGGGCGCCGTCCGGCACGCGACCGGCATGCGTCACCGGGACCTGCCGGTCCGGCCCGATCGCATCCTCGCGGCCGCCGCCGCGCCGATGGGGCCCTGGCCGGGAACCCGGCCCGGCGGGATCGCCCGGGGGCACCGCTCCGCCCCCGGGCGGCCGACGGCTACGGAAGCGTGACCGCTTCTCCCGGGGTGATCGTGTCGGGGTCCGCGATCTGCGTGTTCGCCGCCGTCAGTTCGGACAGCGGGACGTCGTTCGCCGCCGCGATGGACGAGAGCGTGTCGCCTTCCCGCACCGTGACGGTGCGGGCCCGGCCGTACTCCGCCGTCAGCCGCGCCAGTTGCCGGGGGCCCGGGATGCCGTCCGCGTCGGCGCCCGTGTCGCCGATCTTCTCCTGGTACCGGCGCATCGACTCGGTGTCGGCCTCCGTCCATTCGGGGCCGGGACCCTCCTTGTAGGCGCCGCAGCCGGCCCGTACCAGCGCCTCTCCCAGGCGGGTGATGTGCTCGCCACTGCTCCCGGGGCCGTACGCCAGACCGTCGATCACGACCTGGCGGGAGGAGTCACCGCGCTCCGGCGTCCCTCCGTCACGGCCTTCCTCCTTGTCCTCCTCCCGGTCGGCGGGCCGGGAGGAGGTGTCGCCGCCGGCCGGGATGTCGGACTCGTCGGCCTGCTCGCCGAAGTGGACGACGCCGGGGCGCCCCCGCCAGTCGGGGTCGGCCACGACGGCGCCCTCCGGGAAGTCCGGGATGCCGTACCCGTAGACGTAGGAGGACTTGCGCGGCCGGGTCTTGAGGTAGACGCCGTCGCCCTCGGCCGAACCCGAGTCGTTGGTGTTGCCCTCGATGGTGGTGATCTCGTCGTCCGTGTACGCGATGCAGATGCCCGTGTGCGAGCCGCCGCCGGGGCCGAAGAAGACCACGCTGCCGACGGCCGGGTAGGCGCTCCAGCGGCCGCGGTCCTGGAACCACTCCACGCCCGCCGGGCACCACGCGTAGCGCGGCACGATGTCGCCGTTCCCGCTGCGGTCCGCGGCCCAGCTCACGAACATGCCGCACCACGCCTCTTCGTTCATGCCGTACCAGCGGCCGAACTTGTTGTCGTTGTCCCAGTGCCCGTCGGAAAAGCCCTCCCGGTATCCGATCTCCTCCCGGGCGACGCTGATGAATTCCCTGGCTCCGGACATGTTTACTCCTCCTGAATTTCGAGCATGAACATTCCCGCGGCGACGGTGACCGCAGTGGAATGGAAACTCGCGCGATAGCGCACAGAGGGCACGACATGGGCGTGCACCGCCTCCGACGTGGGACGCGAGCTGTCGATCACCATGCCACATCAAGACCGGACATGCTCTGCCGGACTCCCGTTGAACTCCTTTCCGGGAGGCGTTGATCAGCGCGTTGATGCGCATTGATCTCGCGTTGACCCACCCTGTATCAAAACGCGCCAGCATGGTGGACGTCGAAAATGTTCGGCTGCTCCCAGAGCAATTCACATAACGCTGCGCCGAAGAATGCGCAGCGCTCCAGAACGGTTGGCAGAGAGAAATGTCCCCGCAGAACGGCCAGATGTACGTCCTTCGCTCGGCGACCGGTGTGGTCGCCGACGTCGACCACAGCAACACGGCACCGGGCACGAAGATCCAGGGCTGGTCGCCCAACGGCTCCAAGGCGCAGAGTTGGGTCTTCTGGGCCAAGGACAACGGCTCGTGGCTGCTGGAGACGGGGCTGACCCACGGCACCCACGGCCCCGGCCAGGCCATGGTCCTCGACTACGACTTCACCAACTTCCGGGCCCACCTGGTCCATGAGCACGGGCAGGCCAACCAGCTGTGGCGGCTGGAGGACGCCGGTGACGGCTACGTGCGCCTCAAGAGCCTGCGCACGGAAGGCGGCGACGCCTATCTGACCGCCGACGGCGGTGGCAGCTTCCTGGGCGTGTGGAGGTCCGCCCCGGGCAGCGACGCCCAGCGGTGGCGGCTGGAGGGCGTCTCCTCCTCCGGCCAGGGCGGGCAGCCCGGCCGGCAGCCCCAGCCGCAGCCCCAGCCCCAGCCCGGCGGTGGCGGCTCCGCCGTCGAGCAGATGCTGAACCTGGTCAACCAGGAGCGGGCGAAGGCCGGTCTGCCGGGCCTGGTCCTCGACGGCGCGCTGTGCGCGGCGGCCCAGCGCCAGTCCGACGACATGGCACGCAACAACTTCCTGGGCCACGTCGGTTCGGACGGAAGCGACTTCTCGCGGCGTTTCAGGGACGCGGGCGTCCAGAGCTCGTCCGGGGCCGAGAACGCCGCCACCGGCTCCGACGTGCGCGGAACCATGGACATGTGGATGCGCAGCGAGGGGCACCGCAACAACATCCTCGGGCGTGACTTCCGGCGCTTCGGGGCGGCCTTCGCCCCCGGCAGCGGCGGCCGCTGGACGCAGACCTTCGCGAACTGACGGCACCGAGACGGACACCCGAGAGGACATCCCCCATGGGCATCACCTGGATACCCGGTGCCGAACGCCTGGGCAGCGGCGACATCGGCGGCGACATGGACACCCCCGACGAGCCGCCCCGCATCGTCTGGCACACCACCGAGAGCGGCGCCGGTGACGCGGAGTTCGACTCCACCGGCGACTACCTGATCGAGATCGGCGCCGAGCCGCACGTGCTCTACGACCCCACGACCGACCGCATCGGCCAGTTCGGTCCGCTGGACGAGAGCGCCCGCGCTCTGCGCAACGACGGCGACGACCGCACCAATCGCACCGGCAGGGTCTGCATCCAGGTCGAGGTGCTGGCCCGGGCGAGCGAGCCCTTCACCGACTACTGGCAGCCGGGGCCGAACTTCGCCGCGCTGCTCGGCGCCGCCCGCTCCTGGGGCGTCCCGGACGCCTGGCCGGCGGGCGACCTCGCCGCCGACGGCTCCGACTCCACCAGCCGGGACAGCGACACCTGGCACTCCGAGGGCGGCCACTACGGGCACGCCAACGTCCCCGGCAACGACCACTGGGACCCGGGTGCCGTCGACCGCTCGGCGATTCTCGCCGCGGGCTCGGGCGACGCCCCGTCCGCCGCGGACGACGAGCCCCGTACCTCGTCCGCGACCGGAGCCACCGAGATCAGCCTGGCGAACGTCGTGGCCGCGGCCGGGAGCGACCCGGACGCTCCGCAGGGCGCGACCACCCACCGCGACGATGTGCTCGTCGTGGAGCGGGCCCTCCAGGCCGAGGGCCTGCTGTCCGCCGACTGGGTCGACGGCTCCTTCGGCACCAGGACCCAGGACGCCTATGCCGAGTGGCAGAGCCACTGCGGCTACGAGGGCGACGACGCCGACGGCGTCCCGGGCCGCACCAGCCTCGAAAAGCTGGGCGCGGAGCACGGCTTCCGCGTCGCCGGCTGAACCCCCTGTCTCTTCCCCACCGCTACGAAAGGTGCCGCAGCATGTCTGTCGCCCCGCAGAACGGCCAGTCGTTCACCCTCCGGTCCGCCAACGGCCTGACCGTCGACGTCAATTCCAGCCGGACGACGGCGGGCAACCGGATCCAGGGCTGGAAGCCCAACGGATCGCAGGCCCAGAGCTGGGTCTTCTGGGCCAAGGACAACGGCTCGTGGCTGCTGGAGACGGGGCTGACCCACGGCACCCACGGCCCCGGCCAGGCCATGGTCCTCGACTACAACTTCAGCGCCGGGGTCACCCACCTGTTCACCGAGCACGGTGACGCCAACCAGCGCTGGCTGTTCGAGGACGCGGGCAGCGGCTGGTACCGGATCAAGACGGTGCGCGGGAACGAGGGCGACCGCTATCTGACGGCCGTCGGCGAGGGCGTCGCGCTGGCGCTGCGGAGCCCGAGCTGGGGCGACCCCGGCCAGCGGTGGGAGCTGCTGCCCGTCGGCTCCCGGCCGCAGCCGCAGCAGCCGGGCGGCCAGGGCGTGCGGATCACGCTGGACGCCGGGCAGGCCCCCGACCTGGCCGGCTGGCTCGAGGCGCAGAAGCCGGTGCTGGAGACCTGGTTCCCCAAGACGGTCGCGCTGATCATAGGCGACGCCTACGCGGCGCCCGCCGAGTACCGGATCGTGCTCGACCGGTCCAACACCGGCGTCGCCTACGCCTTTGGCGGCATGGTGAGCGTCAACCCCGACTACGTGCGCCGCAACCCCGGTGACGCGGGCTTCCTCATCCATGAGCAGGTTCACATCATCCAGCAGAACCGCATCGTGCCCGGGCACTTCGTGGAGGGCGTGGCCGACTGGGTGCGCAACTACCACTTCGAGAACGGCGGGCTCCCCTTCGTCCGGTCCTCCGACAAGTACACCGACGCCTACAAGACGACGGCGTACTTCCTCGACCACGTGGCCACGCACTACGACGGCGACATCGTCCGCAAGCTGAACGTGGCCGGGCACGACGGCTCGTACGACGGCGACGACCAGTGGTGGCGCGCCCGCACGGGCAGGACCGCTCAGCAGCTGTGGGACGAGATCCCCAAGCGCTGAAGCCCCTCGGCGGGATGACTTCCCCCGTCCCGCCGGGGCGCCGTGTCCCCCGGTTCCCCCAGCCGGGGGACACGGCCCTTTTCGTCGGCCGCCGCGGGTCAGAGCTCTCGGAGGTGGCGCGCGATGTCGTCCGCGTCCGGCAGGCCGAGCTCGCGGAAGACGCTCTCCGCACGGCGGTAGTGGTCCCGGGCCCGGTCGGCGTCGCCCTGGGCCCGGTGGGCGTGGCCGAGCTGCGCGAGGGCGCGGGCGAGGATGCCCGCGTCGCCGCGTGCCTCGGCGATGTCCCGTGCCCGCGCGGCGTGTTCGGCGGCCTCCACGGGCCGTCCCGAGAGGTTGTGGGCCTCGGCGAGCGCGCCGAGCAGGAGGCCCTCGCGGTAGCGGGAGCCCGTCTCACGCCACAGGCGCAGGCTCTCGTGCAGGCTGTCGAAGGTCTCGGACGTCCGCCCGGTCCGCAGGCAGACCTGGGCGAGATTGTGCAGCGCGTTGGCCCGGCCCGCGACGTCCCCGGTCGCCCGGGTGACGGCGACGGCCTCGCGGCAGTGCGCCAGCCCCTCCTCGGCCCGGCCGGTGGCCAGCAGGGCCAGGCCGAGGAAGCCGAGCGCGTACGCCTCGATGCCGCGGCTGGCCAGGGCCCTGCCGTGGGTCAGCGCCTCGGTCAGCATGGCGTGCGCGGCGGTGAAGTCGCGCAGGGCCAGCGCGCCTCCGCCCCGTGTGATCAGGACGTGGGCGAGCAGCGTCCGGTCCCCGGCCGCCCGGCACAGCTCGACGGCACGGTCCAGGGCGGGGGCGCCGAGCCGCATGGCGAAGCGGTGCTGCACGGAACTGCCCAGCATGTACAGGGCGCGTGCTTCCGCGGTGCGGTGGCCGGCGGCGCGCGCGGCCCCGGTCAGGATCCGGGCGGCGCGCTCGATGCCGTAGGGCTGCTCGCCGAGGCGGCCGAGCGGGTCCGCGGCGAGCAGCAGGTCCGCGCAGACGGTCAGCGACAGAGAGGGGTCGCCCGCCGCCTGCTCGATGAGTCCCAGGAGCGACGTCTGCTCGTCGCGCAGCCAGGCGGCGGCCTCCTGCGGGCCGGCGAAGACCGGGGCCTCTGAGCGCGGCGGGGCCGCGTTCCCGGGGAACACGTCGTCGGGGAGCCAGGCCCGGTGGGCGTCGAGGGCGGTGGCGAGGCAGAACTCCAGCAGGCGGGTGAGCGCGGCGGTCCGCTCGTGGTCGGGCACTTCGGCGACCGCGGTCTGACGGGCGAAGAGCCGGAGCAGGTCGTGGTAGCGGTAGCGGCCGGGGGCGACCGACTCCAGCAGGCTGAGGTCGACCAGCGACTCGCACAGCTCCTCCGCCTCCCGCTCCGGTCGGGCGAGCAGCGCCGCGGCGGCGGACACGCCCAGTTCGGGCACCTCGGGCAGGGCCAGCAGCCGGAAGGCGCGCACGTGCTCGGCGTCCAGCAGTTCCATGCCGAGCCGGAAGGTCGTCTCCACGGCGGCGTCCTCCGCCCTGAACGCGCCGAGGCGGCGCCGCTCGTCCGCCAGCAGCGCGGCGGTCTCCGCGAGCGTGTGGTCCGGCCGGGCGACCAGCCGGGAGGCCACGATGCGGAGGGCGAGCGGCAGGTGGCCGCAGGCGTCGAGCACCTCGGCGGCGGCCTCCGGCTCAGCGGACACGCGCCGTCCGCCGACGATCCGGGTCAGCAGCTCCAGGGCCTCCGCGGGTGCCATGGGCCGCAGGTCCACCAGAGTGGCCCCGGTGAGGCCGGCGAGCCGGGAACGGCTGGTGAGCAGCACCGCGCTGCCGGGCGCGCCGGGCAGCAGGTCGCGCACCTGGGCCAGGTCGCGGGCGTTGTCCAGCAGCACGAGCACCTGCCGGGTGGCGAGCAGGGAGCGGTAGAGAGCGGCCCGCTCCCCGGGCAGTACCGGAAGGTGACCGGCGCGGACGCCGAGGACGCGCAGGAAGCGGCCCAGCACCTCCATGGGCTCCGCGGGCCGGGGGTCGGTTCCCCTCAGGTCCGCGTAGAGCTGCCCGTCCGGGAAGCGGTGGCGCATCCGGTGGGCCACGTGGATGGCGAGGGCGGTCTTGCCGATGCCGCCCATCCCGCTGATGGCGCTGAGGGCGACGATCCTGCCGCTCTCCAGCGCGGTGCACAGCCGGTCGGCCTCGTCGTTCCGGCCCGTGAAGTCGGCGGTGTCCTGGGGCAGTTGGGCCGGTCCGCCGGATCGGTCCGGAGCCCGGAGCCCGGTCGCGTCGCCCGTCTGCCGCCCGGGTCCGGCGGTGAGGATCTTCTGCTGGAGCCGGTCCAGGCCGGGTCCCGGGCGGGCGCCCAGCTCCTCGGCGAGCGCGCGGCGGATGTGCGCGTGGACGTCGAGTGCGTCCGCCTGCCGTCCGGCGTGGTGCAGCGCTGTCATCAGCAGCTCGTGGATCCGCTCGCGCCACGGGTGTTCGGCGGCCAGCGCGCGCAGCGGACCGAGCGCGTTGTCGTGCCCGCCCAGCGCGATCTCGGCCTCCCAGCGGGCTTCGACGGCCGACAGGCGCAGCTCCTCCAGCCGGGCGCGCTGGGCCTCGGCGTACGGGCCGGGCACACCGGCGAGCGGCCTGCCGCGCCACAGGTCCAGCGCGGAGACGAGCAGCGACCGTGCCCGTTCGGGCCGGCCGGCGGCCCGGGCCCGCCCCGCCTCGGCCGTACGGAGCTCGAAGACCGTCAGGTCGACGTCCTCCGGGGCGACGCGCAGGGTGTAGCCGTCGCCCGTCGTCAGCAGCGTGCGCGCGGTGGCGCGGGGTACGCGGCCGGGCTCCAGCAGCCGGCGCAGGGTGAACACGTGGGTGCGCAACGACCCCAGCGCTCCGGGCGGGGCCTCGTCGCCCCAGACCGCGGCGATCAGTTCCCGGGCGGAGACGGGGGTGCGCGCCCGCAGCAGCAGGACCGCGAGCATCGCCTGGAGCCGGGGCGCGCCGACGGGCACCTCGGCCGACCCGTCGTGCACGCGGAGGGGACCGAGAACGGTGAACCGGCAGGCGGCGGTTCGCCCGGATTCACCGCCGGAGGAGTGGCCGGGAGAGACAGCGGGGGGCATGGGAGGTCTCCGAATGACGTGAGGACCGCTTGGCGTGAGGGCCTTTTGACGAGAGGTCACAGAAGGGCGGATCGGCCGTGACACCGGTTCCGCCGTGATGAGTTCAGCAGGTGAGGAGAGCAGGCCGCTCTCGTCAGGGGACCGGTGCCGGTTCGCACCCGTCCCGGCGCCCGGGCCCGTCGCCGAGCAGGGCGAGGAGGTCGTCGGCCTCCGGCATGCCCAGGCGGGCGCAGATCTCGTGCGCGGCGCGCCGGTGCGCGCGGGCGCCGTCGTGGTCCCCGATACGGCCGAGCGCGGAGCCGAGCACGGCCAGGGCGTGGGCGCGGCCGCGGTCGTTCCTGACCTCCTCCAGCGTCGCGGCCGCGGTCCGGGCCAGCTGGACGGCCTCCTCGGCGCGGCCGGTGGCGAGCCGGTTCTCCGCGAGCCGGGAGAGCGTGAGCCCTTCCCACAGCCGGTTGCGGCGGTCGCCGAAGAAGGCCAGCGCCTCGGTGAGGCGTGCGGCGGACTCGGCGGTCCGTCCGGCGGCGCCGAGGACGACGCCCAGTTCGTACAGGGCGAACCCCACCCGGCGGCCGTTGCCCAGACCTTGATGGAGCACCAGGGCCTCTTCCGCGTCCGCGACCGCCGGGGCCGTCTCGCCCGCCGCCTGGCGCACCCGGCAGCGCGCGCCGAGGGCGTTCGCCTCGCCGAGCCGGTCGGCGTGCGCCCGGAAGACCGCCAATGCCTCGGTGAGGAGGGCGTGGGTCCCGTCGTGGTGGCGCAGGTGGTACAAGCAGCGGGCCAGCAGTACCAGGGCGTCGGCCATGACGAGCGCGTCGCCGGCCGCGCGGCTCGCCGCCACCGCCTGGCGGTAGACCACGACCAGTTCGCGGAGGCGGGCCGCGTAGTAGTGGCCGTGGCCGAGGGCCAGGTAGGCGCGGCCCGCGCTGCGCCGGTCACCCAGGCGGAGCGCCGCGGCGACCACTTCCTCGGCCGCCTGCTCGAACTCCGGCCCGGGGCGCCCGCGTTCCAGCAGCTCCTCCGTCATGAGCAGCAGGTCGGCCGCCGGGCCGAGGGCGCCGTCGGGGGCCTTGGCCGCCTGGCGCACCGCCGCGAACAGGCATGGCGCCTCCTCGGCCAGCCAGGCGCCGGCGTCCTCGGCCGTGGCGAACGACAGTCCGGGCACCGTCGCGGTCATCCCCAGGCGTTCGGCCCTTTCGAGGGCGCCGGGGTACGAGGCCCGCACCGTGGACACCAGGAACTCCAGCAGGCGGCGCAGGGCGGCGGCCCGTCCCTCCGGGGACTCCTCCGCGCTCGCGCGTCCACGCGCGTAGAGGCGCAGCAGGTCGTGGTAGCGGTAGCGGCCGGGGGTGGGGGACTCCAGCAGGCTGACGTCGACCAGGGACTCGCACAGCGCCTCGGCCTCCGGCTCCGGCAGGCCGAGGACAGCGGCCGCGGCGGCGGACGAGACGTGCGGGCCGTCGGGCAGGGCGAGCAGCCGGAAGGCACGCTGCTGGGCCGGCAGGAGCTGGTCGTGGCCGAGCGCGAAGGCGGCCTCGACGGTCAGGTCGGCGACGCGCAGTTCCGCCAGGCGGTGCCGCTCGTCGGCGAGCCGGCCGTGCAGGGCGCCGAGCGGCCACGCGGGGCGCGTGGCCAGCCGGGCGGCCACGATCCGTACGGCCAGCGGCAGGTGGCCGCAGGCCGACACCAGCCGGGCGGCGGCGTCCGCCTCGGCGGCGACGCGGTCCCGGCCCATGACCTTGCCCAGGAGTTCGAGTGCCTCGCCCGGGGTCATGACGTCGAGGTCGACCAGGCGCGCGGACGCCGGTCCCGCGGGCTTGGCACGGCTGGTGACCAGGACGGCGCACGAGGGCGGCCCGGGCAGAAAGGCCCGCACCTGCTCGGGGCCGTGCGCGTTGTCGAGGAGGATGAGCACGCGGCGCCCGTCCAGCCGGGCGCGGAAGAGCGCGGAGCGTTCCGCCAGGCCCTCGGGTATCGCGGCGTCGTCCACGCCCAGCGCCCGCAGGAACGAGCCCAGTACGGTGGCCGGGTCGGCCGGGTGGCCGCCGACGCCCTGGAGGTCCGTGTAGAGCTGTCCGTGCGGGTAGGACTCCCGCACCCGGTGCGCGACGTGCACGGCGAGGGCGCTCTTGCCCACCCCGCCGGCTCCGGAGACCGCCACCACGGCGGCGGCCCCGGGGCGGTCGGACGTCAGCAGCGCGCACAGGTCCGTCACGAGCGTGGCGCGGCCGGTGAAGTCCGCGAGGTCGCCCGGGAGCTGGGCGGGCAGCGGTGGCGTGGCCGGGTCCGGGAGCCCGGTGGCGTCCGGCGCCGTGAGCCGGTCCCGTGCCTCGGCGAGGTCACGACCGGGTTCGAGCCCGAGCTCCTCGCTCAGCAGCAGGCGGGCGTCGTCGTAGACGGCGAGCGCCTCGGCGGACCGGCCGGCACAGTGCAGCGCCCGCATCTGGAGGGCGCGCAGCCGTTCGCGCAGGGGATGGCGTGCGGCCAGGCCGGCGAGCTCCGCGAGGACCGGCTGCGGGCCGTCCAGCTCCAGGTCGAGCTCCAGACGGGCTTCGAGGGCCGTCAGGCGCTGGTCGGCGAGCCGGGCCCGGTGCGCGTCCATGGCCGCGCCGGGGACGCCCCGCAGAGGGTCGTCCTGCCAGGGCTCCAGCGCGAGGCGCAGCCGGGCGCGGGCCTCCGCGAGCTGTCCGGCCGCCCGGGCCCGGCCCGCCGACGCGATGAGGTCCTCGAACCGGGCGAGGTCCACGGCCTCGCGCGGCACGTGCAGCGCGTAGCCGTCGGGGACGGACACCAGGACCCGGGGGGACCCGCCCGCGGCCCGCTCCGGCTCCAGCAGCTTGCGCAGCCGCGAGGCGTACGTCCGCAAGGTCCCCACGGCGCGGGGCGGCGGGTTCCCGCCCCACAGGGCCTCCACGACGTCGGCCACCGAGGCGGCCCGCTCCTGGCGGAGCAACAGCACCGCGAGGAACGCCTGCTGCTGCGGGGAGCCGAGCTCCAGCTCCCTGTCACCGCGCCACGCGCGCAGCCGGCCGAGCAGCGCGAACCGCAGCCCGGCGTCCCCCGTGACCATCTTCCGCCCCACCCCATTGACGCCTTCAGACACACATGCCGTACGGCGGACCGGCCCCGTCTTCCCGTCGGGTGCTCGGCACGTCATCCCCCAGCGTGCGCATGGGCTGGATATTACCTGGGAACAATCCACTCTTTAAGGTCGCCGGGCCGCGATCGTCTTCCGGCGGGGGCCGTCGCCTCACGAGCCGTCACACGGGGATCAAGGGGTGGTCGTCGAGATGACGAAGACCTGCGGGTAGTCCGGGTTGTCCAGGTTCGCCGTGATGGCGAGCGTCGGCTTGGGCTTGTCCTGTTCCCGGACCGTGCCCGCCCAGCGGTGGCCCGAGCCGAACTTCCAGCCGACCTGCGCCGCCTGGTCGTCGTCGATGGTGACGTCGCCGTCCTTGAGCGCGGAGGCGCTCGTGCCGACGTCCGTCAGCCACTTCGCGAACTTCGCGCGGGTGGTGGTGAACTGGAGGAACAGCGAGCTGGACTTCCACGAGTTGGTCTCGTAGCTGGCCACGTTCTCGGCGTACGACGGCACCGTCACCTCGTAGATGCGGCGCTGGAGCTGGGACGGCCAGCCCTCCTCCAGGCCGGTCGCCGCGGCCTGTTCCTTCTTCGAGTCGCTGCCGCCGCGGCTCTGCATCGCGGAGATGTAGAGGTAGCCCGCGGGGATCGTGATCAGCAGGAAGACGATCACGGCCTTGAGCCAGCGGCGCCGGGGGCGGCCGCCGCCCGGCTCCGGCTGCTGCGCGGTGCGCTCGGGGAGTTCCATGGTGGCCGTCACCCGCGGCCCGCCTGCGCGTAGCGCTCGTAGCGCTCGACGCGGCGCCGGTTGGCGCGGCGGAAGCGGCGGGCGACGAGCCGGGCCAGGTCCGCGGCGCCGACCATGCCGGCCTCGGGGCCCAGCTGCGCCTTGACGATGCGCGCCTCGGGGCGGTAGCCGCGGCCGGTCAGGTGGCGGCGGAAAGCGTCCCGGGCGGGGCCGATGAGCAGGTCGTCGGCGGCGCTGACGCCACCGCCGATGACGAAGCAGGACGGGTCGAGGGCGGCGGCGAGGTTGGCGATGCCCACGCCCAGCCACTGGCCGATGTCCTGGAGCAGCTCGACGCACATGGCGTCGCCGGAGCGGGCCAGCTCGGTGATGAGCGGTCCGGTGATCTCGTGGATGTTGCCGCCGACGCGGTCGATGATGCCGTACGCGACCGGGGACTCGGCGGCCGCCAGCTCACGGGCCTCGCGGACGAGGGCGTTGCCGGAGCTGTACTGCTCCCAGCAGCCGCGGTTGCCGCACGGGCAGCGGTGGCCGCCGGGCACGACCTGCATGTGCCCGAACTCGCCGGCGACCCCGTACTTGCCGCGCTTGACCTGGCCGTCCTCCAGGATGGCGCCGCCGATGCCGGTACCGAGGGTGATCATCACCAGGTGGTCCTCGCCCCGGCCCGCGCCGAAGCGCCACTCCGCCCAGGCGGCGGTGTTGGCGTCGTTGTCGACCATGACGGGGACGGCGAGGCGGCCGGCGAGGCGGTCGCGCAGCGGCTCGTTGCGCCAGGACAGGTGCGGGGCGAAGAGCACGCGGTTGCGGTCGGCGTCGACCCAGCCGGCCGCGCCGATGCCCACCGCGTGCACGTCGTGCCGGTCGGAGAGGTCCAGGACCAGCTCGGTGATGGTGTCCTCGACGACCTTGGGGCTCTTGGACTTGTCCGGCGTCTCGGTGCGGATCTTCTCCAGGATGGTGCCGTCGGCGTCGACGACGCCCGCCATCACCTTGGTGCCGCCGATGTCGATGCCGACGGTGGGGACGCGCGGGGCGGTCAGGTGCGAACGGCGCTCGCGGGTGCCCACCGTGCGGAGCACGGTCGCTCTGGCCGCACCTCTGTGGAGCTCGCGGTACATGCTCATCGTGCCTCCACTGCGTGGGGCCTGGCGGTACGGGGGCGTGCTCGCACGAGTCGATGTCCCTGCGCTGGTCTGGAGGCGGGGCCTCACGGATACGGTCGGTGCGATTGTGCCTCACGGAGCGGCCCGGCACCGCATCGTGGGGTGCTCCCCCGGCCCCGCCCCCGCCGCTGCCTCGCGACGGCGGCGGCCCGGGCTCACTTCTCTCCCGAGGCGGCCCTCTCCAGCTCGTGGCTGAGCTCGTCGAGCTCGCTGCCGCCCGCCATCTGGCGGGTCAGCTCGTCCAGGGCGATCTCCGACTTCGCGTGGCTGCCGGCCATCGCCCCGCGCTTGAGCAGGACGAACCGGTCACCGACCAGATACGCGTGGTGCGGGTTGTGCGTGATGAGCACCACGCCGAGACCGGCGTCACGGGCCGCGGCCACGTACTTCAGCACGACGCCCGACTGCTTGACGCCGAGCGCGGCGGTCGGCTCGTCCAGGACCAGGACCTTCGCCCCGAAGTAGACCGCCCGCGCGATGGCGACGCACTGCCGCTCGCCGCCGGAGAGCGTGCCGATGGGCTGGTCGACATCGCGCAGGTCGATGCCCATGCGCAGCAGCTCCGCCCGGGTGGTCTCGCGCATCTTCGCGACATCGAGCCGCTTGAGGGGGCCGACGCCCTTCGTCGGCTCGGAGCCGAGGAAGAAGTTCCGCCAGACCGGCATCAGCGGGACGACGGCGAGGTCCTGGTAGACCGTCGCGATGCCGCGGTCCAGGGCCTCGCGGGGCGAGCCCAGGCGGGTCTCCTCGCCGTCGATGGCGAAGGTGCCCGCGTCGTGCTGGTGCAGCCCGGCGATGATCTTGATGAGGGTGGACTTGCCCGCGCCGTTGTCACCGAGGACACAGGTGATCTCGCCCGCGTGGACCTCCAGGGAGACCCCTTCGAGGGCGCGGATGTTCCCGTAGAACTTGCTGACGTCCGTCAGCTCGACCAGAGCGGTCACTTATTTCGCCTCCGCACGCTTACGGACCCACGCGTTCAGCAGCGTCGCCAGCAGCAGCATGGCGCCCAGGAAGAACTTGAACCAGTCCGGGTTCCACTGGGCGTAGACGATGCCCTTGCTGGTCATGCCGAAGATGAACGCGCCGACCGCGGACCCGATGGCCGAGCCGTAGCCGCCGGTCATCAGGCAGCCGCCGATGACGGCCGCGATGATGTACAGGAACTCGTTGCCGACGCCCTCGCCGGACTGCACCACGTCGTACGACATCAGCAGGTGCTGGCCGGAGATCCAGGCGCAGAAGGCGACGCCCATATACAGGCCGATCTTGGTCTTGTTGACGGGGACGCCGACCGCGCGGGCCGCGTCGGAGCCGCCGCCGACCGCGAAGATCCAGTTGCCGACGCGGGTGCGCAGCAGCACCCAGGTGGCCAGGGCCACCAGGCCGAGCCACCACAGGATGGTGACCTGGAGGTCGACGCCACCGATCGTCAGGTGGGAGGCGAAGACCTCGCGGGCGGACTCGAAGCCCTCCATGTCACCGATGGTCTTGGTGGAGACGGTGCCGCTGATGAGCTTGGTGAAGCCCAGATTGAGGCCCGTGAGCATCAGGAAGGTGCCGAGCGTGATGATGAAGCTGGGCAGCTTGGTGCGGGTCAGCATGAAGCCGTTGAAGAAGCCGATGGCCAGGGTGGCCAGCAGGGACACCCCGACGCCGACCCAGACGTTGGCCGTCATCTGATAGCTGAACATCGAGGAGATCAGCGCGGAGCTGGTCACCATCACACCGGTCGACAGGTCGAACTCGCCGCCGATCATCAGCAGCGCCACCGGCACCGCCATGATCCCGATCGTCGAGGACGCGTAGAGCACGGTGGAGAGGCTGGACGGCTGGAGGAAGCTGTCCGCGACGAACGAGAAGAAGAGGAAGACGGCGGCCGCGCCGACGACCGAGCCGAGCTCGGGGCGTCCCATCATGCGGCGCAGGTAGCTCTGGCGCACCAGCCGTTCGTCGGCCCGCTCGGTGGTGGCTGTACTCATCGGGTGCCCCGCTTCGCGAACTCGGCCAGGGCCTTGGCGTCGTCCTTGGTGATGATCTGCGGGCCGGTGAGGACGGGGCGGCCGCCGCCGAGCATGTCGCGGTTGTACTTGTAGAGCCAGAGCAGGTCCACGGCCTCGTAGCCCTGGAGGTACGGGTCCTGGTCGACGGCGAAGCCGAGCGCGCCGCTCTGCAGGTCCTTGGCGACCTGGGGGTTGAGGTCGAAGGTGTCGACCTCGGCCTTGCTGCCGGCCTGCTGGGCGGCCTTGACCGCGGTGGGGGCGAAGGGCGCGCCGAGCGTGACGACGGTGTCGATGTCCTTGTCGGACTGGAGCTTGGCCTCGATCGAGGACTGCACGTTGGGCATGTTCGTGCCCTCGACGTAGAGGTTCTGCACCTCGCCCTTGAAGGACTTCTTCACACCCGCGCAGCGCTGCTCGTGGCCGACGTTGCCCTGCTCGTGCAGGACGCAGACCGCCTTCTTCTTGCCGCGTTTGTTGAGCTCGTCACCGACGGCCTCGCCCGCGATGGTCTCGTCCTGGCCCACGTGCGTGAGCGCGCCGAAGTCCTTGGACTGCTCGGAGCCCGAGTTCACGGTGATCACCGGGATGCCGGCCTTCACCGCCTTGGCGACGACGTCCTTCATGGCATCGGGCTTGGCGAGGGTGACGATCAGGCCGTCGACCTTCTGGTCGATCATGGCCTGCACGTCCTGGGCCTGCTTGTTCCCCTCGACGTCGTGGGCGTAGAGGAAGTTGATGTTGTCCTTGGCGGCCGCCTGCTTGGCGCCGCTCTGGACGATGTCCCAGAAGGTGTCGCCATCGCCCGAGTGGGTGACCATCGCGAAGGTCCAGCGGGGCGTGGAGACATTGGCCTTCCCCTGGGACGCCTTCGCGGCCCGCTCCTCGGCGCGCTTTCCACCCGTACTGCTGCACCCCGCCAAGGTGGCGCCGAGCACCGCTGCCAGCACGGCGCTCACCGCGCGTACGCCTGTCCGAACCCTTGCCACGAGGAGATGCCCTTCTCACTGTCTTTCACGGTGCGGCCGGACCCCGTCCTGCGGGCCCAACCGCCCAAGTATCCGTCACCATCCGTCACCGCCGTCCGCCGGGGTTTCGGCGGGACCGTGCGGGGCTGCCGCCCGTGGGTGAGTTCTAGTGGCGGACGCCACACCCCGTCAATGCTTTGTCCGAACATTCTGACGGACTGACCCGTTCATCGCCCTCAGGGGCGAACCAGCAGCTGGAAGTCGAAGGAGTAGCGCGACGCCCGGTAGATGTGCGAGCCGAATTCCACCGGGCGCCCGGTGTCGTCGTACGTCGTCCGTTCCATCGTCAGCAGCGGCGCGCCTTCCGGCTCGGCGAGCCGCTCCCCCTCCTCGGCGGTGGCCGCGCGGGCACCGACCGTCTGCCGGGCGCTGTGCAGGGTGATGCCGGCCGCGCGGATCAGGCGGTAGAGGCCGGTTTCGGCCAGCTTCTCGCCGTCGAGGTCGAGCAGGCCCACGGGCAGGTGATTGCGCAGGTGGGCCATGGGCTCGCCGTGCGCGAGGCGCAGCCGCTCGATGAGGACGACCTCGGCGCCCTCCGCGACCCCGAGGGCCGCGGCGACCCGCGCCGTGGCCGGCTCGACCAGATGGCGCAGCACGCGCGTGGCGGGCTGCTGCCCGGCGGCCTCCAGGTCGTCGTAGAGGCTGCTGAGCTCCAGCGGGCGCTTGACCTGGCTGTGCAGCACCTGCGTACCGACGCCCCTGCGCCGTACGAGCAGACCCTTGTCCACCAGCGACTGGATGGCCTGCCGGACGGTGGGCCGGGAGAGGCCCAGCCTGCCGGCGAGGTCGATCTCGTTGCCCAGGAGGCTGCCGGGGGCGAGCGCGCCCTGCTCGATGGCCGCTTCGAGCTGCTGCGACAGCTGGTAGTAGAGCGGTACGGGGCTGCTGCGGTCCAGGCTGAACTGGAGGGATCGATGGGTCGCCACGAAGGGAGCGTAGCCGGGGGACCGGATGACGGGAAGTTCGGAGGTCAGGTTGTCCTGACATGGACCGAACCCGGTCTCCCCCGTCACCGGTGCGGGTGACCGCTTTACCGCTACGGGTGACCGCGCCGTCAACTCCGCGCCGACGACTCGCGTCTTGTGCGATACAGGGACAACGTAGATGTCAGTGAATATGCGCGGATTTCGCATGTGCTCCGCGTGGATTTCACACGTGCTCCTGCCCTGCCCGGCCGTTTGCCGAAGGAAGGCGTGGTCATGGAAGAGCTGGCTCTGGGGGTGGCGCTGGGCTTCAGCGCGGGCATCAGCCCGGGCCCGCTGCTCGCCCTGGTGCTGTCCGGGACGCTGCGCGGCGGGCTGGGTGTGGGCCTGCGGGTGGCGGCGGTGCCGCTGATCACCGACCTGCCGGTGATCATCCTTTCGGTGACCGTGCTGGCGATGCTGCCGGAGCGGGCGATCTCCGCCGGCGGCGTGGTCGGCGGCCTGTTCCTGGCCTGGCTGGGCGCCTCGACGCTGCGCGAGTCCCGCACCGCGGAGGTCCCGGCCGCGCGCGAGGCCACCGCGGCCCGCGCCGAGGGGCGGCGGACGCTGTGGCAGGGGGTGCTGGTCAATCTGCTGAGCCCGCACCCCTGGGTGTTCTGGCTGACGACCGGGGCGCCGCTGCTGGTGGCGGCCTGGCGGGACAGCCCGCCGGGCGCGGGCGGCTTCCTCCTCGGCTTCTACGCCCTGCTCGTCGGCAGCAAGGCGGCGCTCGCCCTGATCGTGGCCCGCGCCCGCCACCGGATCGGCACCCGCGGCTACCGGCTGCTGCTCGGCGGCTCCGGGGTACTGCTGCTGGCGGCCTCCGCCTTACTGCTCGTCGAGTTCGGGTCCGCGCTGGTGACGTAGCCACCGTGGTCACGAATAGGGGTGCGCCACCGGCACGGCCGTGCGACTTTCGCCCTCCTACTCAACCGCGCCTCCACTCCGGCCCGTTTCTGTCTTCAGAGGCACCACGACACAACGGGGGAACCGCATCATGAGCCACCGATACGCGTACGTCGCTCCGGCACTCCTACGGCTGTACGACCAACGGGAGGCGGCCGCCCACGACCGGCTCCGGCCCGTGGCCGACTGGGTCTCCGGCCACGTCGCCCGCCCGCATCCGGACCTCGGCCGCCGCGGAGCCGTCTGCCCTTTCGTCCCGCTGGCTCTGCGGCTGGACCTGCTCCGCTTCGCCCTCGCCGTGCCGCCCGCGACCGATGAACCGTCCCTGCTGGCGGCCACGGCCGCGCTCAAGGCGCACTGGCAGGCGATGGAACCGCGCGGCGGCCCGCACGTCATCGACAAGACGATCATCCTGGTACTGCCCGGCGTGCCGGCGGACACGGTGGTCCGCGTCCACGAACGCCTCAAGCCGTCGTTCGTCGCGGACGGCATGATGCTGGGCGAATTCTTCCCCGGCCACCCGGGCCCGGGCCTGCGCAATCCCGCGTTCCGCCCGCTGCACAGCGACACTCCCCTGCTGGTGGCGCGAAGCATGGTCGCGAACGACCTCCCGTTCCTGACGGAGAAGAAGTATCCGCCGACGCGGAGGGCGGGGTTTGTGGCGGCCTTTCTGGAACACCAGAGGTCGGCGAGCGCGGCTGTACGGGAGAGGGCGCGGGAGGAATTGGCTCTGGCCGAGGGGGAACTCGGCTGCTGCCCGTCCCGGGACTGACAGCGATCGCCGACTCGGCATCGCCTCCTCGGGTCCGGCCCACGAGAACACGTCAGTTGTCCGGATCAAACCCGTGGATCACGGTACGTAGGACTCATACAGTCAACCGACGTAAACGACATCTGCACCACGAAGGGTGACTGTTGCCTTGAAACTGTCCAGAATGCCCGCGCTGATCGCCGCCGCCGCTATCGCTCCGACCGTCCTGCTCGCCTCACCGGCGTTCGCGGATTCCGCCGCGCCGGCCCGGTCCGCCCACAGCTCTCCCGTCCAGCGTCCGACCGAGAAGCCTGCGGACAAGGACCAGCAGGCCGAGAACGACCGCCTCGAGATCCTGCGCATCATCAGTGCCGCGGAGCCGGGTTCCGTCGTGAGCGACGACGGCAATGCAGCCATCGCCGGCGGCCCGGCGGCGATGCGCGCCTTCCTGGAGAAGGGGCAGTACGAAGCGCAGGACAAGGACAACAAAATCCTCATCTCTCGGATCATCGACGAGGGCGGACGCAAGGTCAGGGAGATGGGTCTTGCCGCGCTGAAGGGCACGCCCGACGACCGCGTCACGTTCCTCAAGACCGGCCAGTACACAGCCCGGGACTCCGACAACTCTGTCCTCATCGCGCAAATCATGGACCAAGGCGGACGCAAGGTCAGGGAGATGGGTCTTGCCGCACTGATGGGCACGCCCGACGACCGCGTCGCCTTCCTCAAGACCGGCCAGTACACAGCCCGGGACTCCGACAACTCTGTCCTCATCGCCCAAATCATGGACACGGGAGGCCCTCACGTCAGAGCTGCGGGCATTGCCGCACTGGAGGGCACGCCCGAGGACCGCGCGGCGTTCATCAAGACCGGCCAGTACATAGCCCACACCAAGGACAAGGGGCCGCGAGCCTGACGCTCCAGCCGCTTGGCGCAGCGCTGGAGCGCTCAGCAAGGACGCTCACGGCCAGGCCCTGACCTTCACCCCGACCGCGTGGGCGGATTTCCTCACTGGCGTCAAGGCCATTGCGTAGGGTTCATGCCCCTTGCCGAGACTCGCAGATGAGATCCTCCCCCCATCCGCTCAAGAACAAGGTCAAGGTCGGACTCGATCTCTTGGCCCGACGTCAGGTGAACATGGGAACCCACGCCTACACCTTCCTGGGCAAGAGTCACCAAGTGACGTGCCAGGGAGGTCAATCCGGCCTGGTTGGCCTTGATGACGACCTCCGCCTCGTCGGCCCTCACCTCGATCTCAAAACCGTCGTCCCAGACGAAACGCAACCCTTCACCGACCCGCCGTTCCGGAATGTCGATCACGCGATCCATCGTTGCTGCTCCTCCTGGAACCTTCGGTTCGACCCGCCCGGCGACGGGGCCCTCACCAACAAATGCGCCAGCTCATAAACAGCGCCCCCAGCCCGCACAGCGTGAAGCCCAGGCGGCGGTATGCCCGTACCACCGGGGCGTTGATGCTGAGGAAATCCAACCACGCTATGCAGGCGGAGAATTCGCGAGCGCGGATCAGCGCGTGTTCCACGAAGCCCCACTGAAGGGTCGTCAGTGGGGCTTCTGGCTTGGGATCCCGTTTGGCCGACGGCTCCTATCGACAAGTTTGAGCGATAACACCGTCGAGAAAAACTAGGCCGTCACGGCGCTCCATCGTCCGCGGGATCGAGAACAGCTGGGTCGACTCCCTTGAAGGTGGCTAGCAGATCGAAGAGAGCTCGAACCGCACGCTTCTCGAAAATCGCATCCAGATCACTCCAGTCCGATACAGAACCACTCCAGTCCGGCCAGATGGATCGGAGAACGAGAACCGGCCAAGTCAAGTTGTCGCCGCTTCTCATATCTGCTGCGATCCACTCGGCGAACCCGTCAAGAAGAGGGCCCTCCGTAACCTCTGAGTTAACGTCGCACCCTGAAAGGAATGCAACATATTGCGCGAACGAGCCGTCCAGAAAGAACATCGACGGCCTGAGCTTGAGGTTTCTCAGAAGCAGTTCGACTGGCAGCATCTCGGCCGTCATGAGTTGGGCCTCCAGGTGAGGCCACCGCTATCTGGATTTGGCGTCAGAGTCCCTGGAGTCAGCTTAAGGATCTCATTTGCATCGTCGCCAGGAATCTTCGGGTCTGCAAAGTTCTTCATATAGTCCTCGATTGATTCCCCGCCTCTGCCGGTCCAGGCGTCAAATGCCCTTCCATCCTTGATGACAACATAATGCTGAGGCCAGTTGGTCTCGACACCACGGTACACGTATGGTCGGGCGCCATGGAATCGACCAGCGACTTGGTAGATGTCACCGCCCCCGAGCATTTTCTGAATATCGAGAGCACACTGATCACAGTCAGCGACGCCGTTAATTGCCGACTTCGTGCGAGGCGTCCAGTTGCCACCGAGGTCTGGCCCGCAATTACTGTTGTGGACCAAGACCGGCGTGGTGCCTGCCAGCACATAGTACGTGTGCAGACCGTCAACGGTCAGGTTGTGGGTCCTGGCGGTCTTCGCGAAGGGTCGGTTGCCTTCGATTTTGACGGCGCTTCCGTCGACAGTCCTGAGGGTCATTCCGGGACGAAGCTTGGCAGCCTCGACCCAATCTCGCTCCGACGGAGACCAGAAGGGGTGCTCATGAGTGGCCGTGAGCCTCTCCGCGCCTTGCGGAGTCGCTATGGTCAGCTCGTTGAAGAGCTTGTCATGCTCGGTGACGATGAGATCGGTCACCTTGCGCTGACCCGTCTCGCCGCTGACGGGATCCGTGGCAGTCACCAGATCGCCGACCCTGACGGACTCGATATTCTTTGTCGAGTTGTCTGCCATGAGCACCTTGGTGCCGGCGAGAAAGCACTTAAGGCACTTCTCGGCTCTTTTCCCTACCCACGACATCCTGATCGCGCCTTCGACTCCCTTCTCGGTCCATCCCGCGAGCCTGTCGGTGGGCAGAGCCAGGAAGATGGACACGGCACATTTGCCTGCCGAGGGATCCTTTATGCAGTCCGCCGCCACATCGTCCACTCCCCATACGAAGGCAGCGAGCTTCAGCACGGAAAGGTCGGGCGGGTCGGTGTCCATGGTCCATTCGCCCGGTCCGCGCATGCATGCCATGCCGCTCAACTCGTTCCCGGGACGGTCAGGAGTCGTGTGGCACTTCCTCTTCTCTTTGTCCTTCCTCTCCTTCTCCTTACGCTGCTGTTCGGCCAGGCGCTGCGCTTCTGCCTGCTCGGCCTGACGCTTCTTCAGCACGTCCTTCCATGCCTGGGATGCAAGGGATTTCGCTTCGTCGGAGCTCCTACCTGCGTCCCGAGCAGAGGCGCGAGCGTCGTCTGCGGACGCAGCTGCCTCACTGGCCGATTGCCGGGCATAAGTAGCGGAGAATTCCGCCTGGGCTGCAGAAGCCGTGGCATCGTCAGCGTCACGGTCGGCTGCGTCGGCGGCGTTGCGTGCCGTGGTGGCGGATTTCGCTGCCCTGGCTGCGGAAGACTCAGCCTGGCGGGCGGACTCGGCGGCATCGGCGGCGTATCCCTTGGCCTGGTCCGCTGATTTCTGGGCCTCGTTTGCTGCCTTCTGGGCCTCGGCGGAGGCGCCCTGGGCGACGGCTGCGGCCCTGGCCGCGGTCCAGCGATTCTCCTGTGCCTTCGCCTCGATCTGGGAGCCTTGGGCGATCAGGAGCTGGAGCTGGGCAATATGGGTGGCGGCGAGTTGGTCCTTCCGGTCAGCCATGTACTGGCCAACCTGGATGAAGCTGTGCAACTGGTCTGCAGGGCCGGACAGGGCCACCTTGGCAGCAGCTTTTACTTCCGGGCCGCCGTCATTGACGAGCCTGGAGGCCAGGACCAGTTCGTCGTCATTCTGTGCTTGGTACTGACCGTTGGTGATGAAGGCGACCAGGTCTTTGGGGTCCTTGCTGGCGAGAGCGGCCTTGGACGCCGTCTTCACACCTGGCCCGCCGGCGTTGTTGATCTGGGAGACGCGGACGCTGTAGTCCGTAACCCCGGCCGTGTACTGGCCGGTGGCGTAGAAGTCCCTGATCTGCTGGTCACTGCCCCTGAGCGCCTCCTGGGCTGCGGTACGGACAGATGCGTAGGGGCTCTGGACCGACAGGTCGACGACCTGTTGGCGGATCTCGTCCTGGCTTGCCTGCTCCCAGCCGCTGCGCAGGTACTCCATGACGTCGCTGTCAGCACCGGACAGGGCCCGGGCGGCGGCCGCTTGGCCGAAAGGGCCACGCGTTTTCAGGGCCCGCAGGGCAAGGTCACGGCCCTTGGCTGCGGTCGCCTTGACATCGACACCGGGCTTGGCTGCTTCCGCGGTGAGAACCTTGGAAGTGTCGTCCAGCTTCCTGGCCTCCACCACTTGGGCCGCAGCCTCGGATGTGAACTTCTCCGCTCGTGCCTTCGCGGATTTGGCGCGTTCGATTGCGGCCGCGGTACGGGTGGCGAGGTCTTCCGCCTCGACATCCCGGGCGATCGCGAACACCTTCTTGGCGGTGGCTACTGCCTTGCTCGCCGCTTCGGCGGCCTGCCTGGCCGCTTCGGCCTGTTTGGCGGACTCTGCGGCCGCATCCTTGGCCTCGCCCGCGTGCTTGGCTGCTTCCTCGGCAGCGTCTGCAGCTTTGTTGGCGTGGTCGGCAGCCGAGTTGGCCGCGTCCCGGGCCTCCCCAGCGGCGTCGGCCGACTTGCGGGCCAGCGACTCCGCAGCGTCCGCAGCGCGGTTGGCCTCCCGTGCGTGACGACGGGTTTCCGCAGCAGCCGCCTGCGCCTCGCCCGAGTGGACACCAGCAGCGTCGGCGTACTGGTTCGCCTCGTCAGCAGCATCGGCTGCGGCATTGGCATTGACGCCGGCGCTCTGCGCCGCCCTTGCTGCGTCCCCAGCGGCCGATGACGCCTTGCGTGCCTGATCCGCAGCTGCTGCAGACTTCTTCGCGAGCCCAGCCGCCTCGCGCGCCTGCTTCGCGAAGTTCTTGGCGTCCTCCGCCTTGCCCGCGTCCTTACCTGCGGCAATGGCGGCGTTATATGCCTGAGTCGCAGCCTCGGCGGCGGCATCGGCGGCGCTCGCGGTCTGGGCAGCAGCGAGAGCTGCAACGCGAGCGGAGCGCTCGGCGGCGTCTGCAGCGCCGATTGCTTCTTGGGCCGCACTGGCAGCGGACCGTGCCGCATCCGCTGCCTGCTGGGCCTTGACAGCGGCCCTCTTGGAGTCGTCCTTGGCCGCCTGGGTTTCCTTGGCCGCCTTCTGCGCGGACTCCTTGGCCAGTTGCGAGGCCGTCACCGCGCGAGCGGACGCCTTCTGAGAATTTTCTGTCGCCTGCTCGGCCTGCAAGCCCGCTTGCTCGGCCTGCTTGGTGAGCTCCGCGATGGAGGCGTGTTCCTGGTCGCGATTGCGGGCAGTGAACTGACCGACTTCAAGGAACTCCACCACATCGTCTGGGGTGCCCTTGAGCGCGAGCTTGCCCGCTGCCTTCACATTCGGGCCGCCCGCATTGATGATCTGCGAGGCGAGGACGTTGTTGTCCGTCTCACGCTCTTCGTACTGGCCGACATCAAGGAACTTGGCGACATCGGCCGGGGTGCCGTTCAGGGCCGCCTTGCCCGCCTCTTTGACCCCGTACCCCCCGTAGTAGATGACACGGGAGGCTTCGACACGCTGGTCGTCCTCGAGCGGAGCCTTCCAGCCATCCTTCAAGAACGTGCGAAGGTCCTCCGGAGTACCTTCCAGGGCCTTTCTGGCTGCCTGTCGGACCGCCAGCCCGCCCACGTTGAAGACGCGGCTGACATCGATGGCGTCATCGTCGTTCTGGATCTCGTCCCTGGCGGCGAGGAACTTCTTGATGTCCTCGTCCGAGCCCAGCAGCGCCTCCTCGGCCGCCCTCTTGAATGCCAGGGCCACCGGTTGTCCATAGGTTGACCACCAGCCCGCGATCCCACTGGCTCCGCCATTGCGAGTCGTCCGGACCGTCGGCCGCAGCTGCCGGGGAGCCGCCAAGGAGGCCGACAACGAGCGTCGCAGGGAGCAACGTCGCGCATACCCCGCGCAACCCGAATAACCGCCCTGCTCTCCTCTGTCTGCTTCTGGGGTTCTGCAGCGCTCCACCAACGGAACGCAATCGCCGTCTCATTCAGGCCATCTCTCTACTCGGCCCGGACCGCGGCAAGCCGCACTCCGGGATCAGGTGGTGCGACTACACACGGTCGGCAGTGCCGAGAGCAGGCGTGATTCCAGAGCGTGACGTGCTGCACCCATCGCCCCGAAATGCCGTAACCACCCGTGACACGGCTCTAACTGAGGGTGTGTTTGCGAGCATCATACATATGCTTTACTGGCGGACATCCTGGGGCGTCACGCCAGCCCCACCCTCTTGAGCCGGAAGGCGAACGTGGCAATACCTCGCGCCCGAAAAGCCCTAGTTACCACCACTGTCGCGACGATCGCTCTGCTTGCAGGGTTCACCACCTCGTCAGTGGCTCAGACGACCGCTCCGCAGAGCGCGCCAGCAAAGGTCGCCGTCGCGGCCGGCGACGATGAGATGCCGTTCGGCGTCGAGAAGTTCGAGTACCCCGAGGCTGCGAAGATCCTCAATGAGCGAGGCATCAAGCTGTTCAAGGGCGATGGGCACATCTCACTCACCGACTGTGCGGCCACCCATGACATCAAGGTCAGATCCCGCACCGGCCAGAAGGAGTTCTGCTTCGCGGTCAAGGGCAAGCAGGGCTACCTCTCCCTTGAGCTTGCCGATGCCTACGCCATCGTGACCGAGGACCACCCCGTCGAGGCCAAGGTCACCCTGGACGGCAAGGAGTCGACCGTCAGCGCGCCCAAGAACGACTACACGGCGTTCGGCGAAGCAGGCGACACTCGCAAGCAGGCTGTCCTGCTGGAGCTCCGCGTCACCGGATGACGGGCGGATACCGCCTGCGGCACCTCATCGGGCGTGGTGGAAACCCACGATGACCGCGTGCCGCCGTACCGAATCCGAATTACCGCTTCCACTTCTTCCGCTCGGCCCATCCAGTGGCCGAGCCATGCCTCACCATCAAGGAATAACCACATGTCTGGCAGACGTCCACGCACAGCGTGGCTCACAGGACTGCTCTTAACTGCCGTTACGGCGAGCACACTGACGGCCGCCCCCGCGCATGCCGTCGTGGGTCAGAGCGTCAACGACTCGTTCGCCTTCACGGCCAAGCTCGACATCGGCAGCCAGATCGACGGCCAGCGCAGTTGCTCGGCCGCGCTCGTGGCGCCGCAGTGGCTGGTCACCGCCGCGAGTTGCTTCGCCGACAACCCCGCTCAGAGCCTCAAGGTCCCGGCCGGCGCGCCCAAGCTGAAGACCACGGCCACCATCGGTCGCTCCGACCTGACCCGGGAGACCGGCAGCGTGGCGGACGTCGTGGAGCTCGTCCCCCGCGACGACCGTGACCTGGTGATGGCCAAGCTGGCCGCGCCGGTCGCCGGTGTCGCTCCCGCGAGCCTCGGTTTCAACGCCCCGGTCAACGGCGAGGACCTGTGGGTCACGGGATACGGGCGCACCAAGGACGAATGGGTTCCTGACCGTCTGCACTACGCGAAGTTCACCGTGGGCGCCGTGAAGGACGCCACGGTCGGTCTCGTCGGCAAGTCCGACGGCGCGGCGGTCTGCCAGGGCGACACCGGCGGCCCCGCTTTCCGGAACATGAACGGTCGCTTTGAGCTGGTCGGCATCAACAGCCGCTCCTGGCAGGGCGGTTGCTTCGGCGCCGACGAGAAGGAAACCCGTACCGGAGCCATCGACACCCGCGTCGACGACATCGCCGGCTGGATTCAGCAGACCAGCTCTCGCGACCTCCTCCGCGGGAAGGCGTGGAAGGACGCACAGCACGTCGTCCCGGGCTACTTCACCGGCGGCTCTCCCGGCGGAAGCCGGCACATGGATCTGTTTGTGACCTGGAAGGACGGCTCGGCCAGCATCTTCCAGGGCGCCGACCGCAACGACCCGGATTACCCCTTCTCCGCCGAGTACAAGGTCGGCGGAGGCGGCTGGCAGTACGCCGTCTCCATCGCGGGCGGCAACTTCACCGGCAGTGGTACCGACGGCCTGGTCGTCCGCTGGCGCAACGGAGAGGTGACGTGGTTCTCCCACGTCGGCCTGAGCGGGTTCAGCAAGGAAGAACAGCTCAGGCCCGCCAACGACACCTGGGTGAAGTACGCCAAGCTGATCACGGTCGGCAGGTACACCGCCAACTCCCTGCGCGACGACCTGCTCGTCGTCTGGGTCGACGGCTCCATCTCGCTCTTCTCCGACCTCGGCACCAACGGGCTCAAGCAGGAGAAGCAGCTCCAGAAGGCGATGCAGGCCGGGACCTACATCGAGCAGATCAGCTCCGGAGAGTTCACCGGCAAGGGGACCGCCGATCTTCTGATCCGCTGGGTCAACGGCTCGGCCAGCGTCTTCCCCGGGGTCAACTCCGACCCGGCCAAGGCGTTCCGCGACGAGATCCAGATCCGCGGTGAGAAGTCCGCCTGGCAGAACACCCTGTCGGTGACGGCCGGTGCCTTCGCTGCCAACGCTCGGCCCAACGACGTGCTCGTCCGGTGGTCCGACGGCAATCTCAGCCTGTACCCCGCCGTGGACGCGGCCGGTACCCATGGCGAGAAGGACCTCCTCAAGCAGCCCTGATCGGCAGCAAAGGTGCGGGGCTCGTCGCGATCGGATCGCGGCGTGCCCCGCCGGTCCGTGATGCCGAAGCGTCGGTGGCCCATGGGGCTGCCTCAGAAAATCTGTGACAGAAAGCCATTGTCTTGAAGAGAAGTCCTCATGCCCGGAGCGCTGCATGGCGCTCCGGCAGGCGGCGCGTGCTGTGGCAGGCGACGCGATCACGTACGTCGACGGGACTCGTGACCCGCACACTGACCTTGGCCGTGACGGCCGGAATGTTGGCTGTCGGTGTCCTCTCCGACGGCGCGCAGTCCGCGTCCGCCCGCGGGGACCAGGAATCCGCGAGTAGCGGTCAGCAGCCGGCTCCTGTGGTCGCACCGGCAGTCGTAGCCAAGAACTGGAAGGTGCCGCGGCTCGCGGTGATGCCCCTGGGCGACTCGATCACCCATGGCGCCGGTAGCTCGAATGGGTCCGGCTACCGTGCCGAACTATGGAACCGGTTGGTCCCCCACACGGACAATCTCGATTTCGTGGGTACTCAACGGAACGGCAAGCTGCCCGACCCCGATCACGAAGGTCACTGGGGCTGGAAGATCGGTGGGCTGTCCGACAACATCGGCAAATGGCTGTCGGCAGCGAAGCCGAATGTGGTGCTGCTGCACATAGGCACCAACGACATGCACGACAACTACCAGGTGGACACGGCTCCTCACCGGCTCGGCGAGCTCATAGACAAGATCACGAAGGCCGCTCCCGACATGACGGTGCTGGTCTCTTCGCTGGTCCCCTCGTCGGACGCCGGTACCCAGAGACGCATCGAGCAATTCAACTCCGTGGTGCCGCAATTGGTGGCAGATCGGCGGAGCAAGGGCTTCCACGTGGGATACGTGGACATGGGTGCGGTCACCACACGAGACCTCTCCGACGATCTGCATCCCAAGGACAGCGGTTACGTCAAGATGGCGGACGCCTTCTACGGCGGCCTCGAGCGTGCGGCCGCCGACGGCTGGGTCCGGCAACACGTGGACATCAAGTCCAAACCTCTTCTTGGCGATTACCGAGTCGACATCAACGGCGACGGCAAAGCCGACTACCTCGTCCTCCAGGACAACGGCGTCGTCAACGCCTGGATCAACAACGGCGGCACCGGACACGGCG